>JAUIAG010000018.1 GCA_030425355.1 Verrucomicrobiia bacterium
CCCTTTGCGGTGAACGGCATGGAAGTCAGCCCGATCATCGACGGAGTGGCCCCCGTTCCGGATGCCCCGGGCGGCGGTGGCGGTCCTCCCGGTGCCCGGGGCAAAAAAAATCAACAGACTGGAGACTGATCCATGAATGGAATGATCGCGTGGTTCTGCCGAAACGGCGTGGCTGCCAACCTGCTGATGGCGGCAATTTTCCTGTCGGGATTCAGCACCCTGTTCATGAGTATTCCGACCGAGGTCTTCCCGGACTTCGAGCTGGACATCATCACTGTGCGGGTTCCCTTCCGCGGCGCTGCGCCCTCGGATGTCGAGGAGGGGGTGATCATCCGGATTGAGGAGGCGCTGCAGGACCTTGAGGGCATCAAGGAAATGACATCCACCGCGGCCGAAGGAGCCGGGGTGGTGACCATCGAAGTCGACAAGGGCTATGACAACCGCGAACTCCTCGACGACATCAAGAACCGGGTCGACGCCATCAACACCTTTCCCGCCAATACGGAAAAACCGGTCATCAGCCTCTCCCAGCCGCGTGGCAGTGTCATCAGTGTTGTCCTCGCCGCCGACATGAGTGAAAGCGACCTCAAGGAACTGGGCAAGATGGTTCGCGAGGAGATTCTCGCTCTTCCCGATGTGACGCAGGCGACCCTTCAGGGCACCCGCCCATATGAAGTGGCCATAGAAGTCTCCGAGAAAACCCTGCGCGAATACGGGCTGACGCTCGAGGATGTCCGGCAGGCCGTGGCGCGGACATCCCTTGATCTGCCGGCAGGACGGATCAAAACCGAAGGCGGGGATATCCTCCTCAGGACCAAAGGCCAGGCATACAACCGCGAGGAGTTTGAAAATATTGTCCTGGTTGCCCGTGAGGACGGCACCCTGGTTCGGGTCGGCGACATCGCCACAGTGGTCGACGGTTTTGAGGAAACCCCGCTCATCACCACTTACAACGGCAAACCGTCTGTCCTGGTTTTCGTGGCCCGGGTGGGCAACCAGAACGCCATCACCCTCGCCAACGCAGTAAAGGATTACATCGAGGAGAGAAAGGCCACCCTCCCGCCCGGTGTTGAAATCGGCTACTGGGATGACCGATCCCGCATTGTGAAGGCGCGACTCAAGACCCTCGGTGACAGCATGATGATGGGCATGGTCCTTGTCTTTGCCATCCTGACCCTGTTTCTTCGTCCATGGCTGGCGTTCTGGGTCTGTGTGGGCATCCCGGTGTGCTTCTCGGGGTGTCTGGCGGTCATGCCCCACATCGGCGCCACCATCAACATGTTCAGCCTGTTCGGCTTTATCCTCGTGCTGGGGATCCTCGTCGACGACGCCATCGTCACCGGTGAAAATATTTACACGCATCAGCGTCTGCATGGAAAGCCGCCGGAACAGGCCGCCATCGAGGGGGCTCAGGAAGTCGCTGTGCCGGTGATTTTCGGAGTTCTCACCACAGTGGTGGCGTTTATTCCGCTGCTGCTTGGGGCCGGCGTCCGCGGAAAGATCTTTGCCCAGATCGCGCTGGTGGTCATCCCGGTTCTGCTCTTTTCCCTCATTGAATCCAAGCTGATCCTTCCGGCCCACCTCAAGCACGTGAAATTCCTTCCCGAGTCGTCGCGGCAGGGGCTGTTCGCCCGTATCCAGAACTTCTTTGCCGACGGACTGGAATTCGTGGCCGGGCGCGTCTACCAGCCGTTTCTCAGAGTCTGCTGCAATCACAGATACCTGACGCTTTCTGTATTCGTCGGTTTCAGTCTGCTGATTTTCAGCCTCGTCATGAGCAACAGGATCCGCTTCCTGCCTTTCCCGCGCGTGGCCAGCGAGACCGCCACCGCGACTCTGACCATGCAGGAGGGCACTCCCATTGAAGTCACCCGCCAGTACATCGAAAGAATTGAAAAGGCGGCAGAGGAAATCCGTGCGAACTACATTGACCCGAAATCAGGTGAAAGCATGGTCACCGCGATATTGTCGGCGACCGGCGGGCAGGGCTTCGGGCGCCGGGGCGGCAGTGAAAGTTCCAGTGGACAGAGTCATCTGGGTGAAGTCTCGATGAAGCTGATGCCCCCGGAGGAGCGCTCGGTCGAACTGGATCCGCAGAAGATCGTCGGGGAATGGCGACAGAAAATCGGTGTCATTCCCGGCGCTCAGAATATCAACTTCCGTGCGGAGATCGGCCGCAGCTCGGATCCGATTGACGTCCGTCTCACCGGGCAGTCCTTCGAGGACATGAAGATGGCCGCTGCGGAAATCAAGGCCGTGCTTTCCACCTACCCGAACCTCTTCGACATCTCGGATTCGTTTGAAGGCGGCAAGCCCGAGATCAAACTGTCCATCAAACCCGAGGCCAGTATCTACAATATCACTCAGCAGCAGCTGGCCAGTCAGGCGCGGCAGGCCTTCTTCGGCGGCGAGGCCCAGCGCATTCAGCGGGGCCAGGACGACGTGCGCGTCATGGTGCGATATCCAGAACAGGAAAGGCGTTCGATCGGAAACCTGATGAATATGAGGATCCGCTCCGGGAATGGTGATGGCACCGAAATTCCGTTTCAGGTGGTGGCGGATGCCGAAATTGGCCGGTCCTTCAATGAGATCACCCGCATTGACCGGAACCGCGCCGTCAATGTCACGGCGGACGCCGACAAGGAAAAAGCCAATCTCGAAGCGATCAAGGCCGACCTCATTGAAGAGCTGAACCGTATTGTTCCGAATTACCCCGGCATGGCATGGTCGCTGGAGGGCGAAGCGCGTGAGCAGGCCGAGCAGATGGGAAGCCTCCGCCTCGGACTGGTCATCGTCCTCTTCGCCATCTATGCGATGCTCGCCATTCCATTCAAATCCTATTTCCAGCCCTTCATTGTGATGTCGGTGATCCCCTTCGGTCTGGTGGGAGCCATCCTCGGCCACGTGCTGATGGGATACACGCTGAGTATCATGTCGCTGTTCGGCATGCTGGCTCTCTGCGGTGTGGTGGTCAATGACAGCCTTGTCATGGTCGACTACATCAATCGCCGCCGCCGCGAGGGCATGGATCTTCGGGAAGCGGTGGCAACCGCCGGAACACGCCGTTTCCGCGCCATCCTCCTCACCTCCATCACCACATTCGCAGGACTTCTGCCACTCATGTTCGAAAAGAGCACGCAGGCGCAGTTCGTGATTCCCATGGGAATATCACTCGGCTGGGGCATCCTCTTCGCCACCGGCATCACCCTGATTCTCGTTCCCATCAACTACCTGTTCCTCGAGGACGCCAGGTTCATCCTCTCCCGATACTGGCGATGGCAGCTGGGACGAGAACAGAAATCCCGCAGCGAACTCGAATCCATGGTGCCGCATTGAACGGATGGCGATTTCAGCGAGTCACCATGCCTTGCACTTGCCTCCACTCTGGATCTGACGCACAATGCGATCCATGAGGCGATTGGTTATTTTCACAGGCATCATGGTTCTTCTGATATGCGGAATGGACTGGACGACAGGAGCCCAGATTCCCCAGGCACAGCGCAAGGCATCCCAGCAGCATTTCCTCGAAACCTTTGAAAGACTCCAGCTGACCGTCCGACAGATGGAAGGCGATCGCGAAAATTTTCTGCGCCGCATCTCCGATATGGAGCGGTCTCTCAGCCTCCTTGAAACCAAAGTGGGGGCTGCCCCGGAGGTTGACACCTCCCAGTTTGCCACAAAGGCAGAGGTCCAGCAGCTGCGAAAGGAAATCCAGGACCTCAACGCCGAATGGAGCCGCAAGAACGAGGAAATCAGAAATCAGATAGAGAAAAGCTTCGAGAATCTTGAAGTTCAGCTCCGTGCTCTCGCAGTGGCCCCATCACCCGGGGGCGGCAGTTCCACAACCGGCGGGGCATCGGTCGCCCAGCCGGAGTCCGGATCACCCGTTGCACCCGAGGGGCACACTCTCTACCAGCTGGAGATCAAGTCCGGAGACAGCTATTCTTCACTGGTCCGCTATATCAATAATGAATATAACGTCAACATTTCCGTGGATGACCTTGTCAAGGCCAACCCGAATGTGAATCCGCGCAGGATGGCGATAGGCCAGACCATATTTTTTCCGCTTCCGAATGGTGTGAAGCCCTGACGGCGGGGCGGAGCCGGAGCCGGAGCAGGCCCGGTGCGGATCCGCTCGTCCGGAAGCGGAGAGTCGTTTTAAATTAGTGCCATTGAATTTAATTGTCGCCATGGATTCATGAAACAGCGGAACCTATACAAAGCCTTCGTCCGGCCGGTGCTTTTCAGTCTGCCGCCTGAAGTGGCGCACAATGTCTCGATGTCGATGCTTTCGGCGTTGTCACATCTTCCCAATCAGGCTTTCTTTTTCCGGGATCTCCTCAAAGTCCCCAACATTCCGGTGAAGTGCATGGGGATGGATTTTCCCAATCCGGTGGGTCTGGCGGCAGGCATGGACAAGGCGGCCACAGCGCTCCCGGTGTGGGAGTCCATGGGGTTCGGATTCAGCGAGATCGGCGGTGTGACCCAGCATGAGCAGCCGGGCAATCCGGGGCCACGGATGTTCCGGGTCAAATCCCATCAGGCTCTGATCAACCGGATGGGCTTCAACAACCCCGGCGCCGATGCTTTTGCCGAACAGCTTGAGGAGTGGGTGGAGCGGTCACTCTGGCCGGCCCACCCGGTCGGCATCAACCTCGGAAAGTCGCTCATCACCGACATTTCCAAGGCGCATTTCGATTATCTCTACAGTTTTCGCAAACTTCGGCGATATGCCGATTTTTTTGTCATCAATGTCAGCTCACCGAACACAGCCGGTCTGAGATCACTCCAGGAGAAGGACGCGCTGAGCCGCATTGTCGAGACGGTCATGGAGGAGAATACCGGTACTGATCGCCGGCCTGTTCTCGTCAAGGTCTCGCCGGACCTGGCGGAGGAAGAACTGGCTGATGTCCTTCAGGTGTCCCTTGACTTCGGCCTTGCCGGAATTGTGGCCACCAACACCACTTCCGAAAGACCGACTCTCCCCCGCAAGCCTCCCGCTGACAGCTACTCGGAAAAGGGCGGGCTCTCCGGTGCCCCGCTCGAAAAACGCAGCAATGAAGTTCTGCGTTTTCTCTATGATCAGTCCGGCGGCCGGATCCCCCTGATCGGCGTCGGCGGAATCCACAATCTCGAATCCACTCTCGACAAGTTCCGCAATGGTGCGTCACTCGTGCAGCTCTACACAGGCCTGGTCTATGAGGGCCCCATGCTCGTGGTCAGGATTCTGAGGGGCCTTCGGGAATACATGGAGGCCAATGGGATTGCCGACCTGCATGAGCTTCATCCCGGTCGCAGCGGCCATCCAACCACCAGCTGAGCCTCCAAAAAGTGAGACCGATCGGGCCGGATACAGCAGTCAGGCGCGTGTCGGTGTGCCCTGATCGCGGATCAGCTGAGGATGCCCGGGATGACTGAGCCATTTGAGATGGGCAGAGGGCGGTTGTTCACACCCATGACATGGGTTGCCGGGTCGATTCCCAGCAGATGGAAGAGCGTGGCGGCAAGGTCATCCGGCCGCACCGGATTTTCGGCGGGGTAGGCAGCGTGCCGGTCGGAGGCGCCGTAGACAAAGCCTGCCTTCACTCCGGCTCCGGCGAGCAGCACGGTGTAGCATTGAGGCCAGTGATCACGGGAGACATTGGCGTTGATCTTCGGCGTCCTTCCAAATTCCCCCATCCAGACCACCAGTGTTTCATCCAGCAGTCCACGTCGGTCGAGGTCTGTCAGGAACACAGGGAGAACATGATTTGTGAGAGGCATGTGGTAGGCGGTGACAATTTCATACATCCGGGTGTTGGAGAAACCGTGGGTATCCCAGCCGCCGTCGGTTTTGGAGCGGCCGCCAATGCTCGGCGAGAAGTAAACGGTCACAAATTTGGTCCCGGCCTCGACGAGGCGGCGGGCGAGCAGGCAGCTCTGGCCATAGGGAGTGGGACCGTATTCTTCCCGGACAGCGGCGGGTTCATCGTGGATATTGAAGGCGCGGCGGACATTGGGGGAGTGCAGCATTGCCAGGGCCTTGTCATAATACTGGTCCATGCCTGCGGCCTCCGCGGACCGGTCAAAGGCTCTGGCAGTGGAGTCGATATACTTCTGCAGTCCCCGCCGGCTCATCAGGCGCTCGAAACCGAGGTTTTTGGGCAGCGTGAGTTCGGGCAGCCGGAACTGCTCCGAGGCGGGGTTTCCGGTGACAAGGAATGGATCGTGTTTCTTTCCCAGAAAGCTGGCGTGCTGTCCCGGAGTGGCCGAGCCGTCCCGGATAACATAGGGATAGGAAACAGCGGTCGGCATGGGATGGCTGTTCGGCGCAAGGGCATCCACCACGGATCCGTAAGCCGGGTAAAGCTCCAGCGAGTCCCTCAGACGTATGTCATCCACAGGCGGGCGGTGACCGGTCAGGGCGTAGTATCCGGCCGAGTTGTGATTCTTCATGTCATGGTGGACGCTGCGAATCAGGCAGACCTTGTCCATCAGCCCCGCCATGTTGCTCAGGTCCGCGCAGATGGGCATCCCGGGGACATTCGACGAAATCATTTTGAGCGGCGACCGGATGCCACTCGGGGCCTCCGGTTTCATATCGAACATGTCGATCTGACTGGGCCCGCCCCACTGAAAAAGGAAGATCACCGATTTGGCCCGCGGGGCGATCCGGCTCGGGCTGGCCGCCAGTGCCTCGATCCAGTTGGTGGCATTGAGTCCGAGAAGTCCGAGTCCGCCGGCCTTCAGCCATGCACGGCGGGAAAGGCCGGACCGGTCAAATCCACCGCACTGATATCTGTTTTCCGTTTCTTTCCGGTTGCTCATGGGGTCGCTCCGATATTAATTCTTCAGATGGTGTGAAATGTCGGTCGGTTCAGTAGCGGAAGAGAAATTCCTTGGAATTGATGAGAGCCCAGCTGATGTCCTCCAGTGCGTGACGGCGGGAAGGCTGACTGTTCAGATAGTCGAGGAAATGCTGGACTTCGGCATCGGTAGGCGGTCTTGAAATAAAGGCGCAGAACAGGTCGATGAGTGCGTGTTCCGGGGAGACTGACGGATTGTCAAGACGGCTGAGGCGGTTATCGGGGCGGGAGACGAGTTCGTTGACCAGCGGGCCGCTGACCAGCTGGAATGCCTGTGTCATGGTCGGGGAGCAGGTGCGCTCCTCATCGGTGCTGAGCAGTCGCGGGGGTTTGCCGAAAACTTTCAGGAACTTGTCCCCATCCGATGGTCTTCGATACCTGGCTCGGATGGCTTCCACGCCGGGAATCTCGATGGCACGGGTTCCGGGGGCATAACCGTTGAATTCCACCGGGGCCTCAAGAGCCCGGGTTATGGAATCAAGTATCTGCTCTCCTGACAGTCGCCCTGGTACGCAGCGGGCATAATTGACAGGATCATCCACGGGATTTCCAACGTGTCGAAATGAGGATCGCTGCCATGCTTCCGAGTTCATGACAGCGCGGATAACAGGCCGGATACGGAATCCTTCCTCGATAAACAGGTCGGTCAGCTCCTCGAGGAGCCGTGGGTGACTGGGCGGGTTGGTGGCCCGGAAGTCATCAACCGGCTCAACAAGGCCCCGGCCCATCAGGTGATACCAGATGCGGTTGACCTGAACCCGGGCGAATTGTCTGTTGTCGGGTGAGGTCATCCACTCCGCCAGTGTTTCGCGTCGGGCCGCGCCATCCGGCAGAATCTGCTCGCTGCCCAAAGCGCGGGGGAGTGCCATTTTTCCGCTTGTGGGGTTTCTGACCATCCCGTCTGGACGGTCGAAAACCACCTGCTCGCCGACGAATTCATGCTGGTCGTTGCTGTCGCGTCGGCGGTTTTCCAGAACCCGGTAATCCACAGTGGCGAATGCGGATGCCCATGAGTAGTAGTCATTCTGGGTCCAGCGGTCGAAAGGATGGTTATGGCATTCGGCACACTGGAGTCGGGTGCCGAGGAACACCTGCGCCGCCGCGACAGACCTTTCGGTCGCCGTGCGGTTCGCGCGGTAGAAATTGGCCGGCGGGGTGGTGTAGGTGCTGCCGGAGGCGGCAATAATTCCCGCGGCGAACTCATCCAGTGGGCGGTCATTGGCTATGCCGGTGCGTATCCACTGGTAGAACGACATAACGCCTTTCCGGTCGAGGGTCTTTTCCTCGACCTTGAGGAGGTCCGCCCACTTCTGAGCCCAGAAGGATGCAAATTCGGGAGTCTCCATCAGCTCTTCAATCAGGCGGTGGCGCCTGGATTCGTCGGTGCTTTCGATGAATGGAATCACCGCCCCAGCCGGCGGGGTGATGCCGGTGAGGTCCAGCCATGCCCGGCGCATGAAGGTGGCATCGTCACAGCGCCCGGCCGGATGCTGCTTCAGTTTTTCAAGCTTGCGGTTGATATGCTGGTCGATGAACCCTGCCACCGGAGCATCCATCGGCACAAAGTCCGGATTCGATGGGATGAAGGCGACTGGAATGGCTTTCTGTAAATGCAGGTAACGCACAAGAATGGTGGTTTCACCGGGTTGCAGTGACTGAACCACTCCTCCCATCGAGATCTCCACAATCGGATTGGAGGATTCGTAGACAGCCAGATCGGACACATCCTCTGTGCGTCCGTCCTCGTAGGTGACCATGGCACGAATCTCCAGACTCCGGACTGGATATTCAATAAACTGTGTTCCCGAAGGAGTGACTTCAATGGAGACCGGCAGACGCGCCTCGTCACCGTCATCCGGTGCCCCGGATTCAATCCACGATTCAAGTATGGCGAAGTATCTGGAATCACGGCCGAACCGCCTGCCGCCCTCGTGAGGGATTTCCCCGGTTGCTTTGGCGAGAATGAGGCTCTGACCGGGTAACCACGGGTTGATGCGGCGCCCATGGAATTCGCCCGTGACAGCATGGTGATCCGCCTCAGGACTTTCGCCGCGGAGTGAGAGCTTGAAGCCGTATTTCCCATTCTTGTTGCCGTGGCAGGCGCCCATGTTGCAGCCGGCCTTCGAAAGCACAGCCATCACCTCATTGCGGAATGACACATTTACACCCTGCCGACCGGTATCGGCGCCACCATGAACCAGGGAAAACATCCCCGTAAAAATCAGCAGACTGGCCAGAAAAAAACGCATAAGCCCGTTTGGTGAACAACGGCCATCATATAATCCCAATCCCATCCGGCAACCCCTAATCCCGGAAGCCGGTGCATACCGTGGTTCCGGAACGCTGATACCGGGGCGAGTGTCTCATGTGTCCCGATTCATTTCAGTTCACACTTCGCCTGTCGATATTTTCAACATAAGAAATGGGAGATTGTGATTCATGAGCACCTGCATAGGACTGAAAAAAATGGGCTTCGTGGTCGGCCGGCGTGTCCATTTGCAATTTATGTGTGCACTGACAGTGACGTGGCTGGTGGCATTTATGGAACCGGCATCCGCGGAATTTGTTCCGCCGGCAGGGCAGGTCACTGTCAGCGACCTGAAAGTCATTGAAAGGGCCGGGGCATCGTATTACGCGGCGGGTGAAGCGGGGACCATGCTTTTTTCTGCGGATGGCCGGTCGTGGGAAGTCATTGAATCGTCGACCACGCGCAGTTTTTCCACCTCTGCGGTTTTCTCCGACAATGTGATAATGGGAGCTTCCTGGGTCGATGTTTTCGGGTTCACGACAGTTCCCCAGGGGCTGGATCTGGTTTACTTCGAGCCGGGAAATGATTCCCTGTCACTGAAGAAGGCGTCCGGCCTGACCGGCAGATACAACAGCCTGACCCGGTTTGTTGTCTCCAACACAGGCATCACCGGATTCGCCATCGCCGAATCCGGACCGGGTGGAAGAACAATAGCACGCATTTCCTCCACCGACGGCGTGAACTGGAATGAAACCATCCTCACCTCATCCGGCGGTTTCTTCAACCATATCCAGTTTTTCATGGATACATTTTATGCTGTCGACATGTCGCGTGGCATGATCGTGAAGTCTGCCGACGGGCTGAGCTGGCAGGACGCTGCTGCATTGGCTGGAGGTAGTCAATCGGATTGGGTGACGGTCCTCGGAGTGATTGGAGAGCGCCTTGTCGCAGCCGGAAAAAACGGCAGGCTTCATTATACAGTCGACGGGCAGTCCTGGACCAGTGGCCGGGTTGATATTCAGGGGATTATCAATATCAGTGCCATCGCCGAAGAAAAGGGCCTTATCGTTGTGGCTGGAGAAAATGGAAGAATAGCCACATCCCGGGATATGAAGACCTGGCTGGATGTAACCCCGCCATGGAGTCACCTCAACTGGCACGATATTGCCGCCGGACCTGACGGGTTTGTTGTGGTCGGGGAATCCGGTGCCATAGCCATTTCATCACAGGGCAGTGAATGGGATGCCGTTTCATACCCGACCTTGAATAAAGTCTCCCATCTCGTTGAGAGCACCGGTCCACTCTCATTCATGAATGACAATGGTCAATATGCAGAATTTCAACGGGGACTGAAAACCGGCATGGGTGAACTCAGCCTGCCTTTTGCCCCATCCGCGGTGTTCCGTGATGGAAGCACATGGGTCCTCGGATCCAATGATGGTGAGATAGCCGTTTCCACAGACGGTCTTGACTGGCAGATCTATACACATCCATCGGGAGCGATTGTTTCAAAGATTATAGCAGTTTCGGATTCATTTGTGGCCATCACTGCGGGCGGCCATATCCTGCAGTCGGCGGACGGACTCGAATGGGCTTCGGTCAGTCAAATCCCCCTGCTGGAGGATATTTGTTATGCAGACGGGACATTTCACGCCATCGCTCGAAAACAGGGCTATCCTTCAATGGCTTTCTATAAAAGTGGCGACCTCAGATCCTGGCAGGCGGCTGCATTATCCGGTTTCGATTCCAACACGGAGAAGCTAACCGGAATAACCGCCGGCAGAGGCATTGTGGTGGCTTCATCGGTATCCCGGTCCGTCAGCAGCAAAGGTCATCTGGGCTATCCATCCATATACTATTCAAAGGATGGAGGTATGACATTCGACCATGTGCAGATAACCCAGCACAATGTGGCACTCCGTGGAGTGCTGTTTGACGGAGACCGGTTCGTTGCCTACGGATCACATGGGGTCATGAAAGTCTCCCGTGACGGGGAGACGTGGACATCCGGCCCGGCGGATCAGCTGGTGATTCAGGACTATGTCTCCGGAATGGCCACTGATGCGGGTGTGCTCCTGCTGACTTCACGTGGCCAGGTGCTTGCCAGCCCTGATGAGGAGTATTTTGAAGGCCTTCCGAATCTGGCTCCCTCGGCATCGGATGATGAAGTCACTGTCAATTCCGGTGATTATATCTACATCCCGGTTCTCGAGAATGACAGTGACCCCGATGGTGATCTCGATCCGCTTTCCATCGAAATTATATCTCCTCCATCAGGTGGCGGTCTGGTCGTGAATCCAGGTGAGCCGGTGACAGTCGGGTCGGTGAAGACTGTGGTTCCTGAAGGGGTTATTGTCTATCAGAATACCGCACTCATGCAGGGATTCGACAGTTTCACTTATCGGGTTGCCGATGCGGAAGGGCTGTATTCCGGGACTGTCACCGTCCGCATCAATATCAATGAGCCGCCTTCAGTTGTTTTCCACAATCCTGTTGATTCAATGGTCATGGATGCTGACTCTTCGGACTGGGGTGATGATCAATCTGTCGGGATGGATCCGCGCGATGCCACAGCAGCCGATGATGAACTGGACTGGCGCAACATGTATGTTGCTCACGACCGGCATTTTCTGTATCTGGCATACGATTCCTATCTGCCGATCAGCCTGAGCTGGGCGCATAATATCTTTATCGATTGTGACGAGGATGAGTCCACTGGTCTCGAATATGCCGGTCTCGGCGTGGATGTGCTGGTCCAGCAGGGGCGTGTCTATCAGTATGTCGGTGACGGATCCAGCTGGGAATGGCTTAACCTCTTCTCCGCAAATCAGGCTGCTTCATCCGCTTTCGTCGAAATAGCCGTCCCGAGAATTGCACTTGGACAGAATGACCGGATTCGCCTGGCCTTCCACGCATCCAACGCGGCCTACGGTGAAAACTCGACGATCGATGTCTTTCCTAACAATAGCGGGTTTATCCGCTATAGTCTGAGTGTCGAAGGTGGAAACCATGCTCCGGCAGTTGCCGCCGGTTCGCATGCGCTTGTAGCCGGTGGAGGCGTCGACTTTGCTCTGCATGCGGTTGATCCGGATGGTGACCCGCTCACCGTGGTGCTGCTCAATCCACCTTCCCATGGTCAGCTGAGCGGGTCGTTTCCACAAATGAGATATAGCCCGGATGACGGGTTTACCGGTATGGACTCCATGACATGGAAAGTCAGTGACGGTTTCCACGAATCCGTCGAGGTGAGTGAGGAATTCATCGTCTATCCTGCCCCTGCCGACGGATTTTTCCAGATACCGGTATTCAATCTCACCGTGGATGGAGATCTTTCGGACTGGACCGGCATACCCTGCATCGGTGAAGACCCGGATGATGTCCGTCCCCGGTCTCCGTCTCTCATAGACTGGCGTCGGATATGGATGGCCAATACTTCGCGCCATCTGGTGATCGCCGCCGAGACTTTTGAAACCAATCCGCTCAGTGCCGATTTCAACGTCCTTTTTGATACAGACAGCGATGAGGATTCAGGATTTCTGGGGCATCCGAACACCCGGCGGATCAACGGAGCTGATTTCCTCCTGCAGGGCCAGTACCTGTTCCGATACACAGGCTCAGGGCATGACTGGTCGTGGGAATATGTCGCGGCTGCCGAACATGCCTGGAAAGGCACCGTTCATGAGTGGAAGATATCCCTTGCGGATCTGGGTGATCCGGAGGAGGTCCGGGTGCTTCTCAAGGCGGAAATCAATCAGTTCTACCACGAGCAGCTGCCAGTCATTGAAATTTCGGCGGTGAATGATTTTTTTCCGGATGAGTCACGGGACCGCTCTGTCGACAGCGTATTGAAGTATAGGATAGTCAGGCTGCCGCTGCAGACCGCAATTCATTCCGCTGCGGGCCATCCCGTGGATGTGAGGCCGCTGCAGTCCTTCAGGGTCCTGATGCAACCGGGGATTCCCGCGGCCATTGCCCCCGGCTCGATGCCTGAATCCATCCGGGAGAAAAACATTGAACTCACAATCGATTCCCCGTCCGGCATGAACTACATCATTCAGCAGAGCCATGATTTCAGGCAGTGGGATGATGTGGCGAGCCTGAGGCTCGAGGCGGGGCAGTCCGTGGTCGTTGTCCCCGATGACGGTTCTCCGGCATGTTTCTACCGTGCCATCCCCGCACAGGATGCCAGGTATTGAATGAAAAGGGATGGAACCGTTCAGCTGGTGACCGCTTTTGCAGCCGGTTCCGCGGTTTTCTCCCGTGCGGTGTCCTCGAGGACTCCCTTGACGCCGGGGACCAGTCTGACCGCTTCCACGATCATCCAGATTTCGAGAGCGATGCTCACAATGCCGATGATCGAGAGCAGGGGATTGGTGTGGATCCACCCGTTTTCCCCGAAGAGATTCAGAAGCATGGCCCACAGTGGCATGACAAGCATGAAGACCATGGGAATGGCGATGAACCAGACCGGCTTGTTGCGCCGCCAGAGGTAGAAGCTGATCACCAGGAAGGACAGTCCGCCCAGAAGCTGATTGGTGGCACCGAAGAGCGGCCACAGAAGCAGTCCGCCTTTTCCGGCGCTGGCAAAACTCCAGTCCTTCCAGGTCGCGCCTCCCACCGGCAGGGCTGCAATAACAAATGCGATGGCAATGGCGAAGATTGTGGCAGCGTGCATGTTTTCCAGAATGCCGAGTGGTCTGACCGGTTTTTCAGCCGGGCCGAATTCAATGGTCCGTCCCAGTTCCTGGATGACATAACGCTGGAGTCGGCAGGCGCTGTCGAGGGTCGTTCCTGCGAAAGATGCCACCAGCACGCCCATCAGTGCCACGGCCACGGCGTGCGGGATTCCCAGGGCTCCGAGAAAATTGGCGGATCCATCGACGAAGGCTCCGACTTTGGCGGCAAGGGATCCGGCTGTTGACCAGCTGTCATAGCGGGCCGTCCATGCCTCGGTGCCCGTCAGCCACACTCCTTCAGTCGAACCGGGAATCCCGAGACCGATTCCAGCCGCGCAGGCGAGGATCACAATCGTGGCAAGGAACCCTTCAGTCAGCATGCCTCCGTATCCCACAAATCGGGCGTCCTGTTCGTTGGTCAACTGCTTGGAACTGGTTCCGCTGCTCACCAGGCAGTGAAAGCCCGAAATGGCTCCGCATGCGATGGTCACAAAAAGAAAAGGGAAGATCGGCGGAGCCTCTTTTGGATGCAGGTTCAGCAGGGGTGCTGCCATCTCCAGCGGCTGCCGGACTCCTTCATGGGCGGGGCCGCCCGCCAGCGCGGCCACCACCAGACCGACGAAAACCATGGCCAGACAGGTGATCAACTGCAGGGAGTTGATGTAGTCGCGGGGCTGCAGAAGGATCCACACCGGCAGCACCGAAGCAATGTAGGAATACACCAGCAGAATAATCACCCATGTGAGGACAAACTGTTCGCTCATCATGGTGTTGAACTGACCGAGAAGTCCGTGGTTTCCGAAAACCACCGTCGCATACATCACCACCAGAGCGGCGATCGACGGCAGGAGCAGATTCGCGCCCTTGCGGTGCAGAACCGCTCCGATGACCACCGCTATCGGAATCTGGATCAGGCAGGGGAAAATCGAGGCAGGGTAGAGTCGGAACACACTGGCAATGACCAGTCCGAAAATCGCCAGAACCACCGTCAGCGCAAAAAAGAGTATGAGTAGAAAAAGCAGCCGGACCCGCCGGTTGAGAAGCCGGCCGGCAATGTCCCCCACGGTCTTTCCCTGATTGCGCAGGCTGACCACCAGTGCCCCGAAATCATGAACCGCCCCGATGAAAATCGATCCGAGGACCACCCAAAGCAGCGCGGGGACCCAGCCCCACATGATGGCAATGGCAGGCCCGACAATCGGTCCGGTTCCCGCAATCGAAGTGAAATGGTGACCGAATACCACCTCGCGGCTGGTTGGAACATAGTCCTTTCCATCCTCCAGTTCCCTCGAAGGACAGACCGCATCCGCCGACAGCCGGAACAGTTTCTGCCCCAGCCACCGGCCATATGTGTTATAGGCGGTAACAAAGCCAACACCCGCCAGCACTGCAATAATCAATGGTACCATTTTCCCGTTTCCTGTTGCCGGAAAATAGCAGCTCATTCCCAATCCATGAAGCAAGAATTGAACTGAAACCCGGCTGCCCGTCCAGTCCGGGTGCAGGCCACCAACCAGGGGCAATAAAAAACCGGACGGCTGCATTCTATTCGATGCATGGCCTGTCCGGTTTACACAGAGAGTGGATTCCCCACCGCAATGCCGTGTATTACCTTTCCATTGAACAATGGAAATATAAGTGGATCCCCTTCCGCGCTTTCGGCTTCCTGCAAAGGCCTGCCGGCTGACGCTAATGAAGTCCGGGTTCCATTTTTTAACACTTAAGGTTCAAGGACATAGTATAATAATCACGCACATGGCAGGGAAATCTGTTGTCGAGCCGTTAACCCGGCTCAGGAAATTCTTCCTGTCCAGAACCTTAGTTGGTAAAGGTAGACGTCCCTTGAACCGAAATCAAGAGCAGTTCGACGGGTAATTTGTCCACCTGTATCTGCCACAACAGGGTAATCGGTCAGGCGGCGAAGAGGATTAAGTCATGAGTATATTTGAAATTTCCGCCCTCCTTCTGAGTGTGGCGGCAGTCTGCGGATTTCTGAACGAGAAGTATCTTCATCTGCCGACCACGATCGGGCTGATGGTGATCTCATCGGCGGTGTCGGTGGTGATGCTGGTGCTCCATGCCGTCGGATTCGAGCTGGCCATTACCGCCGAGCAGATCATCTCACAGATTGATTTCGAGGAGGCTCTCATGGAGGGAATGCTGTGTTTCCTGCTTTTTGCCGGAGCCCTGCACATGAACCTCGAGCGCCTGATGGCACGGTTCCGCATCATCGGGATCCTTGCGACTGTCGGCGTGGTCGCCTCCACACTCCTGGTCGGCGTGCTCACCCGCGGGCTGTTTTCCATCGTCGATATCGAAATGCCGTGGATTTTCTGCTTTCTTTTCGGCGCGTTGATTTCGCCAACAGATCCCATTGCAGTGGTTGGACTTCTCAAGCAGGTCGGGGCACCAAAGTCCCTTGAAACCAAGATCGCCGGTGAATCCCTTTTCAATGACGGTGTCGGCGTCGTGGTGTTTCTTGTGCTTTTCAAGAGTCTGAGCAGCGATGATGCGCTCAAGGCCGGCAAAGTCGCCACGCTTTTTGCTCAGGAGGCTGTCGGAGGCATCGTCCTCGGGCTGGTGCTTGGATACATCGGCTACCAGATGCTGAGGGTGCTGGAGAATTACTCCATCGAAATTCTGATCACTCTGGCCCTGGTGATGGGCGGGTATTCGGTGGCGCAGCGCCTGCATGTATCCGGCCCACTGGCCATGGTGGTGATCGGTCTCATGATCGGCAATATCGGACGCGTTCTCGCCATGTCCGAAAAGACCCGTGCGAACCTCGATACCTTCTGGGAACTGATCGATGAAATTCTCAACGCGATTCTTTTCGTTCTGCTGGGGTTGGAGCTGGTGATTCTCGAACTGACACCAAAGGCCCTGATGGTGGGTGTCCTCGCCATTCCGATGGTTCTTTTCTGCCGCTGGGTCTGTGTGCTCGTTCCGGTGACAATCCTTAGGAAGTTCCGGATGCCATTCAATCCCCATGCCGTGAAGATCCTGACGTGGGGCGGGCTGCGGGGAGGCATCTCAGTTGCACTTGCCCTGACACTTCCGGCTGGAGAGGAGCGTGAACTGCTTCTTGTGGCGACCTACTGTGTTGTGGTGTTCTCAATCGTGGTCCAGGGGCTGACCATGGGTCGGCTGCTGCGGCGTGCCTCCGTTGAGCACCCGGCGGATGCCTGATATCCCGGGCATTCAGGTCAGTCCAGCCCCGGACCATCGATCAGCTTTTTCAGGGAATCCAGTGAGTCGGCAAGTTCCACCGTCTTGTCATCGCGTATCCTGCTGATTCGCGGGAACCTCAGCGCAATACCCGATTTGTGACGGCTCGAGTAACGAATTCCCTCGAAGGCAATTTCAAAAACCACAGCCGGGGGCACTTCGTGAATCGGGCCATGACGCTTTACTGTATTGGCCTTTATCCACTGGTCGATGCGACCGATCTCGGAATCGGTGAGTCCTGAATAGGCTTTTGCCACAGTGACGATGCGGTCGCCGTCGTGCACGCCGAAAGTATAGTCGGTGAAAAGACTTGCCCGCCGGCCGTGACCCCGCTGGGCATACAGCAGAACCATGTCCGCCGTCCATGGATCAATTTTCCATTTGAACCAGTCGCCCCGCGGGCGCCCGACCCGGTATGGGCTGGAAAGCCGTTTCAGCATCAATCCCTCGACTTTGCGCTCTCTCGATGATTTGCGGATGGCCGCCAGATCGGCCCAGGATGCTCCGTCGATCTGTGGAGAGCGCCGAAGGTGACCGGGGGCGGTGAGGTCGGGCACGACTTCGTTAAGCCGTTCAATTCGACTATGGAGCGGCCACTCCCGGATGTCCTTGCTCCCGTGCTCAAGAATATCATAAGCCAGGAAGAGAACCGGGATCTTTTCCTGCAATCTTCGGCTCACCGTCTTCCGGTTCAGTCGCTGCTGCAGATGATCGAATGGCTTCGGAAGACTCTCCTCATAGTCCCATGCGAGAATCTCTCCATCGAGAACAGTGCCGTCAGGCAGTCCCATGGATTCCATTTCGATCTCGGGAAAGGAATGTGTGATGAATTCCTCGCCGCGTGACCACAGCAGCGACCGGCCGAGGCGGCGAATGAGCTGCGCGCGGATGCCGTCCCATTTCCACTCGGCACACCACTCACCGACTGACCCCAGTTCCTCAGCACTTGTTTCGAGAGGAGTCGCCAGAAAGAACGGGTAGGGCTGTGCGGGACTCGGGTTACCGGAGGATTCGCGGGACGTAATCCGCCGGTAGGATTCGGCATTGGGTTCCCATGGATCGAGAAGGCGATGTGCCATCACCGCCGGGTCGATATTGTGGACTTCCGCAAGCGCCCTTGTGACCAGTGTGCGCGCCACTCCGATCCGCCACCCGCCGGTGATCAGCTTGTTCCAGACCAGTCGCTCGCGGGAATCCAGCATCCCCCATACCGATTCCAGCATGCTGCGCTTCTCCGAATCTTCGGCCTTCGGCAGCGGGAGTAGAAATTCCTCCACCAGTCTGTGCAGTGCCGGCACATCACCATCCCGTTGCGGTTTGCCGGAAGCAGCCGTCTCCGGACCGGGATGCAGCAGTGCAAGGGTCTCGGCCAGATCTCCCACATGGTCATAGCACTCTTCGACCAGCCAGAGCGGCACGCCGCCTATTTCAGAAATCCATTCCCGAAGCTGTCCGGTTCTCACCGCCCTTTTGAGTCTGCGGCCCGTCAGAAAATACAGAGCCCAGGCAGCATCTTCCGGCGGGGCATCCACAAAATAGCACTTCAGAGCGGCCAGCTTGTCCGTTGTGCGGTTCGATTCATCAATGGCTCTGATAAGCTGACAAAATTGTTTCACGGATCATTTCCTCCTGCATCCGCTGCATCGGCTCCGGACTCGCCGGCGTATTCAGTTTCAAGAGCACTGGCATCAATGCCCTTTTCCTGAAGCCAGCGGACCATGGCCGCTGTATAGCCGTGGGTCAGACGCACCGACTCGCATCCACATTCCATGATAGTGGCAATCAGCCCATCCCAGTCACTGTGATCAGATAGAACAAATCCACGATCGAGCGCCCGATTTCTTCTCCGGCCGCGGACCTGCATCCATCCCGAGGCCATGGCTCTGGATGTCTTTCCAAACTTTTTCATCCATGGTGACTGGTCCGTCGAAGGCGGTGCCAGCACCATCCCGGTGCCCCGCGCGTCTTTTATGGCCTCCGGGTCCGGTTTGCCGCACTCGGGAAGAAACACCCCATTCTGCCGATAGCAGCCGTTCATTTTTTCGATGGCGCCATGGACCCATATCGGTCCGATGGATGGATCAAGACCGGCGAGCACTCTCTGTGCCTTTCCAAGTGAATAGCAGTAGATGATGGAAGTGCGGTTTTCACTGGCGTTCGAACGCCACCATTCGAGCATTTCGCGTCGAACCGCGCCGCTGTCAGGCCACTTGTAAACCGGGAGCCCGAAGGTGCATTCGGAAATCAGGCTGTGACATGGAACCAGCTCGAAATTTCTGGCGGTGGAGTCAGCCTCTCGTTTGAAATCGCCGGTGACGACGGTGACATGACCACGGTATTCAACCCGTACCTGAGCTGATCCGAGGATGTGGCCGGCCGGATGCAGACTCACATGCACATCGCCAATCCTCAGTCTTTCCCCATAGTCGAGCGTCTGCAGTGAAATATCCTGTCCCAGGCGGTGGCGGAGTATCTGCTCACTTTCACGCGCCGCCAGGTAATGCTGCATGCCCCATCGGGCATGGTCACTGTGCCCGTGTGTGATGACGGCCCTTTCCACCTGTCGCCATGGGTCTATGTAAAAGCCGCCAGGCTCGCAAAAAAGTCCCTCTGCTGTTCTGACTATCACGATTCCGCCGTGTTCTCAGGAGAATGTTTATCCGTCCCGGAAGAACATTTCCGGCATTCACCCGCATTGCAAGCCGTGGGACGCAGGTAATCATCCGTCCGGTGCCCGATGCACCTCACCCCTCCGGGAACTCCGGGAAGAAAAAATCCCCGGAGTTTGTCCGGGGATTGACAGGCTGCATAAATCTGAAGTGGCTGCAAAAGGATCAGAAATCCTCGAAGTCCTTATCGAATTCGTCGACCTTTGCCGAGAGTGACGGTGACTGTATCCGCGGCGAAGCGCTCCGTGTGCCGGCATAGCGGGCCCCGGATGCGGCGGCCCCGGCTCCAGAGTGTCTTCGGGAATCCGTCCCGGTCCGAACCGGTTCTGTAGAGGATTCAGCGGAACCCTTGAAATATGTTCTGAGGTCGCCGAGGATTTCGTCCAGCATGAACGCCTGGCTTTTGAGTTCCGAGGAGGCACTGGCAGTTTCTTCGGCGTTGGCCGCATTCGACTGGGTGACCTTGTTGATGTCATTCACGCCGGCATTGATCTGATCGATTCCCTGATACTGTTCGTTGGAAGCATTGGCGATCTGCTCAACCAGTTCCTCGACGCTCTTGATCATGTTGAGAACGCTCTTGAAGCCTTCATTGACTTCCTGGGCCTTGCAGTCAATTTCGTTCAGCGCCTTCACAACCTGCTCGCTGGAAGTCACGCCTGAGTCGCTGGCCTGAATCGAGTTCTCAATTTTCTGAGCGGTCTGCTTGGCCGCCTCCGCACTGCGCTGGGCGAGATTGCGGACTTCATCAGCCACAACCGCGAATCCCATTCCTGCCTCGCCGGCACGTGCCGCCTCTACCGCCGCATTCAGCGCCAGAATATTTGTCTGGAAAGCAATTTCATCAATGGTGTTGATGATCTTCGTTACTTCGACACCGGAGGACTGCATGGCTTTGACGGACCGGCGCATCTCCTCGACCGCCTCCCGGCTTTGTCGGAGTGCCACCTCCATCGCCCGGACTTTCTCAAGACCGTTTTCGGCAGTCACTCTTGTTTCATTGGTCGTTTTGCCGACCAGTTCGGTGTTCTCGGCATTGTGACGGGTCATGCTGGTCATCTCTTCCAGAGAGGAACCGGTCTCTTCCAGGGCGGCTGCCTGCTGGCTGGCACCATTGGCAAGGAGTTCGCTGTTGGAGGCCAGCTGATCAGATGCGAGCTTGCATTCGTTGCCTATCAAATCGAGTCGGTCGATCATCTCCAGGATAGGCCTTGTCAGACTCCGGCCAAGCCACCATGAAAAGACCACCAGACCGCCAATGCTGCAGAGGATGATGATCTGCAGATACCCTATGGTGGCTTCAACAGACTTCATGACTTCGCTCCTGTTGGCGTGAACTGTCAGGCCCCATCCGAGACCGGGGTATCCGAGTGCCCCCCGGGAGCGCCCGTACCCACAGATGACGGGTTCATCCCCATCCAGTCCGGCCACTTCGAGAAAACCCTCTTCGCCGCGGATTGCCCTGGCTGCCGGTGTGAATCCGCGGTCCACAAGATTTTCAGCGCCGAATGACTTACCCGGAAGTTCCTTCTGCCCGGCATGCACTTCGCAAATGACCTTGCCGCGGGTGTCAAACATGTGGATTGTTGCCGAGTTGAGGCCGGACTGTGCCAGTGTGCTTTGTGCGCTTTCCAGAATTTCATTCACCAGTCCAAGATCCGCGCGGTTGTTCCAGACACCCACAATCTTTCCGTTCTCGTCCCTGATGGCGCTGGAGTAGCCGATGACAAATTTGTCGACGCCATAAAGACGGGAAATTTCATCATCCCGGTAGACATCCTCGACGAAGGTGCCGTCGACAGATTCACTGCGCAGATACCTCCCGGAGGTAACGGCCTTGAACCATGGCGCATCGCTGAAATTACGGCCATAGAGATGGGTGGTGTCCAGGCGGTTGCCTCCTGCCCCCGCGTCATTTACGGCGATCAACTTTCCATCGAGATCCACAGCCATCATCAGGGGATAAATTCCATACAGCCGTACATATTCATTCATGGCGGCCGCGATCTGGTTTTTATCCGATCCCTGCTGGTACCAGTTGTCCCGGTTTTTGAGGGCACTGTTGACGGTGAAGGCCTGCACATCCCCGTAACGCTCGAACAGGTTCCTCTCGATCTTGTCGAGAGTGCCATTCACCGTGTTCTGGAGAAAAACGCTCGTGTTATCCTGAATTTCCTTCTTCAGGTAAATGTTGATTACCGCATATATCCCCACCAGCGGTACCAGGCCAATAAAAAGAAATGATACAATAAGTTTTGACGAAAGTGTCAGATTTTTAAGTTTCATGTGAGTAAAATCATTAAAGAGATGGTGATGACGAGGCGGTCAGATGCAGTTCTCCTCGAGAATTATTTTGTCTATGTCGAGCAGCATTCGAACATTGTCGCCGAGCTTCCCGATGCCCTGTATGTAGTTCAGCTCAATGTTTTCCCCAAAGTCCGGCGGCGGATCTATCTGGTCGTTGGATATGTAAATGACTTCCTCAACACTGTCGACGACGAGGCCGACAAGTTTGATCTCGGACTCATTCTGCTGCCTGATCTGTGTGACGATGACGCAGGTCCGGCTGTTCTGGTTGGTATTCTCAAGCCCGAACCGGATTCTCAGGTCGAAGACCGGGACGATCTTCCCACGCATATTGATGACGCCCAGCACATGGGGCGGCATCTTCGGAAGCGATGTTGTCTCCCGCAGCCGGATGATTTCGCGGACCTTGAGGACGGGAATGCCGTATCCCTCGTCTCCAAGAATGAAAGTCAGGTATTTCCCATCCAGCTGAGTCCCCGCATGGGATATGGTTTCAGTCATCATTCCTTGTCCTCTGGATTAAACTCGTGCCACACCCGCTTCATGCGGGTTCGAGATTGAGAATACTCTTCACCTGCTCGAGGAGCTGTTCGGGTTTGAACGGCTTGGCGATGTATCCCGAGACATTCAGACTGTCGGCTTCGGCGACGGTCTTGTTGGCGGATTCCGCCGTGAGCATGATAACCGGTATGCCGGCCGTGACCTGGTTCTCACGGATGGTCTTGAGGACTTCCAGCCCGGTCATGTCCGGCATGGTGATATCGAGGATGACAAGGTCCGGCGATTCACGGGATATAACTTCCAGTGCTTCGGATCCTGAACCAGCCTCAAGAATCTCACAATTGAACGGCCCGAAAGTGCGCCCCACTATGACCCGAACCATCTTGCTGTCATCAGCTGTCAGTATCTTGTATTTCATTGTGCTTTTTCAGTTAAAAAATTCAAAGTATCCTGATATGTCAGGGGTTAGAATTTGTTGGGGTTGACCATGAGATGAACCCAGCAGGTCTTCCCATTCGTCAGAAAGACAAAAACCTCGTGCTGGTGTCCCGGTGGTTTTTCCATTTTCTCCATCTCCATTCGGCTGACTGCCGGCACGACAAGTCTGCAGTCAAGTCCGGCATCACAGAGATTGGACTGGAGGCTGCCGGTGATAATATTGACCAGTTCGCCGACTGTATCCCGAACGAGGTGCTGCTCCTCATCTGTTGGATTATTGTTGCCGTAGACACCTCCATAAACTTCATTGGAGAGTGCGTCATCGAAAACCATGTAGATCCTCCCGTTTGCCTTCCCATGAAACGAGACACATCCGGTCAGGTATTCGTCTTCGGATTTAAGACAGTTCAGAGGGTTTGCCGGCTTCAGACTAATCCCGGCCATTGTTTCAAATGTTTTGATGACAGTGTTATTCAGTATGTTCCCAAGGGTGAGGATGACGAGAATGTTGAGGCCGACGCGATCCACCGCTGCCGATGCATCATCCTGGGTGGCATTGCAGTTCGGGTTTGAAGGAAATGCTATGGCGTAGGCTCTTCTGCACAACTCCTCATCAGAGGCAATGATCGTGGAGATCTGCTCAAGAGAGATGTTCCTCGCGTTCTGGAGGAGTTTCTTGACCCGTTCCATGGCAGCATTCCGGGGTGCCAGTTTATACTTCTCTCTGAGTGTGTCCTGCTGTTGCATTAGAAATTGAGGTCTTCGTTGTCCGAACTGTTTCTATCGGCAGAATCCACATCGAGGTCAATCCGGAAGGGCGCGATATCTTCAAATTGAATGGCTGTGACGATCCACGAGTCTTCAATGGCATAAACAATGGTGGTCGGATGCTGTCCCGATGTAGTGCCTGAGAGTATCGGCGGACGGTGATCCGACATGGATACCGAGGGTGTTTTGAGGCGGCACTCTATACCGGTATTGCCCATCACTGTCTTGAGGTTGCCGACAATCATATTGTTGAGCTCGCCTATGACATCCAGGATGTCCGATGCCCCCTGTTCATCGTCGGTCCCGCCCATCATGATGGACGTTATTTTCCTCGCCAGGTTCAGGTCACTGGAAACAGTGATTATCCCGGGGCATGATCCCGAGAGGTCAATGGTTGACACAACCTGCGGGCCATCCGGAAGCTCATCGGGACTCCTGTCCGACAGCGTGGCCTCAACGCCCACCATTTCCGAAAAAATGGTGGTGATCGTGCTGCTGGCTATCTCCGGTAAATTTGCCAATTCAATCTGGTTCATGCTCGATAAATATACTAGGAATTATGAATAGCTGTTGCGGTGGTTGGCTGGCTTTTGCGCGAAGACAGTTGAACAATACCAGCGGCTATTTCGTGGAGTGGCTTGATATGCCTGGCGGCTCCGATTCTGGCGGCCTCTCGCGGCATGCCGTAAACCACGCTGGTGGATTCATCCTGCGCGATGGTCTGCCCGCCATGGTTCCTTATCCGGAGCATCCCTTCAGCTCCATCCTTGCCCATGCCTGTCAGAATCACAGCGACGACCTTTCCGCATTGATCCTCGGGGATGGAATTGAACAGGACATCCACGGCAGGTCGCTGAAAATGCACCTTCGGCCCATTGTCCAGACAAAGGCTTCGATCGCTGCCATTGAATCTGATTTTGAGATGTCGATCTCCCGGGGCAACACGCACCTGGCCGGGCCCGATCTGTTCACCATGAGTTGCCATGCGGACATCAAGACGACTCGCCGCATTCAATCTGTCGACGAAAGCCGCACAGAAAAATTCCGGGATATGCTGCACGACGCAAACAGGTGGGAGGTTGGGCGGAAGCGCGGCCAGAACCTGGCAGACTGCTTCAGTCCCTCCGGTTGATGCGCCTATGAGAATCATTCTCCGGTTGTCGACTATTGATGGGGACTCAGCGATGGCCGGCACCGGACTTTCCGGTCTGGTGTTAGCTGCACCATTCAATGTCGAAATGCGGCTGCCCCCGGCGGCGCGAACCATACGCACAAGGTGTGGAGCCTGTTCTTTCAGATCTGCCGCGGATGTCGGCTTACCGAGAACGTCAAATGCTCCGCATCGGAATGCCTCCATCGCATACTGCGACCGGCTGGTGGATAATGTACTGAAAATAATTACCGGGCAGGGCCGACGCTCCATGATCAGCTTCAGGAATGTCAGTCCATCCATTCTCGGCATTTCAAGATCAAGAATGATGACATCCGGTGCCTGTGCTTTGATCAGATCCCTTGCCTGATACGGATCATTCGCCAGGCCAATCACCTCGATGTCTTTCTCAAGACTGAGGATGGTCGAAATCGCCTTCCGCACCAGAGCCGAGTCGTCGACTATAAGCACTTTGACCCGGCCACTCATCGGGCCAGCCCCATCATTCTCTCAATTTCCGACTCCATAATCTGCAACTCCATCAGCAGCAAGTAGAACATTTCCGAATTAAAACCCGTTCTTTCCCAGGCAACCTGGTCAATATGACTGGCCATCGCTGAGAATCCATATCCATGACCGGAGATGTGAGCCGCCGCATCCGCGAGATGAACGATAGATGCGATGGGGCTTTGAGTGTTTCCCGGGGCATGGTGGTACCGTATTGCATCTGTAATGATCTCCGGAAGGTTCCAGTATCGTATTATCTCAGCACCTGTCTGTGCATGGTCCATGAAGAGATTGTTTCGTTCAATCTGTATGACGTCCGCCCCGTCCTTGGTGACTGAGATCAGTGGTGATACCGGATGGCGCTTCAGGTATTCGTTGGTTAGCACCTTTCCGATGTCATGCAGCAGCCCAACCGTGAATGCCGTCTGAACAGTTTCGTCGTCCATGGAACAGATCTGACCCAGCCTTTCAGCCGCGTAGGCGGTATAAACCGAGTGTCTCCAGAGATCGTGATCCTCCATCCCATACCCGCTCAGTGGTCGGTCCAGTTTACCGCTGACTGCCAGGCATATGACATTGCGTATGATCTCATTGGATCCGATGTTGGACACCGCACTCTTCAGTGAGGTGACCGGTGAGCCGGGGCTGAAAGCCGCCGAGTTGGCAATCTCCAGGATCCTGGTGGTTATTTCGGCATCAAGCCGGATTATTTCAATGACTTCGTCGATGTCCGGATCATTTCTATATTTTTCCAGAATCTGATTGAGAATCGCCGGAGACGACTTCAACTGTTCTGTCAGCTTCGGGTTCGCGTTGGATCTCGAACCCTGGTTGATTGTTTCCCTCAATTTTTCCTCCTCTCATTGAGCTTGTAACTAAAGAAATCTGTTCTGCATTCCCGGAGAATTAATGGATACCTTTCCGGTGGCGATATTGAGATTCATGGTTCTTGATATGCTCCCGCCAACCTCCTGCTTGTGAATGTTCACGTTGTTGCGCCGGAGAATATTCTGCAGGCTTTGAAAGTTCCGTTCCCCGATATTGAAGATGTTGCGGGCGCCGCGCATGTCCGCTCCGCCGGCAACCTTGACAATGATGTTTTCCTTGACTGCTCCCATACTGTAGGCAGCGCGAAACAGTCTCGGTACCCCGGTATCCACAAACATCAGTGGATTTACAGCTGCTCTGTCTTTCTGAATCGTCGAATCAGGCAGCAGGACATGAAGCATTCCCCCCACTTTCATGACAGGATCGTAAATGGAAATTCCGAGGCATGATCCCAGAGAAAATGTTACAATCTCGCGGTTTTCCTCATCGCAAAGGGCCATCTCGCCAATTCCCACGACAATCCTGTTCTCGCTGCTGCATCGGACGACATTCATCATAGTTTATGACATCACTCCTTTCTATAGGCTGTCGGCACGACTGACCTGAGTCGGGGCGACAGACCGGTAATACTCTCGGAGGACCCTATCAGCAGGTATCCGCCGGGCTTGATATATTCCGCCAGCCTTTCAACCAGTTGCTTCTGGCAGTCACGGTCAAAATAAATCATCACGTTGCGGCAGAAGATCGCATCAAAAGGTTCATTAAACGGATAGTTGGGCTGGAAGAGATTGATTCGCATGAATTGCACATTGTTGCGCAGGAACTTTTTAACTCTGAAGTTCCCTTCCTGTTGCCCGCTGCCCTTCTGGAAATACCGGCTCTTCCATTGCGGAATGGGGAGCTGCACCCTGGATGCCTCATAGATGGCCGCATTGGCCACTGCGAGGACCTTCTCGGATATGTCCGAAGCATGGATCTGCCATGCACCGAGGTTATCGATTCCGAAGTGTTCACTTAATGTGATGGCGAGGCTGTATGGTTCCTCACCCGTCGAGCTGGCGCAGCACCATAATCGGAATGGTGACGAACCGGTCCGTTTCCATCGGGGCAGGATGGTGTCCTTCAGAAAATCAATCGTTTTGGCTTCTCTGAAGAATTTGGTGTAGTTGGTTGTCAGGCTGTCGATGATGAAAGCCGTTTCCTCGCCAACTTTCCCCGACCTGACAAAGGACCAGTACTGGTCAAACGAGTTGAACCCCAGCTGACCAATCCGTTTGTTCAGCCGGGTTGAGACAAGAAGTTTCTTGTCAGGTCCCAGATTGATCCTGCTGTTTGAGTAAACCAGCTTCCGGATCTCTCCGTATATCTCATCCGAGATCTCCATTTGAATAGTAACGACGGGACTGCGTGTACCCATCCTTATCGCGGTTTTTTTCAAACACAGTTAAGGCATATCTTGAAAAACTGATAAAGTGATGTCCGAAAATGGCGATAACCACCTGCATTGGAACAGCATTTCTTTAATGGATGAACATACCATCGATCTTGGCCAGGAAATGGACACGGAGCTCATTCAGGAATTCCTGAGT
This sequence comes from Verrucomicrobiia bacterium, assembly GCA_030425355.1. Classification (GTDB taxonomy): domain Bacteria; phylum Verrucomicrobiota; class Verrucomicrobiia; order Limisphaerales; family JAJOIW01; genus JAJOIW01. The sequence goes on from JAUIAG010000018.1 coordinate 27,755, forward strand.
GACGGCTTTGAGCACCTGGCCGGTATAGAAAACGGCATTCTGGATCTTGAGGCAGACCCCCACAACTCGGAGGCAATCGACAGCGTTTTCCGGGCATTTCATACTTTCAAGGGCAATGCGGGGTTCCTGAATTTCACTCCTATTGCAGAACTTGCCCACCGGCTTGAAAACCTGCTGGATGCGGTTCGCAGCGGGGCATTTTCTGTTGACACGCTGGTTGTCGAGCTGATTCTTGAAGGAGGGGACCTTCTGCAGCAGTTTGTGGCGGCCATTTCGGATCAGGTATCCGGGCGACAGCCGGTTTCCCCGATTTCCATCGATACCAGCCATCTGCTGCATAAGTTGGATGCCAAGCTTTCTCCCGACAGTGGGGACGCAGCGGCCGCAGCTCCGTCACCGGTCGTGACAGACAACCCGATGGAGGAATTATCCGGGTGCCACGAAGCCGCTTCCTCCGATCTGAATGATGTGACTGATGATGCCGCACACGGAGATTTATTCTCTGATCAGAAAGTTGATCAGGTTCAACCGGCGGATGAAAAGGGATGCCGGGACGCTGATACCGGACCGGCACCCGTCAGTGAAGATTCCGCCCCGGAACCTGAGGTGCAGATTCCCGCCCCTGCAATGATTTCCGTCTCCCCGTCAGTGCAGTCCGACACGGATGAATCCGCCGGGGCCCCTCGGGACTCCAAACCCGCGTCTGTATCTTCCGAGGGGGCGAATGGAGAGGAGACCGGTAAATCCCCGGCTTCGACAGAAGCTTTGAACAGAAAGCCTGTGATGGAGTCTTCAAGCTCCGTCAAGGTCGCCACCCACAAGCTCGATTCCCTGGTTGATCTTGTGGGAGAATTTGTCATTGCCCAGTCGCAGGTGATGCAGTCGATTCACGGAGAGGCATTCCTCAATGAACACGCTGTGCGCAACCTCGCTCAGCTCAGCCGGATTTCAAAGGAACTGCAGCGGACGGCCATGTCTCTGAGGATGGTTCCCATTCGTAACACATTTCAGAGGATGCAGCGGCTCGTGAGGGACGTTTCCTCACGCCAGGGGAAACAGGTCAACCTCGTCCTCGAAGGAGAGGAAACGGAGATAGATCGGAATATCGTCGAAGCTATCCATGATCCGCTGGTTCACATGATCCGGAATTCCGTGGATCACGGAATCGAACGCTCCGAGGTGCGGGAGGCGGCCGGCAAGGACCCGGTTGGCCGGATTGTCCTCAAAGCATACCACCAGGCCGGCAATATCATTATCGAAATCATCGATGACGGCGCAGGTCTTGATCGTGACCGCATCCTCCAGAAAGCAATCAGCCGGAAACTCATAGACCCATCTGTTGAACTATCGGATGACGAGGTCTTCAATCTCATTTTCACTCCCGGGTTTTCAACTGCCGAAACGATCACCGATATTTCAGGCAGAGGAGTCGGCATGGATGTCGTCAAACGGAATATCCACAAGCTCCGGGGACGCATCGGAATCAGCAGTGAAAAAGGATCAGGGTCCAGATTTGAGATCTCGCTCCCGTTGACTCTCGCCATCATCGAGGGGCTGCTGGTGCGTGTGAATTCCCATTGTTATATCCTTCCGGTGAATTCAGTGAAGGAGTCCTTCCGCATGAGGAAAGAGCAGACCAACACGGTGAATGGCCGGGGGCGTCTTATCCGCGTGCGTGAGCAGATGATTCCTCTGCTTGATCTCGGCGAGTATTTTCATGTTGGCACCAACAGGACCCGCGATGATGACCGGATCGTGATCATCCTTGAGTCCGAGAACGGGACCCGCGGGATTGTCGTGGATGAGCTGGTCGGCAAACACGAAGTCGTCATCAAAAACATTGGCAGCGTCTTCGAGGTGGATCCGGCCATTTCGGGAGCCACAATCCTTGGCAACGGACTCGTTGGACTGATTCTTGAGCCGTCGGTGCTGGTCCGCCTGCCGGTCGCCGCCTGATATCTATTCATTATTTATGTAAAAGAATGCCCCTGTCCGGCTTTCGGGACAGGGGCATATGTGTTTGGGCAAACGGAGATGGAAGATGTATCCCTGCGCGGCAAATCCTTCTGCCGGCCTGCTTGAGGCTTACACCGAACGGGCGACCATGTTATCCTTATCCTCCGTGGAGTGGAACCTGTCCCACTGGAAGTCCCTGTTGAGAAGATAGGTATTCTGATCGGTCGGGTCGATACAGGCGAGGGTGACCCAGCCATTGCCGAAGAGCTTCTGGAGCACCTGCTGACTGCGGATGATCGGGTCGATGATGGAGCGCGGGGCATGGACGACCGTCATCAGCCTGAGCGGTTCGTGATAGGGCTGCTGATCCGAACTCCACACTGACTGCAGTGGCAGCCCGTGCATGAGGTCGCTGGCGTTACCCTGCATGATTCCGAGTTTTCCGGTGATGTTTTTGGTGATCTTGCTGCCGCCGCCAAAAGCCACATTGTCCAGTGTTGAGAAGAGATACTGTGAGTTGATCCACTGTGCCACGACCATCGGAGCGGTGAGGATGGTGGTCAGAGCCTTGCCTTCCGAGTCCTGGCTCCAGTCATACGAATGGAGGAAACACCGGCCATCGAGCTTCATTTTTCTGGTGAGGTCGCGCTTCCCGATTATGAAGGCTCCATTGCGGGCCAGTCCCCATTCCGGTCTGACCTGAGCCCAGTCGACACTGCGTGTCGCTGTGTGTGCGGCGCTGTTGTCCGGCTGCAGGGATTCACCCAGCTGTCCGGCCCGCCAGTGACTGTTGATAGAGCGTGCCTTTTCAAGATCCTTCCTGAGATCCGCCACCGCGCTGGCGGTGAAACCGGGCAGGCCTTCCGTGAAAAGTTCCACGGCGTCAGTGGTGGTGTTGTGCTCGGCCGGAACGAAGACCGTCTTCTCGGGGATTGAAATGTCGCGGGTCTCGAGGTAGGTGCGGACAGCGGGGTTGTTGAGGATTGAGGCGAGGACCCTGGCGTTGGCTCCGCCGTGGCGGCCACCGCATGCTCCGCAGTCCAGGGCTGAAGCATAGGCGTTGTTTCTGGTGACACTGCCATGGCCGCAGAGAACCACCAGCGGGGCAAAATTCGAGGTCAGTCCCATCAGCCGAAGCGCCCCCTCGCCGTAGACACACTGGTCTTCAAGAGAAATGTCCTCCATGGAGCTGACAACCGGTTCAGGGCGGCGGATCGCGTTCCTGACCGACTGCGTGATTTTCTCGGCGAGGGCGGGGGTGAAGCTCCGAATACCCATCCATACCCCGTTGGCAATTCCCATGGTTTCCACCAGGGCAAACGGTGTGCTGAAGGTGTATTTGAGGGACTGGTAGAACCGCTTGAAGGACGTCAGTCTTTCATGCCCCGCACGGGAGTGACTGCAGGCTGATTCCGTGCACCCGTGTTTCTGCCGGACGGTATGTTTCGGCTCCAGCAGCACCGGGCACGATGCGTACGATTCTCCAGTGACCTCGTCCTCAATCCTTGTCGGGACGCCGAAAAATCCGGCAAAGCCAAGGGTGTCGTAATTGCCGACACTTTCAAGTGCCCTGCGGAACGGTTCCGAGCGAACGTCGATACAGAAGACCATCTGGGCATCCGCATTCTCCAGCGGCTCGGGCTTCTGCTTTTCCAGTTCATGGAGCAGGGGAAGCCGGAACTCCTCTTCCGCCCGGGTGATGGTGTTGATCGGTGAAGCGGTCCTGTCTGCCTGCTCAACAGCCTTGTGGTGCCAGCTCAGAAGGTCCCGGGCTTCAGGCCAGAGCAGACAGGTAATCGCCAGCCGCACTGCCAGGTATTCCGCCTGGGTCACAGGATACGCGTGCCCGCTTTCCCCGCCACTCCATTCCGTTCTGTATTTGACGTGCGCCGCCCAGCCCGGGAGCGTGGTGAGCATCAGCGTCAGAAAGGTGGTCTGTTCGTCGGCCGGAATTCCAAGAAAGAGAAAACATTCTCCGATGGCCTTCTCCGGGGTGTCCGGCAGGCTGGTGATCCACCGGGCCTTTTTCTCATCATCGCCGCAAAGCCTGTCATCAAAACGTGCCAGGTTCAGCCACGCCGCGTACAGACCGCGGTCCCGGCCGGGCATCCGGATCGTCGCCTGTCCGTCATCGAAAAATGCCTGGAACCACTTGATCGACTCGCGGTTTACAGATTCCATCGGTTGAGGCAGCGACTCCTGCTGAAACAGCGCCGCGCCCTGTATGAGTGCATCCTCAATGGCCATGTCTTCGAGGCCCTGGAGCGGGTTGACGGCTATGAGGTTCTTCAGTGGCCAGAACGGCGCAATATTTTTCCAACTTTCGTTTATGGCTTCCTTGAGCTGCATGATAAAGGGTCTGTTTATAGGCAGTAGTTTCGAGAGATTGTCATTTGTGATTATGGCTCTGATGATCATATCAGCTGAATCTGTAGTGGTTGCGGTGAGAGGTGACAGTCCGTGGATGAGGCTGGCTGGCATTCAGAGCCCCCACGTAGAGGTTGAGAACCCAGTCGGGAAGTCTGGTTCCACGGAACGGGCTGCGTGCAAAAAGTATCGAGAACCACGCCATGGCCAGCAGTGCCATTCCTGCGATGTGGATTGCGTGTAGCGGCTGGGCCGTGGAAATGCCCATCGGTGCCAGCACCGATTCGATGAGATGAACACTGGCTCCGTAGGCCAGACCCATCAGTGCAGTGAGTGGCAGTGCGATAAAGACACGGGTGAAGGCCCTGCTGCGGAGTATGGGCATGGCGAACTGCGTCCCGCCAAGCCATGCCACCACAACCAGCACACTGGTGGTGTCAGCGGCCATCCACGGCTTGTGGCTGCCGAAGGCAAAGGCCGCCGAAGCTGCCGCGCCACAGATCAATGACAAAATCAGGGTCAATGGAGAAGGCGGATACCCGAGGTCCAGTCGCTTCTCCTGAGCGGCGCCCCCACTGGCCAGAAAGAGATAGGCCTTGAACAGTCCATGCCAGCACAGGTGTGCCACCGCCGCTGGAAAAAGCCCCAGCCCGCACTGGACTACCATGAATCCCATCTGCCCCATGGTGGAACAGGCAAGCATGCGCTTCACATCACTCTGCATGAGTTTCCACAGCGTTCCCACCAGAGCCGTCACCAGCCCGAGAATGAACATGGCATGAAGGATACCCGGTGCTGACAGAAAGACCGGCGCGAACCTCGCCAGGAGAAAACCGCCGCCATTCACCAGCCCGGCATGCATGATGGCCGAAACCGGTGTCGGTGAGTTCAGCGAGCTGGTCAGCCAGCGGTGAAATGGCCAGATTGCCGACTGCGTCATGGCCCCGGCCAGAAGCAGCACCAGTGCCGGAGTCCAATACGGCGAAGCCGCCCCGCTCGACACAACGCCGCTCACCGTCACTTCGCCGGTCGCCGCCGTCAGCAGGCCGAATGCACCGCTGATCAGAATGAAGCCCACCAGAAAATTGCGACCGGCCAGAAGTCCCGACGCCTTCGCCGCACTCCAGCCCGGCTTGTGAACCATCAGAAATACCAGAAGCGTGTTCGAAACCGCCCAGGCCGCCAGAAACAACAGCAGATGGTTCGCCGTCACAAGCACCATCAGCGAGGCCACCAGCACCCCAAGCTGCATGAAAAACATCCCCTGGCGGCGGTCACCACGCTGATACCGCGAGGCAAAACTCGCCACCACAATACCGATAAATCCTACCAGCCCCATCATGATCCATGACAGACCGTCCACCCGTATCCACTGTTCCATCAGTTCCTTGTTCATTCTTTCGTGCTTGTTCCTGTTCCTGGTTGTCGTGTGCTGCCGGTTGTGGTATTAATTTTCCTGTTCCGGCGAAGCATTTATATTAGCTGTTCTTGGATTAACAAAACGAATTAAACTGAATTCAAATATTAGAATTTCTTATGAACCTGGATACGGTAACGCTGCAGTGTTTTCTGGCGGTGGCAGACACTGGAAGTTTTACCCGTGCGGCGGAGCGGGTGGGGCGGACTCAATCAGCGGTGAGTCAGCAGATGGCCAAGCTGGAGGGATTTCTGGGCCGGCCGTTGTTGAATCGTGGCCGGACTTTTTCCCTGACGCCCGATGGGGAGATATTTCTTCGGTATGCGCGTCAGATCTTTGCGCTGCACTGCGAGGCGCTGGATCGATTCAAGGAACCGGATCTGGAAGGGGAGGTGCGCTTCGGGCTTCCGGAGGATTTTGCCAGTGTGTTCCTGTCGGACGTTCTGGCGGAGTTCGCCAGATTCCATCCGCGGATTCTGCTGCACATTGAATGTGATCTGACCCTCAATCTTTTCGAGCGTTTCCGGCAGAAGGAGTTTGATCTGGTGCTGGTCAAGATGAACCGCCCGGAGGATTTTCCCAATGGTCAGGATGTGTGGTCGGAGACACTGGAATGGGTGGGTGATGCCTCGGTGCTTGACCCGGAAAGGCCGATACCGCTGGTCCTCTCCCCCCAGCCCTGCGTTTACCGGGCGCGGGCCATATCGGCTCTTGAGGATGCCGGGCGGAAATGGCGGATAGTTTTCTCCAGTCCGAGCTATGCCGGGACCATCGCCGCGGTCAAGGCCGGAATGGGCATTACGGTTCTACCACGCAACATGGTCCCGGATGACGTTCAGGTCATCCTGCATCAGGATCTTATGCCCTTTCTCGCCGATACCCACATCTCGCTGCTGAAGCACCAGGGGCAGAATCCGGCCATCAACAGCTTCGAGCGCTTCGTGCTGGAAAAGCTCAAGCCCTGAGGGAAATCCCTTCGCTGCCGGCCCCCTATTTCCAGGGACGGAGATGCCCGTGCCCGGCGTTATTCCCGGCATGGGCTTTGCCGGACTTCTTTGTCCTTTGAAGGTCCATCACCTGACACACGGCCATCAACACAGGACCGGCAATGCCTGTATAAATAAACAGAAACAGAGAGTCTCCACCGGAAGTCCTGTGCAGCCAAAAACCGATGACACAGAACACCAGCAATACTGAAAACGCAATGATGTGGTGTTTCACTTTGGACAATTGGTCACTACAGGATATTGGATGTTGTAAAGGTGCAGGCAGTGATTTCCCTCTGCTCAGAAAACGCCTTTTTCGTGGACATAGATCAGATCACCACTCTCAAGCACAGG
>JAUIAG010000354.1 GCA_030425355.1 Verrucomicrobiia bacterium
TGTCGCTCCGGAGCGTCCGCAGTCGGGGATAGCCGTGCACTATTCGCTGACGGATGACCAGCGCAGCGCCCTGGAGGCTTTTGTCACAAAGGCGGCCTCGTCATCCATGGCCCATACCCCCTACGAATCGGTTAACCGACAGATTGAGAACCTCCAGTGCGGCAATTGTCACGGGGTCCACGAGGGTTTTCCGTCTCTAGAACTGATGGGCGGGAAGCTCAAACCCGAATGGGCAGAGAAATTCATTGCCGGTCATCTGGATTACCGGATGCGCCCATGGCTGGAGGCGCGCATGCCGGCCTTTGAATTCCATGCGAAGGCCCTGGCTCAGGGGATGGCTGCGGATTATGGCTTTCCGATTGAAACACCGGACCACGTGGCCATCGACGCGGACAAAGCGGAAGTTGGCCGCAAACTGGTCTCCGCGACGGACGGTTTCGCCTGTATTACCTGTCATGCCGTCAATGACACCCCGGCCACTGCGGTTTTCGAAGCGCCCGGCACCAACCTCGGCTATGCCGGACGGCGGCTCCAGCATGAATTCTTCACCCGGTGGGTGCTTCATCCACTCAAGGTGGACCGGTCCAGCAAGATGCCCGTCTATTTCGATAAGGGCAGCAGTCCGCTGACCAGATACTATGATGGCGATGCCTACATGCAGGTCGGGGCCCTCTGGCACTATGTACTTCAGGGCGACGACATGGCCCCGCCGGTCTTTGAACAGCAGGCTGAAGAAGAAGAGGAATCCTTTGACTGAGAGCCTTTGCCGATACAGCTGGTCAGAGATCCTTCCGGCCCCTGTTTCAATTCGGGATATATTCGACAGGGACGACTATCGTGCTCCGGTTGCGGTTTACACTGTTGTCGCGGGCTGAGACCTCAATACGGTTCATTCCTGGTTCGAGCGGCACGATTGTATCCCACCGGTAGTTTCCGGAATGTCTGTCGTAATCCATTTCGACGGCTCGCCCGCCCACGACCGTCTCCGAGACATCGTTGTCTCCATACCCGGAATCGCTTGACGTGCCGCGAATCCGCACCGCTGGATAATAAGTGAGAGCCACCGTATCATCCCTCAGCACTATGGCGGGACCTTGACGGTCACGGGATGAATCATAGTGGATCGTCAGGCCTTTCGTCGTCATGTTCATGGCGTGGCTTGTATCAGCTATTGTCAGAAACAACTTGTTGGGCCCCTCATTGAGCCGGGCCTGATAACTCCAATCAGGCTGTTCCATGTTATTCTGTTTCAGAATATGGAAAATCTCGCCGTTGCACTGCCCTAGCAGGATCCGATTGTCGCCTCGGCCTGTATCCGTGAAGGTCCCTTCAATCAGGATGCTGCGGTCATGTGATAAATGTCCGTCAATAGGCCTTGAGATAACCAGCTCCGGGCCAATGTGATCTGCCACATAGGTCTGCAGCGAAAGTCGGAATCCGGTATATCTGCTGCCCCATAGCGGATTTTCACCCGGGTTTGCCGCTGCGCGGCTGAATTCCGCGGCGTGGTAATACGATCCCCCGCGGGCTGACCGCAAAGTGTTTGAGCTGGTCGGGGCTGAAATAATCGGATCCGTCACGGGATCACCGGCAGGACGGTTGAAAAAATCGAAACACCATTCCTGAACATTCCCGTGCATGTCATAGAAGCCAAGGCTGTTCGGTTCAAACAATCCAACCTGAATTTTCCACCTGGTGAATAGATCAAATTCAAAGGTGATTTCCGACCAGAAGCCCTTTGGGTAGGGGCTACCTCCTATATTGGCCAGACCGGCATGGATCCCATCACCGTAATGGAAGGGTCCTGTTGCCTGGCCCCGCTCGCGACAGGCAAATTCCCACTGAGCACTGGTCGGAAGCGTATAGCACATCGTCTCCGAAATTCTGCCCAGCCGCCTCTCCCTTGCCGTCAGGCGGCGGCAGAACTCCATGCAGTCATACCACCGCATACGGTGAGCCGCGCTCGGGGGATTTTCGCTCAGCTGGGGGGGAGCTGGTCCCGTGATCTTTAGCCCTTGCTGCTGCTGCGGGAGTGGCCATAATGCTGGTGAGGATCGGGGGACAGCCGTTCCCATGATCTCAATCCATTGCTGCTGAGTGACTTCGGTTCTGCCAAGCCAATAACCCCTGGTGAGGGTTACATGATGCTGAGTTTCCCCGCCTCTGGTGGAATTCCGCTTCTGCTCCGAATCGGGCGACCCCATGATAAAATCACCCGGCGCAACCCATATCAGTTCCATGGTCACATCGTCACTGATGGGAAGGGTCCAGTTTTCTCCTTCCACTGGTCCCGGGGAAATAGGCTCCGTTATTGCCGGCAGGGCCTGAAAGAATTGGTTTTGTGCATCCAGTGTTATAACTGCCTCTGATGGACCCACGGTCAGTGAATAAGGTCTCCATGGACCTTCCGGACTGGACGCACTGTGAAGATAGCCGCTGTTCCAGCTGAGGATCATCCGGTTATCGTACTGCAGTTCTGCGGTGATACTGGTCTCCGTGTTCTCCTCTGTTGGAATGGGAGTTTGACCGTAGGAGATGCCCGAAAGTGCAATCGAAGCACCGATCAGCATTGCTTGAAACAAGCGCAGGGCTGGTTGCATTTCGTTTGCTTCAGGGGTTGATACAGAAATATCCGATGCGTCTGCGGCACCGATCCGTTGGTGATTTTTCATTGGCGACAAAAAATATTGAACCCCGGCGATGGAATCATCCATCGACATCATCAAAATACCCTATGCGGCCTTAAATGGGCAATCCATTTGGAGAAATTTGAAGTAATAAGCCTGTATGACTGCCGGATCCTTGACCGGTGGTTATCGAAGGGGATAATAATCAGGTAACCGGAATTTTTCACTGATGGCCCGATGCCGGGTCGGATCTCATGAGCAGGATCCATCGGTGCGGGACCCCCAAACATATGATGACTATGAACAAGAAGATATTGGCAGCTGCGCTTTTTGCGGGATTTGCCGCTGTTTCCAGCGTGAACGCCGGACCATGGGAAGTGCTTTTCGATGGAGAAAAGGTCCAGGGACTCCGGGGATATATGAAGAAGGATTTCCCATGGGACGGATGGAAAATTGAGGACGGCGTGCTGAAAACGATTGTCGGAGGCACCACCATCGATCTCATAACCGATAAAAAATACCGGAATTATGAATTCGAGGTGGAGTGGGCTGTCACGCCGGCCGGGAACAGTGGCATCATCTACAATGTCATCGAAGGGCCGTCTGCGACCTACTTCTCCGGACCGGAAATGCAGATTCTTGATGACAAGCGCCACTTCGATGGACGCAACCCGAAGACTTCCGCGGGGTCACTGTATGCACTGATTGCACCCAGTGAGGACAAGACCCTGAAGCCGGTGGGGGAGTTCAACAAGGCTGTTCTGAGGATCGTGGACGGCCAGGTGGAACACTGGCTCAATGGATCAAAGGTCGTTGAATACCAGTGGCGCAGCGACAAAATTCTCGAACTTCTCAAGGAGTCCAAATTCAATGCATGGGAAAAGACCTTCATGCAGTATGATACCGGCCACATTGCCATCCAGCACCACGGCGAGGAAGTGCATTTCCGCAATATCCGCATCCGCTCACTGGATGACGTCGAGGATTCTCAGGTTTCAATGAACTCCCTGACTCCGGAAGAGAAGGAACAGGGATGGGAACTTCTTTTCGACGGTGAATCGATGGATCACTTCCGCGGATTCCTCAAAGACGGAATGCCCGAAAAGGGCTGGGTCATCCGCGATGGATGCATCGTCCACGAGGCAGGCGGCGGTGGCGGAGACATCATCACCCGGGACCGCTTCGAAGAGTTTGAATTCATGTGGGAGTGGAAAGTCGCTCCCGGCGCCAACAGCGGCGTGAAATACTTCATCCTCGAGGAAAGAAAGCGCACCATCGGCCACGAATACCAGGTGATTGATGACGGCAAGCACCTGGATGCCCTCCGCGGAGGAAAATACAAAACGGCTTCCTTTTACGATGTCTTCCCGCCACAGAGCAAGAACCTCAAGCCGGTCGGTGAGTTCAATGTTTCACTGATCCGCGTAAAGGGTCAGGTTGCCCAGCACTGGCTCAATGGACAGAAGGTTCTCGAGTACCGCCTCGGCCATCCCGACACCCTTGCCGCCATCGCCAACAGCAAATTCCGCAATGTCGACGGCTTCGGATACCGCCACAATGGCCACATCCTCCTTCAGGACCACGGTGATGAGGTCCACTACCGCAACCTCAAAATTCGTCGACTCGACTGAGCAGTTATATTTCCATCAATTACACTGCGCCGGCATAACTCTTTGCCGGCACTTCGGAAAAAGGACCGGCCCGTCTCCGGTCCTTATTTTTTGGCCTTTGGTGGCGTGGTGCCAGGCACGTGTGTGCCTGGCACCACGCCATGCGGGCACCGCACATGGAAAGCTCAGCCCCCTGGCGCGTGGCTGTATCCATGCCCGGGAGCTGAGAATTTGACTGTCAGCGGTCACCCGGGATGATAGGATCCTCTCATGTCCAGATTACCCGGCTCTGCCATCAGGGCACTCCTTCTGCTCTTTCTTTTATGCCTGATTCTTCCCGAGGGAAAGGCGTCGCAGCCCGGACAGATCATCATTGATCCGGATCATCCCTCATGGCTGAAACGGCAGGGTGGGGAACATCTTTTTATCTGCGGCCCGGGCGATCCCGAGGGGTTCCTCTACCGCGGAAAGGAAAACTCCGACGGAACCCGCGAAGGGGACCAGATGGACATTATCCGGAAGCTGCTGCATTACGGGGGAAACTGTCTCTACATTCAGGCAGTCCGCAGTCACGGTGGTGACGGCACGCCGGATCACAATCCTTTC
>JAUIAG010000019.1 GCA_030425355.1 Verrucomicrobiia bacterium
CGAGGATACAGTTTGGCAATGTCGACGTGAGTGTTCCGCTGACCGTCAAAGTTTTCTGGTCGGGGGATACGCCGGTGATTTCGGTCACCGACCTTCCGGTTCCCGGCGCCGGCACTTACACCGCACGGGTGCTGGTCTACGAGGATACCTACGCCGGCACATGGTTTGGAAAAGGCTACGGCGGGTTGATGACAGGCACAGTTCGTGCCCAGTAATGATTCTTCCGTCGCCGGATCCCACAATTCCGACATTCGGACTTATTCGCCTCAGTCACCACAATTCATCTCACAAAACCCCATGAGAATAAATATCCGGAAAAAATCCCCGACATGTTTCGGGCAGCCCGGGCCGATGCCGTCAGGACTCCTGGTCCTTTTACTTGGATTTCTGCTTCCGCTGTCTGGATTGAGTGAAATCAGACTGATTGATTCGGGCCCGGAGCCGGGACGACCGATGAGTTCACTGATGGCGGTGGACATGGATGGCCGGATTGAAGACCTGAAGACCTGGCTCGGGGAAGGCGCTGCTGCGGTTCTTTTCGTGCATGAGCTGACCCGGAATACCGCCCCGATCATCCGGCAGATGGACATGCATGCCGGCACACTTTATCCCCTCGGCTTCCGTGGAAGAATTGTTTTCCTGACCGGCGACCGCACAGCAGGCCTTGATCAGCTGCGCAGGGTCAGCGGGTCATTACAGCCATCCATACCTTTCACCATCGCGGCGGACGGCCTTGAAGGGCCTGGGGAATACGCGCTCAACCGCGACTGCTCGCTGACACTGGTTTTATTCCGTGGCGGGGCAGTGGTCGGCTCGTATGGTATGACCGACGTTGGCCCACAGGATTTCCCACTTCTCGAAAAGTGGCTTTCGGAAGTATCCGTTGAGTTTCCCCGCAGAACCGATGCCTATGCGGAGGCCGTGGAACGCGCTTATGAGGCGGCGGCCGACCCGGACGGAAAGCGGGAACTGCTTCGTATTCAATCGCGGGTGCTGGCCAGTCTCCGTCGTCAGGTGGAAGCCGGGGAAGCCGGCGGATACCGCATGCGCCGACGTGAGGGCGGGGAAATGGAGAGGGATCGGGACCGGGGAGAAATGCGCCGGCCGGAACCGGCAGGTGGTGGCCGTGAGCGTCCTTCCGGGGCGGAACGCCCGGAACGCCCGGGTGATTCAGCCCGCCCGGAAAGACAGGGGCGCCCGCCGGAAGACCCCGAACTCAATCAACTTCTTCGGAGTTACATCCGGAAAACCAATGACGAGGCTGCCACCGACCGGTTGATGGAAAGCATCAGGGCACGGGCTTCTGAGTCACCTGAACTCATGGAGGAAGCCATTCAGATGTTCCGGTTGATGCTGAGCTTTCCGGATCGCTACGGCACAGAGCATGCCCAGGAGCAGGCGCAGGAGTTTCTCAATACTAACTCGAAATAGATTCCGGGATCCCGGAGATGGATCGTGGCCGGTGCCCTGCCGTTTCCATCAGCTCACACAGGCGTATGAAGATCAGGAGTGAAAGTGCAGTGTCGGCCAATGGGTCATCCATTCAGCCGGTGGCCGTCATGACCCTGATCATCCTGGTCCTGTCCACTTTGCTGTCACCCGGCTCGGAACCGGCTTTGGAGAGTCCGTATAAAGCAGGTCCGGGCTGGGACTTCCGGACAGATGTCCTCCCTGTCCTGGCCAGCAGCGGCTGCTCTTCCGCCGAGTGTCACGGCAGTGCCACAGGGCGCGGCGGTTTTCGACTGTCCCTTTTCGGCACCGATCCCCTTGCGGATTACGACTCGATTACGCGCGGGTCTTTCGGAAGACGCATCGATTTGAGAAACCCCGCGCAAAGCCTGGTTCTCCTCAAGCCCACCCGTCAGATCCCCCACGAGGGAGGGGAGATTTTCCGTGAAGACTCCACACAACACGCGCATCTTCTGGCATGGATCAGGGATGGTGCTCCTTGGCGGAGTGGGCCGGAAAAGTCCATCCGATCCGTGACTCTCGAAATGACTCCCTCGCACCGGCTGCGGCTGACCGGAGAATTTTCGGTCGGGGGAGAGGGCCCGCAGTTTTTTGATGTGAGCGTGATGGCTGCCTTCAGCAGCACGGCCCCTGCTGTCGCATCGGTTGATGCAACAGGCCTCGTCTCCGTGAATGGCCCCGGTGAGGCGTATCTCATCGGCCGTTTTGCCGGTTTGACACACCGCATCGCTTTCCGTGAACCCTTCGGTCCCGCCGGGTTGGCAGGCACTGATGCAGGGGCGCCCGGGAATTTCGTGCAGTCCTCCCCTATGGATGCAATTTGGGCGGAGTGTCTGAACAGGACCGGACTGAGTATTCCCTCCCGTGCTGAAGCATGGCGTGTTGCCCGTCGCCTCTACCTCTCCGTGGCCGGCCGTCCGCCATTCCCCGAGGAACTCGATGTTTTTCATCAACTGGTCCGCAATGCGGAAGCGGATGCGGATACTGATCCACTGGATAGTGCCGTCGCTGATGCGATTGAGCGGGCATTGTCATCGCCATCCTACGACACCCGATGGGGGCACTGGGCGGCTGAGTGGCTGGAAGTGAAAGTGACTCCTGAGCGACCGGATTCCGGGGCGATGGGGCGGCTGGAGTCCATGCTTTCGGAGCGGGTGGCCCGGGACGGTTCACTCCTCGATCTGGCCTCCGAAGTTCTCGGTGCCAACAGGGATTTCTCTTATCTGAAAAGATATGCCGACCCCCGGGACCGTTCCGAGTTCGTAGGGCGGGCCCTTCTGGGCGTTCGGATTGGCTGTGCCCGCTGTCACAATCACCCGGACGACCGATGGACCCGAATGGATCATCTTGGATTCTCGGCTGCTTTCTCCAACTTCGATCTCGAACAGCAGGGCTCCTATCAAAGTTCATTTTCAAAGACCCCCGTCCTGGACATCGGAAAAACGCCTTCAAATTACCCTGGGATGATGGCCGGGATGCAGTCCGGCAACTTTAAGACCGATGGGGACCGCCTGTATCTCCCCGGCACCGGCCATGCGGTTGAACCGGTGCTCCTGTCATTTGAAGAAGGCAATAAAGGATTAAAATCCATTCCTGCAGCCGGCGCTCATGACTCATCGCTTGCCGGGTGGCTGCGCAACGACGCACGGCTGCAGTTCAGCCGCAACATCGCCAATCGGATCTTCGGTCACCTCACGGGATTTTTCCCCGTCTCACCCGAGGACGATCACCGTTCTTCGAATCCCGCCCTCTACGAACCACTGCTGGACCATCTGGCCCGCGAGTTCGAAAAATCCGGCTTCAGACTCAAGCCTTTCATCCGGTATGTCGCAGCCAGTCGACTTTTTCAGATGGGTGGCGCGGACGAGGAGGAGGGGAGCCTGCCTTCAATGCATTCCTATCAGTATCTCGCTGCATGGCAGCCAGTGCCGCTGGACGTGTTTGCATGGACACAGTCCCTTTCCAGTGTTCTCGGAGTGCCACTTCCTCCACTGGAGACACAGGAGAACCCGCTTTCCATGCAGCTGTCCCTTCTGAACAGCGGATGGATTGAGAGGATTCTCAGAATTCCGGGGAACCAGTTTGAAGCGCTGGGACTTTTCACAGCCGATTCGGACAGGCAGAGACTTGTAGAGCTTTATCGAATGCTTTTTTCCGTGGAACTTGATGATGCGCTGGCTGCCGCATTGCTGGAAACGGTTTCCGGCGGAAGCGCCAAACCACTCACCGGGGACCAGTGGGAACAGCTGTTCAAGGCCCTCGTTCTGAGTCCGGAATTCTGCTTTGTCCGGTGATGCGGCATGGAACAGTCACCTGGCAGAGACTGCCCGACGAACAGGAACAAAGGACTGGCAGGGCCATAGTCATGAAAACAATTCAAAGACGAACCGTTTTAAAGGGATTGGCTGCAATGCCGTTCATCCCCGGCCTGCTTGAGGCTGCCTATGCAGCTGGCAGGACTGGCCGGCATCTCATCGTGGTGTGGATGGATGGCGGGATGAGCCACCTGGACACGCTGGATCCCAAGCCTTCGGCTGGAGCTGACATTCGCGGACCACTGGAGGCGGTGCGCAGCAGTCTCGACGGTGCCATGGTGACCGAACCGCTTTCCGGTCTCGGGAAACTGCTGGATCGATGCTGTGTTGTGCGTTCGATAACCAGCCCTGAGGGCAATCACGATCGCGGTTCGCATTACATGCTGACCGGGCGAAGGCCATCACCTCTGCTGACTTTTCCGTCGCTTGGCAGCCTGGTGGCAAGGACAGTGCAGCCATCCAGCGGCGTCCCTGCCTATGTTGCCATTCCTGAGGCCCACGAGTATGCCCGTCAAGGTTATCTGCCTGCCAGATTCGGGCCATTCGATGTTGGTGGTGATCCGGGAAGGCCCGACTTTTCAGTTCGCGACCTCGACCCGTCGCCGGGGCTGGAGTCGACACTTTCGGCTGTGGAAATGCTCAGGGCCATTCAGGGAGGCCCGCGCTCAAAGGACGAGGCCAGCCGGGAATTCTTCCTTGGTCAGGCGCAGGCCATTTCCACCAGCCGGCATGTTCAGGATCTGTTCGATCTCAATAAGGAGCGGCCGGAGATCAGGCAGGCCTATGGCCGGCACCGGCTCGGGCAATCCTGTCTACTTGCCCGCCGTCTGGTCGAAGGAGGTGTCAGGGTGGTCCTGGTCCGGGATCAGGGGTGGGATCACCATGTGAATATCGGACAGGCCCTGACATACGGATTTCCTCCACGACTCACCGCGATGAATCAGGCATTGAGTGAGCTGATACTCGATCTTGAACGTCGCGGGCTCTCGGAGAAGGTCACGCTGCTGCTCGCCACCGAGTTCGGGCGGACCCCGAGACTCAACCCCTCGGGAGGCCGCGATCACTGGTCGAGAGCAAGTTCCTGTCTGCTTTTTGGCGCGGGAATCCGGCGTGGGCAGCTCATCGGTGAAACGGATGACCGCGGGGAGGAACCGGTGTTCCAGCCTGTATCCCCGGCTGATGTCTTTGCCACGCTGCTTCGTGCCATGGGCCTCCCCGCAGATGAAAGACTGCAGTCCCCCGATGGCCGGCCCGTGCCCGTCATCGACCCGCATGCCACTCTCATTGAAGACATGCTCGCCTGAGATGTGCCGTAAATTCCTGATCCTCATGCGTCGGTCCGTGCGGGTGCTTGTCCGTGGCATTGCCACAGCCCTCCTGGTGGCCGGAATTTTCAGCAATGCCGCCGATGCTGAAATCATGGCCGGTCATGGGCCGGTGACCGGCGGGTGCCGCGTTGATGGCCGCTTTTTTCTGACCGCCGATGGAGTCATTCACATCCTGAATCACGACGCGACACATGTTTCCACCATCAGCAGCCCTTCATTCAGGGTCTTTGATGTTTGTGCTGGACCGGAGCCCGGGGTCGTTTTTTTCTGCGGGGGGATTCCAGGCCGGACAGGTGTGATGGGTGCGGCACGTCTTCGCGACGGGAACTGGGAGCTTTCCAGTATTGAAGTGGATGATGACACTCTCTACAGGTGCCGGTTCGATAATGTTGGAATGCGCTTATTTGCGGCCGGAGAGAGTGGTGCTGTTCACAGCCTCACTCCTGGCGGGGATGCGTTGATCCCTGAAGCGGGTGCTGCGCGTATCTTCGATCACGGCCGTCCGGTTCACGCCATGGATCTGTCAAAAGCGAAGAGGATTCTGGTGCTCGGCGGCAGGGGCGGTGTTTTGAATCTTGTTCCCATTGATGGCCATGGCGGTGAGGTTCTCACCATAACCGATCACACCGGGGCGGTGGAATGCGTGGCGGTGGATGAATCATCTGGGATGATTTTTTCAGGGTCGGATGACGGCAGGGTTCGTCAGCATGATTTTGATGGTAAACTCCGGCGCACATGGGCCGGCCTTGGCAGACCGAAAACCAGCCTCGAGGACCGGATGCGGGATTCAACTGTGATGGCACTGGTGGTCACCCAAAAAGGGGATGCAGACGGCGCAGCGGAGGAAGGCCCTGTTAACGGCATTTTTCTTTCGACATCCTGTGGCGCCGTCATCGCCCTGGATCCAATGACTGCAGCGCATCGACTTTGCGGCGAGACCGGCCGGTATGGTGTTCACGTGCTGTTCGATGCGGCAGGCAGCATCCTTTTTCCCTCCCGCTCGGTCGAAGGGACCTTGCGTTTGCAAAGCCTCCAGCCATGAGTACAAAAAAACTCTGCCGGCTTTCGGCAGAGTTTTTGGAAAGGAAAAGATGGTGACGGCGCATCGGCGCTGCTCACCGCACGAACTCCATGAATCAGAAACCGCCGGCAGGAGCCGTGGTGGTGGGCAGTCCAGGAGTCGGCGGCATGGGGATTCCCTGCGATTCATTAAACTGTTTGTTCGCTTCCATGATGATGATCTGCTCGTCGGGAGTCATCATGGGAGCCCCCTGTCCGTCGCCACCATCGCCACCGACACGAACATTGCGGCGTGGCAGAACCTGATTGCCGTTGACCAGCTGTCCGCCGCGGAGGCTTGTCCTCCCGGCAGTGTTTCCGGCCGGGCTGCCATTGCGGTTGCTGGCGTAGTTTTGAGCAGGGGTTGTTGGGGCGGCACCTGATGAGGCTGTGGTGTTTCCACTGTTATTCCCGCCGCTTCTGGGCTGGACATTGCGGTTCCCGGGATTGCTGGTGCGGTTGTTTGATGCGGTGCGGGTCAGTTTGTTCTGCACGGACGCCAGCTCGAGCGTGTACTTCCCGCCTTTGTAGCGGATGTCCACGGTTTTCTCGCCGATTTCCAGCACATCGATGGGGTTGGCACCGGTATCGTCAACGTCGACAGTGTAATACTGATACTTGCCTTTGTTGTCCTCGTCGGGGACCTTGAAATACACAAATCTTTTGTCGCCCCGTGCACCGAAGCCGCTGATGATGATATCCAGATCATCGGCCTCAATGGTTTCCTCCTTTTTCTCCTCTTTCTTCTCTTCTTTCTTTGGCTTTTCCTTCAATCCGAAGGCGTTGCGCCTGACGATGGCGAGATAGGGGTTTTCATCGTTCTGTCCGCCTGATGCCGCTGCGTTTTCACCGGCCCCGATAATTGGTTCGTCTGCCGGTTCAGTCGTCTCCTGAGCTGTAAGCGGTGACCACAAGGCACCCCCGCAGGCCACTATGACCACTGCTGCTGAAATCTTTGCCAAACTTTTCTTCATGCTGTTTCTACACAATCAGGACAATGGCCGCTCAAAAAAGTTGCGCTGTCGCCGTCTGCGCTCTCTCAGGAACCTGCTCTTACTGGAAGTCGCTGTCGTCCAGAAGGTCCTGAACATCTTCCCATGTAAGACTATCGGCCGATTTGGCTGATTCGTCGACCATCGATTCGAACAGTTTTCGCTTTTTATCCTGCAGATGGAGTATTTTTTCCTCGATTGTGCCCCTTGTGATGAGTTTGTAGCTGGTGACGACGCGGTCCTGTCCAATTCGGTGGGCGCGGCTGGTTGCCTGATCCTCGACGGCGGGGTTCCACCATGGATCGTAATGGATGACCACATCGGCCTCGGTTAGGTTCAGACCGGTTCCGCCAGCCTTCAGGGATATCAGAAAAATTTTCCGAGCAGGGTCGGTCCTGAAATCATCGATGACCTTCTGCCTGTTCCGGGTATCGCCCTGAAGAAGCGAGTAACCGGTCTGCGACTCGTCAAGCTGTTCCCTGAGCAGCTTCAGCATGGAGGTGAACTGTGAGAAAACCAGCACCTTGTGTCCGCCATCGACGGCTTCCCCGACCAGTTCCTGAAAAAGTTCCAGCTTGGCGGATCTCACCGATTCAAATCGTGCATCATCGCCCAGAAGCCTGACATCACAGCAGGCCTGTCTGAGCCGCATCAGCGTCTGGAAAACCAGGAACTGATTCCCGGAGAACCCCCTGGTGCCGACGATTTCCTGGATCCGGCTGCGTCCGGACTCGAGAATCGACCGATAGAGAGCGGACTGGTCCGGGGACATGTCGCAGAACCTGATCTGGTCGATTCGATCCGGCAACTCACGAACGACTTCTGATTTGACGCGCCGAAGGAGGAATGGACTGATGCGTCGGCGAAGCCTCCCGGCAGTGGACTTGTCACCGGCTTTGGCGATGGGAGCCTCGTAGCGCATCTGAAAGTCTTTGCGTTGCCCGAGATATCCGGGCATCACGAAGTCCATGATAGCCCAGAGGTCCATGATGCGGTTCTCGACCGGGGTTCCCGTCAGGGCGAAGCGGGTGGAGGCCCGGAGCTTCCGCAGGGCCCGGGCGCTTTTGGAATCCGGGTTTTTGATATTCTGTGCTTCGTCGACAAACACGGCATCCAGAGTCAGGGGCAGGTAATGATCGATATCACGCTGGATGAGAGCGTAGGAAGTGATGATCAGGTCAGCATTCGCCAGTTCGGGGAGCAGTGATTCCCGACGCGGGCCATGCATGGCAACGACCTTGAGGTCCGGCACGAATCTTCTGGCCTCCTCCTTCCAGTTGTGGACAAGGGAGGTCGGGCAGACAACCATGGATGGTCCCGGATTGTTGCCGGCCCGCTTCCCCGCATCGCGCCGCATGGTGAGACATGTCAATGTTTGCAGGGTCTTGCCCAGTCCCATGTCGTCCGCGAGGATCCCGCCAAGGCGGTTTTCGCCGAGGCCGTACATCCATCGGGTTCCGGTTTTCTGGTAATCGCGGAGGATGTCTTTCAGGGACGATGGCCAGGTGACTTCCACTGAGGACGGGTCGGTCCAATCCTCCGGGTTTCCTCTGACCTTCCATGTCGAGACCTCCCTGATGGAATTGACAAGGAAAGGGGCCTGACTGGCATCGAGTCGGTATTTTTCCCCCCGGCGATCGGGTGAACAGTCCCGAAGCACTTCCTGAAATTCCTCGAGCATCGGCGAGTTTATCATCTGGATCCGGCCATCGGGCTTTTTCCGCCATGGCCGGCCGGATCGCAGCAACTCGTGGACCTCCGCTTCTGAAAAGCGGCTTCCATCCGAGCTGGAGTATTCGATGGTCATCTCGAACCAGTCCTCGCCGGAGGACATGAAATCAAAATCAGGCTCAATGGTTTCGACTTTGGTGGAGAGGCTGTTGTCGAGTCTTGGATCCAGTTCGATATTCCATCCCTGTTTGCGGAGCAACGGGTAGACGGTGGCGAGGAACGGCAGGACACTTTCCTGACTGCGGAGTTCCATCAGACCGTCGTCTTCGATTCGGTTGAAACCGGCATCGGTGAGGGCGCTGACGGCCTGTTTTTCCAGACGGCTGTCGCGGGTCCAGTATCGGAATGGATCCTTTTCATCGGCTATCCACGCACCCGAAGATTCCTGTTTCTGCTTTGCGTCTTCATCCTTTGTGTTGAGGGTGTGGAAACTGACCCCATACTGGCACCGGAGCCGTGCCTGAAGTCGTGCCAGTCCGCCATTCAAACTCAGATGAAACTGTGGCCTTCCCTTTTCAATGGTGAACCGATCCGGGTCGACTCTGGAAACAACCTGCCCGGTCGCCTCAAGGTCCGGCCACTGCTGGTTCAGAAAGCGCGATATCTGCCCTCTCGGGATCACATGAGTCTGCCTGCTCCAGTCAAGCTGTGATGCTGCCGGCGAGACCGGCCGCAGTGTTCCTCCCACCCGCACCCAGACCGGAGGACCCATGATCAATCCTGGCGGCTCAGCACCGGGGTCATCCATCATTTTCAACTCAAGTGCACCGTCTTCCCTGGCATCGAGTTCGCAGCGGGGGACCCACGGGCGGTCGGAAATCCGGATTTCCGGGCCTCCCCTGACCACACTGACCCGCGGGTGGCCGGTGAGGTCATTCAGCAGTGAGGCGAAGCCGGCCGTATCCAGTGTCAGATGTGAAGGCAGCTCGGTGATTCCCATCTCCTCGAGAGCCCTGAGGAGCCGCATGTCCTCCTCCTCCACATACCACTCGGTGTCGCGACTGACCGCCCCGAGGGGACTTCGCTGCCCGTCTGTGTCCGCGAAGAAAGTCAACGAAACCTTTGCGCCTTTCACCGCATTCTCAAACCACGCCGGTGGCAGCTCGACGGCAATGGAAAGTGGCTGAGTCTGTCCGGTTGGTTCCGAAGTACGGTTCAGGATCTTCCCGGGTTTCTGCCGGGGCGGCGCGGCGGCTGCTGCGCTGCGGGTCATGTCAACTGTGCTGCGCGCTTCCGGCTTGAGGCGCCCGGCCTTGAAATCCATCTTTCGAACCGCTTCCAGTCCAACCGCCACTGAGTGATGGCACAGTTGTCCCCACTCCCGTGAGTCACGACAGCGGCACAGGTTCTCGATGTCCGTCCGGCTCCGGATGATGAAACCACAGGCATAATCCCGTCCGCCGGCATGAACCACACCTTTCAGCACCGGGTCCTTCCATGTGGCACTGAGGACCTTGCGCGAGTCCAGCAGGGCCCGCGCTTCCTTCATGGCCTTCCATCCGGCCGTCTCCATGAAAAATTTCTCACTCAGTTCCATGATATCGATTATCCATTCACCGCATCTGCGGAAAAGAGGACAGCCTAGCGGTATCTGACACGTCTGTCGACGCCATGTCAGTTCATTTGATTCAGGCGGGCGGTTGCCCATTTCCATGCTGTCCAGAAAGCAGCCACGGGGATCGATTCAATTAACCGCCTGCACCATCGCGTCGTTTAAATCATCTGTAACTTATCATGAGATCAGTAAGGCAATTTTTGATTGTGGCGGGCATTGGGTGCCTGTGCGGATGTGCAACTGGCGGCAGGGAGACCCTGTCCACCCGGCTCGATAAGATCCAGCCGCGCATGGACACGGAAACGGTGGTCAGACAGCTCGGCGAGCCGGGGGAAAAATTCAATTCAGGTGCCGGATCCGAGGTGTGGATCTACCGGGATTCCACATGGTCCGCCAAAAAACGATCGTTGATTCCTGTCGAATACCTCATCTACATCGATGAGGGACAGGTCACCAGTTACGAATACCTGTCAACCGACATCTGAGATCAAAGCCGTTTGATACTGCGGTTTTCCGGCGGGTCTGCCACAATCCGCCCATGCATACGCAGCTGCTGACCCGCGGGGAGTTTTCCTGGATATTGATACTGATTCTGCCGGCATTTCTGATAGTGGGTGTTCTCATGTCCGCGTCAGCAGTTGCGGGGGGAGAGGATCCCGGTGAAGAGTCAGCTGCCACCGCATCCCCCGAGTGGTTCAGGGACGCGGTCTGGTATCAGATCTTTCCGGAAAGATTCAGAAACGGTGATCCATCGAATGACCCGACACCCGGCAGCTGCCTCGGGACATGGCCCTATACAGTTCCCGGAGACTGGAAAGTCATCCCGTGGACATCCGACTGGTATAAACGACAGGAATGGGAAATGCGATCCGGGCACGACTTCTACCACACCGCTCAACTTCGCCGCTACGGCGGTGATCTCCAGGGAATTATCGACAAGCTGGATTACCTCCATGAGCTGGGAGTCAATGCCCTTTACCTCAATCCGGTTTTCGACTCTCCCTCACTCCACAAATACGGCGCGCGTTATTATCACCATGTGGACCGTCATTTCGGTCCCGATCCCGCTGGTGACACCCGAATAATCGAATCCGAAGACCCCGCCGATCCATCCACATGGAAATGGACTTCCGCCGACCGGCTTTTTCTCGACCTGATCTCGGAGGTCCATTCGCGCGGCATGCGCATTATCATCGACGGTGTTTTCAATCATGTTGGAATTCCCTTCTGGGCGCTGCAAAGAGCCCGCAGCGAAGGGCCATCCAGTAAGTATGCGGAGTGGTTCGAGATCACCGGATGGGATGATCCCGACACGGATGAAGATGAGTTTGATTACGAAGGCTGGATGGGCATCAGGGACCTCCCGGTATTCAGTAAAAAAGAGGACGGGATGCCGGAGCCTGTCAGGGACCATATCCAGGCGATCCTTCATCGATGGATGGATCCGGATGGCGATGGCGACCCATCTGACGGTATCGATGGATGGCGACTGGATGTGGCAGAACACCGTCCGCTGTCATTCTGGCGTGATTTCCGGAAACGGGTGAAGGCTATCAATCCGCAGGCCTATCTCACCGGCGAGGTATGGTGGGATGACTACAACGCCTTCAGGATGATGAATGCAGCACCATGGCTGCAGGGCGATGTTTTCGATTCGGTCATGAATTACCGGTTTGGGGACCATACCCTGCGGTTTTTCAATGCCGGCGAAATCTCTGTCAGAGAATTTCAGCGCGAACTGGATCTCATTCATCAGCAGTATGGGCTTGCAAGGATCCTTGATATACAGAATGTGATGGGGAGTCATGACACGGCGCGGATTGCCTCAGCTGTGGTTAACCCGAAATACCGCCTCGATCATGGTGCCAATCTTCAGTCCAACAGACGTTATCTGGTCCGCAGGCCGAATGCCTCCGAAAAGAAAGTCCTGCGGATGATGATTGCCTTCCAGTTCATGTCTCCAGGAGCGCCTTATATCTACTACGGGGATGAGTTGGGAATGTGGGGTGCCGATGACCCCGATTGCCGTAAGCCCATGATCTGGCCCGATATGAAGTTCGAGACAGAAACCGCGCATCCATACGGCAGACGCAGGGCAGTCAGTCCGGTCGTGGCGGATCTTGAACTTTTCAGGTTCTATCAGTCTCTTATCCGGCTCCGCAGAGAAAATGCCGCTTTACGCCACGGATCCCTGAAATGGATCAACCTGAGGTCAGACGAAAGGGTCATCGCCTTTCTCAGAACCCTCC
This sequence comes from Verrucomicrobiia bacterium, assembly GCA_030425355.1. Taxonomy (GTDB): domain Bacteria; phylum Verrucomicrobiota; class Verrucomicrobiia; order Limisphaerales; family JAJOIW01; genus JAJOIW01. The sequence continues at coordinate 12,700 of JAUIAG010000019.1, forward strand.
CGGATCAGCAGGTTCTCTGTCTCTTCAATGCCGAAGGGGACCACGAGGTCGACTTTCAAAAACTGATTCCCGCTTCATCCATAACGGCGGGACAGCTTCGCGGAGGTGAATGGAAACCGGTTTCTACCCATGAAAGGGACTCAGGCCTGGTGGTTGAACCGCGGGGTTTCCGCATTTTTCAGAGGAACATTCCAGGATCCGGCTGATGCACTGCGACGACAAGTCAGATGGTATGTCAAAATGCCCGCCTGAACATGAACTCATTCCGGCGGAAGACCGGTTTCAGAAGAACGGCCATTCCCACCATGCTTCATGATTTGATCCGCCCTCATCCGGGCATTTTACAAAAGAGTCGGGAATTGCTGAGGCTGTTCATTGTGCTTCGTCGGAAATCAGTCTGAGCAGCACAGAATCAGCGGATCAAATCGACCAGCAGCCTTATGAACAGCGTTGACTGTCCGGAACCCGCGGAATCATCCATCGGGTGTGACCAAATGACTACTTCCCGGATTTCATCGAGCGGATCTCCGGTCGCCGCCAATCCAGAGTCCTTCCATGGCCCGGTGATGGATGGGGCTGTCTGAATGGCATAGACCAGCTCCGGCATCGCACTGGCACGAATGCCTGTGTAGATGAGTTCGACGGCCCCGGTGGACTGGTTGAAACGCACCAATGGTGTGCCACCCGCTACCGGGTCCTGTTCATTGAATCGATGGAGTGGACCATTCGGGGATAACCCGATGGCAAACAGGGTGAGGTTGGAATATCCCGGGACATTCTGATAGTCATTCGCGGCAGTGCCTTCGTTGAGGGTTGTGCCGAAATGTTTCAGTCTCCATTCATCCAGGTGTGATGGCCCTGGCTGTGGAAGACTGCCGGTCACAGAGGGCCTGAGTTCCACCGTTGTTGATAATCCGGCCGGGTTTCCCGCGGAGATCCGATACCGGAGGGCTTCGTTCACACTTTGATCATCCACGAGGAAATTCTCATTGTATACAATGGCCAGCTCCTGCCATGTGGCACCGCCATCAAGTGATTTTTCAAGTTTATGGTATTCAGCGATCGGAGACCGGATCCACAGAAGGGCAACTCTATCATGGGTCATGGATGTGAACACCCCGAACTCCACCGGCTCCGGGACCAGGTATTGCCAGGTAATTATTTCCACATTGTCTATCCCCCAGAAATCACCTGACTGGGAGTGGAGGGGCTGTGATATTCGGATTCCGGCCTGTTTGTTATAAATTGCCGACGGAACTTCAACTCTTACAGATTCCCAGTTTTGAAAATTGGGTGCGGTGGTATCTATGTATTGGATCGTCCTCCAGCTGATTTGATCGAGGCTGTATTCAATATTGATGCCGTCGCCCGGTTCATGAGGGTCCCAGCTGCCGTCCGTGTTTCTCCGGTCCCCCGCCTTTAATCGGAAAGTGATCTCGCCGCCATTGAGAAACTGCAGTGGCACTGTTTCGATGGATCTGGGTCTTCCGGGGAGGTGGAAGTAGGCAAAAGATTGAGAAAGCTGCGTCGACCCGCCGGGCCGGATAACATGATAATTGCTGTCAAAAGATTTTGAATCGGGATCGGGGTTATCGAAATCCTCGGACAGAAGCACCACCTTCTGTGAAATATTGAATGTGACCGTATTTGAAGGGGCTGAGCTGCCCGCCTCGTTGCGGCTGATCAGCGAGTAGCTGTAGGTCAGTCCGCGCGTTGCGGAAGTGTCAATGAATTCGGTGACGGCCGGTGGCAGTTCGGCAACCTGCTCCCATTCCGCCTGTCCTTCCTGCTTTCTCAGGACTGTATACTGGCGGGTATCGAAAATATAATCCCATGAGAGCGATGCATTGAGGTTTCCGTCGACACCGCCCTGAAGGATCGGCGCGTATGGTGCCTCGGTCAATGGTATAGCCATCACCACCTCTGATTCAACCGATCTCGATTCGCCTCCCTCATTGACGGCAACCACCTGGTAGACGACGGGAATGTCGTCCGGCCTGTCCATGTCGATGAACACTCCGAATTCTTCACCATCCACCGGTGACACTTCGCCAATCACCCTGAATTCGCGGGATCCGTCCGGCGAGTGCGGGGATCTCTCAATCCGGTAGGTATCCACATTGGTCCCATGCGGCCATTGAAACTGAGCCGAGATACTCCATATGATCGTGACCTGGATGAGTGAGTTGAAAACCGGCGGCAGGACGGGCATTCTGACCTGAACGGGATCCGATGGTTGAGACTGACCGATTCCATTGACTGCGGTTATTCTGTAATCCACAACAGTGCCGCGTTCTCTTGTGGAATCCGTAAACTCACTGACCCCGGAGCTCACTGTGGCAAGGACCTCCCATTCGCCTCCATCCACCCGACTTTCAATTATGTGGTTCAGAGTCAGGCCGGAATCAGGCCAGGTGAGGATCACGGAATTTTCGTTGAGGACTTCGGCATTGAAGCCGGTGACCCTGTCCGGAAGCAGCAGTTCAACAGTGGCGACAGGCGATGGTTCCGATGCGGATCCCGTGCTGCTGATAGCGATCACCCGGTATTTGAAATCACTTCCTGGCGCGACTCCCTGATCGTCCAGATAGACTTCCTGTGGGTAGTCGACCGTGGCAAGAATCTCCCAACTGCCATCTCCGGCCAGGCGCTCCACCCGGCAGCTGATACCCGGCTGCGGATTCCAGCGAATCTCAACCGCGGAAGTGGTGAAATTGATGACCTCGAGTTTGCGGGGCTGTGGCTCCAGCGGTCCATGGATGGTCAGGTCCGGATCATAGATATAAAAATGGGGTCTCTCATCGGCATCAACCGTCACAAGGGCCATGAGGTTTTCTGAAACCGGAATCACCCGAATCGGCGTTTCCCCCTCATTCATAGCAATTGAAGTCCCGGGAATCATGCCCGGTTCAAGGACTTCTGTCAGGGATTCACCACTCAATACGAACATCCGCTGTCCCAGCCAGCAGGCATCCACGACAGGTTTCGAAAAAGGCCGGTTGAGGCCCTGGAGGGTCCCGCCGTCAAAGACAACCCCTGATCCAACCACCACAATCGATCCGTCCGGTGAAACACGAACGGGTTCAATATATACATCAGGATCATTAAAACTGGCATTTGTGAGGTCCACGAACCGCCCGCCGTTGGTCATCCCAAGAGAAAACAGGCGCTTGGGAAATGAAAACTCAGAGAAATGAAAGATCTTCCGTAACGATTGGCTCCAGACGGCGTTGGACAGCTGGAATGAAAATTCACGAAGGTCAATTCGCCGGCCGGTCAAATTATAACTCAGCAATATGCCATTCGTGCTGAAGTCATCAGGGCCTGATCCGACAACCACCGTGGTTTCTGTCACCAATATTCCATTTGGAATACCGGGCACATTGACAAATGGTAATTCTTCGATGTCATCGGTTCCGGGCTCCAGTGCCATGCTGGAAACGCGTCCATTCGGATATAGTGTAAAGAGAGTCGATGTCGACCTGGAATAGCCTATTGCTATTGCCGGGCCGGTGAGTGGAATCGTTGTCCCCCAGTCATGCCGGACCAGATCCCATCGGAAGACACTGTGTTTTTCCGAATCCAGAATCAACAGGGTGTCCCGGCCATCGTGGATCATTGAATCGATGGTCACACCCGTTTGAAGCGGGTTGATGGGGTCGCCCGGACCGGGGCGGCTGAATTGTCCCGCCTCAACAATTTCAAAACCGATACGATTGATTGTGCCGCTGTCTTCCCGGAAGAGGACAAATTCGCTTTCATTCAGAGGGTATATTGAAAGCGGCCGCGAAGGGAAATCCGTTTGCAGTGAGCCAGTATCGATAAATCGGGAATCCAGAAGCTGCACGGTTCCATCGGGTGTGATGGCCACATATTGGTATTCGTCTGCTGATACCTGGCTTATCCACTGGATGCGGGAAACAGTGTTGCTGTGGTAGCTGAGTCCCGGCGTTGCGTAGACAGTGCCTGAGTCATCAATCGCAATCCGCCGGTCCGGAAAAGTCCACGTCATGGACGCACCTGGAAAATCGCCGTGATACGGACTTTGATTGATGTCCACTATGGATCCGTCGTCGGTGTAGCGGAGCGCGGCGATATCTCCCGGAGAAAATCCCTCCGATCGTCCAATGACATAATTATTTCTCCTGTCGTGGGAAATCCCGGTGCTTAAATACCGGCGCATTGGAGTGGCGTCGGTATCGATGAGCCTGCCATCGGACCGGTTCACGGTATGTATTTCCTCCTCTCCCACCACAATGAATATCTGTTCCTCAGCCAGCAGCGTATGGGGATTCCCCGAAATGGTGGCGATATCCCGTATTCGTGTGCCGTCAGGGGAGTGTTCACTGATCGCCGGGCCGGACAGAATAAACAGACTCCCGTTATCGACTTCAAAATCGGAGATGGTTGAATCGAGACTGACCGGTTCCAGCCATGATCTGGAACTCAGTTGGAAGCGTTCGATTCGATTAGCTGGCCGCATCAGGAAATAGACGATGTCTCCGGACAGTTCCTCGGCTGTCCAGGGCTCAGTCTGCGCAGAGGCAGTTGCCATCCCCATAAGCAGGACAGCAGAAATAACTGTTTTTTTCATGGCGAAACGTTTTGTGCCGGCAGCGATCCCGGGGGACGGTTGGGCGACCAGTTGGATATAGTTATTTATAATCCCGAAATCAACCAGATTTTGATCCCGCATATCCTGCTGCGGACCCCTGATTATTCCTGCACGATGATGTATCCCGTTTCAAAGCGTCCGGAACCTGCTGATCCAGGTGCTCATGACGTGTCACCCGGATCGATCGAATGGAGTTGAAGGAGCCACGGTTTTGCTTCACAATAGCTGCAGAATCTCCAAATTCCCCCGGCAAAATGGGCAGTAAACTTACTAAATCCCTTATGCTTACCGGCCTTCTGGCAATGGCCGGGGCTTCCGACTGTTGCTTCGGGCAGGCCGTTGTGACCGACTACAGCGAAAGACTGAAGCCGGTTTTCAGTGAAAACTGCACGGATTGTCATAATCCCGACAAGAAAAAGGGCGGTCTCGACCTGACGACTCTTCACGGTCTTTCCAGGGGAGGGATCAATGGTGCTGTAGTGGCTGAGGGTGACCCGCAATCGAGTGCCCTTGTCCAGGTGCTTGCTCCCGGGGCGGACCCTCACATGCCACCCAAGTCGCAGCTGCCGGATGATCAGATTGCAGTCATCCGCAACTGGGTCAGCGGACTGCGACCGGGGACACTGTCCGCTATCGGTGAGGTGGATCTCAGTGCGCATAGGGAAGGGGCGGACTATTCGCTGGATCATGGCCCCGACGGTCAGGGCGATGGCAGTTCATGGACGCCGCCGGATGACTGGGATATCCCCCGTGTGATCGATTACTTCCTTGACCGGCGGCTCGCCGGGGAAGGTGTAGGCGCTGCTCCTGTCGCCGGCGATCTCCAGTTTGCACGGCGGGTCTGGCTGGATCTTACAGGCGGACTTCCTTCCGCCGGGGATCTTGAGGAATTCATTTTTGAGGGCGGGACCGGAAAGCGCTCCGCTCTCGTCGACCGGCTGCTGGATGATCCCGGATACCCTGTCCACATGCGGGAGATTTTTGATGGAGTCCTCATGGGCCGCCGGGGTATGACCTGGGAGGACCGACGCAGGCAGCACAAGTGGTTCGATTATCTGGAGAATATATTTGAGGAGAACCGTCCATGGAACGTGGCCCTTTCGGAGATGATCGTGGCCCGTCCGGAGTCCCCGGAGTCACTGGGCTCGGAGTGGTTTCTCTACGAGAGGAAAGACGATTATCAGGCCATGGCCGAGGCGGTTGCCCCCGTGGCATTCGGCACCCAGATGAAATGTGCCCAGTGTCACGACCACCCTCTGGCACATGAAATCAAACAGGCTCATTACTGGGCCATGGTTGCCGCTTTCAACCGCTCGAAAAACGTTTCCACAAAGGAGGGTATCGGCATTGCCGAGTCGGCAGTCGGCGGATTTCTTGAATTTGCCAATCTCCGCAAGGAAACCCAGTCGGCGCGACTGGATTTTTTCAATGGCGTGTTCATTCCTGAATCCGCTCCCCCGCCAGGAGAAAAGCCGGTGGATGATCCGGGCAATTATGTGATCCCGCCCGTGGCTGAAAATGAGAAACCGGAGCTTCCGAGTCTTCCCAGATTTTCGAGACGTGCGGAGTTTGCGCGGGCGGTGGCACAGGAGGACAATTTTCTGGCGGCCAGGGGGATGGTCAATCGCCTGTGGGCGCATTTACTCGGCCGTGGACTGGTGCATCCGGTCGACGAAATCAACTCATTCCACCCGCCCAGTCACCCGGAACTCCTGGACTGGCTTTCGAGGCAGTTCGTGCAGTCCGGTTTTGATATCAAATGGCTGATCCGGTCCATTACCGGCACCCGTGCCTACCAGCGGACACGCCCGGCAGATCCCCGCGCTCTTCGCGATCCATCACTGTTCGCCGGGTTTATGGAAAAGCCTCTGCCCGCAGAAGCCCTGTGGCGAAGCTTTGTCACAGCAACCGGAAACGACCCGTTCCTCAACGCCGAAGATGTCCCCACTGAAATTTCACGACTCAGGGAGCGGATGATAGAGTTCTTTCCCGATCTCTTCCCGGTGGAATTCAATGTGTCCCTGCAGCAGGCGATGTTCCTCTCAAACTCACCCGAAGTTTACTGGCTGACTGAGCGCCGGCCGGGCAACCTGGTCGATGATCTTCTCGAACTGGAGACCCTCGAAGACAGGGTCAAGGCGGCGTTCCGTCGGATTCTGCTCCGGAATCCGGACTCCGGGGAATCCGCAAGGAGTGTTTCCTTTCTCCGCGAGCGGGAGGACCGGCAGGAGGCTGCCACTGGATACCTTGTCTGGGCGCTGCTCAACACTCCCGAGTTCATGCTCAATCATTAACAAGACCGGCGAGCGATATTTGATAATCAACCAGCTTCGATTTCATCATGGATCCGCATTCACATAAAAATGTCCGCCAGCATCACTGCTCCGATACCGAACACGGACTTCATCGAAGACGTTTCCTGCAGGGGCTGGCGGGTGGCGGTGCCATTTCGATGATGAGCTGGGCAGGGCTCTTCACGCCCCGGACCTTTGCCGAAATTGCCCGGCGCAAGGGCAAGCATTGCATCCTCCTCTGGCTATGCGGAGCACCCAGTCAGTTCGAAACATGGGATCCGAAGCCCGGCACTGCATCAGGCGGACCGTTCGGGTCCATCCCAACCGCGCTGCCTGGAGTTCACTTCAGCGAGCTGATGCCGCGAAGCGCGACTATCGCCGACAGACTCTCGATCATACGTTCGATGAGGACAAGTGAATCCGAACATTTTCAGGGGATAGATCTTCTGAACCGTGGTGCCGGTCCGAGACCGCCCTTCACCCGTCCGACCCTTGGCGCTGTGCTGGCAGAGCAGCTCGGTCATCTCGACAGCCCGATCCCGAATTTCATTCTGCTTGATCCCTGTCCGGAAGGGAATGAGTTCAAGGCTTTCAAAGCGGGAAACTGGGCCGGATGGCTCGGAGCGCAGTACGGACCGGTCCGGCTTGGCGGCGAATACCGTATCCCCGATGTGAAACGGATTGCCGATATGACAACCGAAGACCACGAAGAGCGCGAGGCCCTCAGGCAGTTCCTGACACGGAAATACCAGAATGAAAGCGACAGCTCGGCCGCCCGTTCGGTCAATGCGGCTTATTCACGTGTGAAGGGCCTCATGAGCTGTGCTGATCTTTTCGACTTGGAAAAGCTGCCGGCCGCTGACCGGGAACGCTATGGTCAGGGAACTTTCGGACAGCATACACTGCTCGCACGCCATCTGGTTGAAAATGGCGCTCCTTTTGTCATGGTGGCCAACGGCATGCCGTGGGACTGCCATGTCTTTCACCATGAAATCTACCAGATGCTCGTACCGGACCTGGATAACATCATCTACCAGCTCATCACTGACCTCGAAGTGCGCGGACTTCTCGATGACACTCTTGTGGTGATGATGGGTGAGTTCGGGCGCACTCCGTGGCTCAATGCTTCACGCGGACGCGATCACTACCCCAATGCATGGAGTCTGGCACTGGCCGGCTGCGGCATCCGTCAGGGTGTTGTCGTCGGGGCGACCGACCCCGAAGGCATAGAAGTAACCGAAGATCCTTTCGATGAGAAAAACCTGTTTGCGACTATTTTCAGTGCACTCGGTATTGATCCGTATGCCGAGTACGACCTGCCTGGATTCCCGACTTTCCACCGGGTCGAGGACAGAAAACCGCCAATCCACAAGGTGCTCGCCTGAGATGACATCCACTTCCCTGATTGAATATGGACACTGACACCCAAACAGCAGAATTGAAGATCGGGCTCGAGGAAACCGGCAGCAGCAAAGTTGCAACCGGTGTTCTCGGAATGGCCCTTCACAGTTTTTCGGACTCAGGGGCTGAGCTGTTCACCGCGTGCATGGACGGCGGAGTTTACCAGGTCAATGCCCGGTCCGGTGAATCCCGGATGCTTGGGAGGCACGGCAGCTACGCTTCTTCGGTCTGCTGGAATCCCTCCGGCCCCGGGACCCTGATCAGCAGTGGATACGATGGACGGCTCCAGTGGATTGACCACCGGTCGGGTCAATTGCGCCATGAGGTCCATGCACACAATTTCTGGTCGTGGAACATGAGGCTTTCTCCCGATGGCCGGATGGCGGCCTCTGTTTCCGGACAATACCTCTGTGGGGGATATAAATACGAACCGGCTCCCGAGACTGAACCATGCGTCAGAGTCTATGATGCGGAAAGTGCCAGTCTGATGCATTCATTCTCCCATCTCCCTCCGGTGCTTTCCGTTGCATTCAGTCCCGACAGCCGGTATCTCGCTGCAGCCAACATGATGGGCGACATCCGTATCTGGGATCTGCACAGTGGCGGTCTGTTCAACGAATGGAACACCCCCGACTTCACCAGCTGGGGAATCATCAAAAGCCACCACTACATTGGCGGGATCTTCGATCTGTGTTTCACCCCCGACGGCCGTGGGCTTGTGGCCTGCGGGATGGGGCCGATGAGAGATCCCATGGCCGGAAATGGAAAACAGACATGGCAGCTCTTCGATCTGACACCGACGGACGGACCCGCTAAAAAGCTCGAAATCCGCGATGACGAACGGGGCCGGGGACTGATGGAATCCATTGTCTTCCATCCCGGAGGGCGGTTTTTTGTGATGGCCGGCCGGCTGGCCCAGGGGCAGTGGAATACAGGGTTTTTCAACGCTGAGGACGGTGCGTTGATTCACAGCCTGAATTGCGGCTACCGGGTGACATCCGTCTGCTTTTCAGAAGATGGGACAACCATGGTCCTCGGTGGTGCCGCCAGTCAGGGCGACAAGAAGGATGGAGAGTGGAGGGATTTCGGAAGAATCACCGAATATCGAATTGCCGTCTGACCATCGGACTGCGAAAGTTCAGGGAAATATATTTATGAAAGGCCCGATGTTCTGGTTGCTGGCATTCTTTGAGGTGTCCATGCTGATTGCAGGCTTCAAGTTCCTGCACACTGCTTCAGGATCCGCGAGTTATATTCCTGAGGCAGCGAGGATCCCTGCTCTGGTCTCCGGGTCCCTTTGTGTCCTGCTGGCAGCCGGAGTTCTTGTTCTCTTTCTTTTGTCCTCTTGGTCACAGAACAACAGGAATTGAATTTCATGTTCCTGGCCATGTGCCGCGCACCGCTGGAAATTGTGGACTGAACGGACTGGCCCTTCACTTGTCCTGCATCAGCGCCCTGAGCTGCTCAAGGTCCCTGATTTCAGTGCCGGGTGAGAACCCGAAGGAAACCTCTTCTTTGAGAAGCATCAACCGTTTCTTTTCAACATCGGTCAGTGTCTTTGCGTCAGTGCAGGCCAGGTAGATGCCCACAGCGGGGATGTTGCTGTCACGAATGACAGCCATTCCATCCTGCAGTTTCCACTCGACCTCATAGGCTCCCCCCGCGTCGATACGTTTCAAGGCGGTGATTCTGTCCGTGAGATAATAGGGAAGTCTGAATGCCAGTTCTGCTTCGCGTGCTGAAGCAAATTCGAACTGTTTCCGATCCGTATCCGCCTTATATGTGAGGTCCGTGGCAAAAAGCAGTGCTTCATTGTCCGTGGAAATGACATTCAGGTCCCAGTCCGGCATACCATTGTTGAAAAGGCGTTGGTGGAATGTCGCGTCGCCATGGATATAAAACTGCTCGAGCATTCGAATCTCGCGGTTGACTTCGGTGATGGGCTGGATGAGATCCGGGAACTTCAGGATCGACGGAAGGCTCAGATTGAACCAGTAGAGTGAAGTGATCCGGTTGGCCAGCGCCTGACAGGCCTGGACTCTGAGTTCCATTGGGGTCGGGGATGTGCGGGCTCTTCCGCCGTACTGGCCCCAGCCATTGTGAGCGCCCTGGGACCAGTAGGCCACTGGAGTCGGGCGGTTCAGATCACGCAGGGAACGGGTCATGGTCCCGATGGTCTCCAGTGGAGCCGCCCATCGAATGCGATTTCCATTCCACCTGTCATACCGGGCCCATGCGTCGGCTGCCGGTGCGCAGACCCTGTAGGCGTCATAGTGCGGGTAATCGGACAGACCTGAATACTGTCGCCAGATTCGCTCCTCGCTGTGCGTGACGGTGGTGTGGAGTCGTGAAGGCATGTATGGCGCGAGTTCCTGCCACACTTTCATGGGCGGCACCGGCGTGCCGCCGCCATACTGCGGCTCTCCCAGAAACTCGACGCCGTGGATACGGGGCAGCAGTTCATCCCGGTCATAAGCTTCGATGGGGTCCAGTTTGTTGAAATATTTGAGGGGGTATCTGGTGTAAAGATCGGGGTTGTCGGTATACCCGCCAACGGGTCCTATGTGGGCTGTGTTGAGGTGCATGCCCCGAAGAGTTTTGAGAAACAGCTCCTCTGTCAGCGAATTCCGCCCGCGGATACTCGAATTGACCCATCCGCCGCTGATATCAAAAGCTTCCTTCTTCACTCTCAGCCACGCCATGACCGGCGGAAGGGGGGATCCAGTCGTATCGGCAAATTCCAGTTCGACAATGCCATACCCGGGTGGCAGCGGACCGGTGCGTATTTCAAGGCGGCCTTTTTCGCCGGCAGGAATTGTCCGGGTGCGGCCTGCGGGATAGAAGTCCCGCCACCATAATCCTCCACGCAGGCTGTTCCATGAATCCCGGTCGGCATTGCGGTTGGTCCACAGCCGCATGCCGCTGAACTTTATCGGATCATCGGAGTCATTCTGGATGTAGACAATGCAGTTGTCGGGCTGAATTGAATCCTCCGGGCCGGTGAATGTGACTGCTGAGAGAAACACCTCCGGCGGACTGAGTTCGAGACGCCACTGTCGTTCGCCGATCGAGAACCGGCATGAATCGTCGCCGTTGAGCCACGCCGATCCGGATGTGTTGAAGCTCCAGCAGGTGATTTCCCCCGCCCGGACCGGTGAGTTGATTCCGGCTTCCTCTAATGCGGACGGGAAGTCGTGCCATGTCCATGCGCCGCTTTCAAGCCACTGTGATGGCGATTTGCCGCTGATTTCAACAGCCGTGTCCTCACCGGTTTCAATGGCTTCATCACCGGTGTTGCGGACGAAGAGCTGGACTCTTGCGCCAAGGTCGAAGTCAGCCGCCCGCCGATACTGCATCTCGTCGGACTGCACATGCGGCACCACCTGATACCCATGGAGTTCCAGTCCCGCCGTCGCACGGGAACAGATTCCGTCAAAGACCAGTATCAGTAATAGCACTGTCGTCAGCTGCCGGCCTGTATGCCGTTGCCCGGAGGGAATTCGCTTTGTCATCGAGTGGAATGAATCGTGGTCCTACTGCGTATCGGGGGAGGGAAGTTCAAGTTCCGGTGGCACTCCGACAGCCTTCCGGGTGAATCGCTTTCCGTATTCAGTGTAGCCATTGACAAATCCGCCGTGGCTGAGAAAGAACTGCCCGTCCTCCAATCCCATGAAGCGGTCGAGTCTGTTTGTGCGTCCGGTAGGGTCGTGGCTGAAGCCTGCTTCAGTCAATTCGATCCACCTGCCACTGCTGTCCCTGATCCACTGGTTTCCATAGAGGGCCTTGCGGAGAAGGTGACCATTGGCGCCCACAAAGTTTTCACTGAAGCTGTAGAGGCCCCTGAGATACCCGCCGTCCTTCGGGGCGTTCCAGCTGGAAATCAGCATCCACTCATTTTTGTCAGGATGAAAGTAATAGCCACTGAAGATGGTCCTCCGGCCATCCACGGGCCGGGCCGTCACAACAAATTTCTGGGTTGTGCCGGTTTTCCACATGTATTTGAGATGTGAATGTCCTCCGGTTCCCTCGTTGCCGAAATCATTGGTATGAACCCCCTCGCCGCGGGCGACGAGTTTGACGCGGTTTTCATCGGCGACGCGGCCGCGGTCAATCGCTTCATCGCCGCTGTCCCAGACACTGAAAATGATCCGTCGTTCAGTGTCGCTGTTGACCTGCATGCCGAAATACCCGCGGTGCCAGCCGGTTGCCATGTAATACGACCAGACCGGATCCTCCAGCGCCTTCATTTCGCAGTAAAAGGCGGCCACCTCCACGTCCCGATCCACCGGGTAGAAAAGGTGAACTGACGCTGCATTGCGTCGAGGCTCCGGGTTGAAATGGAAATCCTCAAGAACCATCGATGCGTCCGGATCGACAAGCACCAGGGATTCAATCCGGCCATTGTCCGTCCCGTCCCCGTTCTTTGATCGAAGTCGGAATTCGGCATACCCGGTTCCCTCAGGAATCGTGAAACTCCCCAGATCCACCTTCATGGACGACCCCGCAACGGCTTCATTGACATGCACTGTCTTCAACTGGTCAAGAACCTCAAGTTCGAAGGAATAGTCTCCGTCCGCGGCTGGGGTCCAGTTGATATGACACTCCACAATTCCGTCACGGCTGAACTGCCCGAACCATGAGACAGACTCGGCATCGCCTTTCCAGTTTGTGATGCCGTTGTCCTCCGAGATTCTGACGCGCTGTCTCCAGTTCCGGTCTTTGAGTTTCGCGGGCTGTTCCTCGTTGGCATACGCGGTGAAGGCAGGAATTTCGACTGCAGTCGAAGCGGTGGCCGCCATGGCAAATGAATTCACCATCAGGGAGAGGATAAAGACTTCTCTCCACAGCCGGGGCCGGTTGATATATTGGATTTTCAAGGTCGGGTTCAATCTGAATTCAGGTGTAATCGAAGTGGCGGTTCTGAAGAGTCTGCCATTTCATTTTATTTTTCAAGTGGGGGTGTGCGTCGCTGGCCGGCAATTGCCTTCATGCATCTGGTGATCGCGGCGAGAACAGCATCGATGAATCTGAGCACCGGGTGGCGCTTTGCCGGGGTTGCCCCGGTGGTCCGGTTCCGCTCATACTGCCGCACCAGACGCAGTGCCTCCGGGGCATCGCCATCCTCCACATTGACTCTTACCAGTCCGATGACCGGCACCTCTCCGGCTGCTATCTGGAGCGATTCGCCTTCGATGACCGGTTCAATGTCGTTCATGGCCAGCATGTCGGCAATCATACGGGCTTCCAGAGAATTGTTGGCCTGATAAACGCATTGCATACATTTATTGTAGGCGATGGCGGTGGGCGGGCAAGACCAGACCAATGCGACGCATGCGATGCGTCTTAAAAGTCGGTGATTTATTGAAATCCACTGCCCCCGCGGTTAGGCTTTCATTCATGACCGGTGAGACTGCATTGAATCGCAGATTGTTTCTTGGCCAGGCTGGAAAAGGGCTTGGGCTTATGGCCCTGGGTTCGCTGCTGAGGCCAGAGATGCTGAAGGCTTCCATTGGGGGTGGGATTGTCAATCCACTTCACGTGGCGCCCCGTGCGAAGCGTGTCATCTTCCTCTGCATGGCCGGCGGTCCATCTCACCTCGAGTCTTTCGACTACAAGCCTGAGCTGGCACGCATGGATGGCAAGGCCATGCCCGACTCATTCACAAAAGGCCAGCCCATAGCCCAGCTTCAGGGGCAGACACTCACCTGTCGAGGACCCATGACCGAGTTCCGCCCATACGGTCAGAACGGTACACTGGTGAGCGATTATTTCCCGCACATCGCCGGCATAGTCGACGACATCGCCGTGGTGAAGTCCATGGTGACCGAGCAGATCAACCACGACCCCGCTCATACTTTCATCAATACGGGCTCGGGGGTGCCGGGGAGACCGAGTATGGGTTCATGGCTTACCTATGGACTGGGAGATTCGTCGGACAACCTGCCATCCTTTGTGGTTCTGACCAGCGTGGGCGGCGGTCAGGCTCAGCCGATAGCAGCCCGCCAGTGGCACAGCGGGTTCCTGCCCGGGAAATATCAGGGTGTCAAATTCCTCTCCAAAGGCGATCCGGTTCTCTACATCAGCAATCCGGATGGCGTCGACCGCTCACTGCAGGCAGACGTCATCCAGTCGATAAACCGCATCAATTCCCTCCAGAAAGGTGTAACCGGTGATCCGGAAATCTCCACCCGGATCTCGCAGTACGAGATGGCGTTTCAGATGCAGGCATCCGTGCCGGAGCTGACCGATTTCTCAGGTGAACCGCAGCATATCATCGACATGTACGGATGCCGCCCCGGCGACGGGTCCTTCGCCTCCAACTGCCTCCTGGCACGGCGGCTGGCAGAGAGAAATGTCCGTTTCATCCACCTTTATCATCGTGGCTGGGACCACCACGGCAATCTGGTCAAGGACATGACCACGGCATCCAAACTCGTCGACCAGGCCAGTGCGGCACTGGTGAAAGACCTCAAGCAGCGCGGGATGCTCGACGACACGCTGGTGGTCTGGGGCGGGGAATTCGGCCGCACGCCGATGGCCCAGGGAAGCGGCCGCGACCACCACATCAAGGGCTTTACATGGTGGATGGCGGGTGGCGGCGTGAAGCCCGGCATTTCCTGGGGCTCCACCGACGAACTCGGTTATTACGCTGTCCAGGATGTCGTCCACGTTCACGATTTCCATGCCACCATGATGCACCTGTTCGGCATCGATCATAAAAAACTCACTTTCAAATTCCAGGGACGACAGTACCGGCTGACCGATGTCCACGGCCACGTCGTCAAAGGACTCCTCGCGTGATGAATATCTTTTTCCAGAAACCGCCCATGTGGATGCGACCATCCTTCCTGACACCGACAATCCTTGCCGCCGCAGTCATCGGTTCTGCCGCCGCAGCTGAGCTGCCCGAGACAATCTCGTTCAACCGGGATATCCGGCCGATCCTCTCGGAAAACTGCTTTCAGTGTCATGGTTTCGACAAGGAAACACGCGAGGCCGACCTCCGGCTCGACGTTCGTGAAAGTGCCCTCGAGACTCGGAATGGCTATGCGACCATCGTCCCCGGAAATCCCGGGGAAAGCGAACTCATCTACCGCATCGAATCCGATGATGAGGATGACGTCATGCCGCCGCCGGATTCGGAGAAATCCCTGACGGCTCATCAGAAATCCCTGCTGCGCCAGTGGATTGAAGAGGGCGCTGCCTATGAGAAGCACTGGGCCTACATCCCTCCTGTCCGTCCTGCCGTCCCTGAAAGTGGCCGGTTTGATAATCCTGTGGACGCATTCGTCGCGCGCCGTCTCGATCGCGAGGGGCTGGAATTCAGCAAAGAGGCCGATGCCCGGACCATGGTGCGGCGTTTGAGTTTTGACCTCAATGGACTGCCCCCCGAGCCGGGACTGGTCGAGTCCTATCTGCGCGGTGATATCCCCGGCGGTTATGAGGGCCTCGTCGACCACTTTCTCAATGCACCGCAGTTCGGGGAGCGGATGGCCGTATACTGGCTGGATCTGGTCCGATGGGCCGACACCATGGGGTTCCACTCCGATGACGAACGCCGAAGCACGCCCTATCGCGATTACGTAATCGACAGTTTCAACGAAAACCGTCCCTTTGACCGGTTCACCATTGAGCAGCTTGCCGGTGACCTCCTGCCCGATCCCACAACTTCGCAACTGGTGGCCTCCGGATACAACCGCATGAACCAGGTCACAGGGGAGGGGGGCGCCCAGCCAAAGGAATACCGCGCCAAATACATGTCCGACAAGACGCGCAATGTTGCGTCGGTATGGCTCGGGTCCACACTGATGTGCGCCGAATGCCATGATCACAAGTTTGATCCCTTCACCATGAAGGACTTTTACTCGATGGCGGCTTTCTTCGCCGACCTCGACGAGCCGGATCTGGTATCCAGCGGCCGTCGAACGGGAATCTTCCATCCGTCCATTCAACTCGATCCCGAAATCAGCAACCAGATGGATCAAATCGACACGGAAATAGCCGCCCTCCGCGAATCCGGTGCCGATCGCAATGAAATCCGCAAGCTGGAACAGAAGCGTGAACGCATCAGTATGAATGGGTTGTGGACAGTGATTTCCAAGCAGAGAGAGGAACCGAGGATGATAAGGATTCTCCCGCGGGGGAACTTCCTCGATGAAACGGGTCCGCTGGTCGATCCGGCCATTCCGGAGTTCCTTGGCAGTATCAGCAAGGACGGCAGGGCTGACAGGCTGGATCTGGCCCGCTGGCTGACTTCCGGGGAAAATCCCCTGACCAGCCGGGTGATGGTCAATCGTCTCTGGTATCTGTTTTTCGGTTCCGGTCTGTCCGCCGTGCTGGATGATCTTGGTTACCAGGGTGAATGGCCCAGTCATCCGGATCTCCTCGACTGGCTGGCAGTTGAATTCATGGAAAGCGGATGGGATATCAAGCACATGGTCCGTCTCCTCGTGACCAGCAGCACCTACCGTCAGACCAGCCGGGTCAGTGATGAATTGATGGAGGTCGACGCCGGCAACCGCCTGTATGCGCGACAGTCCCGCTTCCGGCTTCAGGCGGAGTTCATCCGCGACACGGCTCTTGAAGTAAGCGGCCTTCTGACCCAGCAGATAGGCGGCCCCAGTGCCAGGCCCTACCAGCCGGACGGTTACTGGGCAGATTCATACAAGAGCGTCGGAGTCCCGCATGTCTACCATCAGGATACCGGGGAAAAACTCTATCGCCGCGGACTCTACACTTTCTGGAAAAGGACATTTGTTCATCCCGAGATGCTCACCTTTGATGCGCCGAACCGCGAGGAATGTGTTGCCCAGCGTCCGATTTCGAACACGCCGCTGCAGGCCCTTGTGCTGTTGAACGATCCCGCATTTGTCGAAGCTTCGAGGGTCCTCGCCCAGACAACCGTGGATCAGTTCACCTCGCCGGACCTCAGACTTGATCACATCTACCGGCGAACACTGCAGCGCCGGCCGACTTCTGACGAACGCTCCGTGCTCCTCGATCTGGTGAAAACCCACCAGGCTCATTTCTCAGCCAATCCGGAAAAGGCCCGCGAGCTTCTGGATGTCGGGGAATACCCGGTGCCGGAACACCTCCCGGTCACCGAGGTCGCCGCATGGACGAGTGCCGCCAGAGCGGTTCTCAATCTCCACGAGACCATTACCCGCCAGTAGGCTGGATGCTGAGACCGACTGTCGGATGGCACATCACTTCAATACTTTGAAGTGATTTTTCAGAAGCTGCTGAGGTCGAGTGGAGTGTAAGGCAGGCCTGTGGCATGGCTGACAGCCTGGCTGAAAAGAGCGCCCCGGTGGGTGCTCAGACCCAGTGCCAGATCGGAGGATTCCTTCAAGGCGGCAATCAATCCCCTGTCGGCGATTCTCTGGGCATAGGGCAGGGTGGCATTGGTCAGTGCCTGAGTGGCCGTCCTCGCATACGCTCCGGGCATGTTTGTCACGCAGTAGTGGACAATTTCCTCTTCCTCGTAGATCGGGTTGTCGTGGGTTGTTGGTCTTGAGGTCTCAGAGCACCCTCCCTGATCGATTGCGATGTCCACAAAGACGGATCCCTTTTTCATCACCGAGAGAAACTCTCTTTTGACCAGCTTGGGTGCGCGGGCACCGGGGAGCAGGACCGCGCCGATCAGCAGATCCACCGATGGAAGCATCTCCAGAAGGTTCTGTTCATTGGAATAGAGTGTATGGGCGGTGCCATGCAGTGAGATGTCCAGGAAACGCATCTTCTCGAGATCGACTTCGAGGATAGTCACCTCGGCTCCCATGCCGGCAGCCACACGACCGGCATTGATACCTGCCGTTCCGCCCCCCAGGACCATGACTTTTCCCGGCAGCACTCCAGGCACGCCGCCCAGCAGGATGCCCTTGCCCCCCTGCGCACGGCTGAGGAAGTAGGCCCCCACTATGGCGCTCATTCTCCCGGCTATCTCGCTCATCGGTTCCAGCAGCGGCAGACGCCGTCCACTCTGCACGGTTTCATAGGCGATGGAGGTGGTTCCGGACTCCACCAGTTTTCCAGTCAGGGCGTCATCGGCTGCAAGGTGGAGGTAGGTGAAAAGGATCAGGTCCTGTCTCAGGAATCCATACTCCTGTTTCATGGGTTCCTTGACTTTGATGACCATGTCGGCAGCCCATGCATCCGCTGCCTCGGGGACAATGCGTGCGCCCGCGCTCCGGTAATCCTCATCCGGGTAACCGGATCCGATTCCCGCACCGCTCTGCACAAGAACTTCATGTCCGGACTGGATAAGCATCCTCGCACCGCCCGGTGTGCATGAAACCCGGTTCTCCTTGACCTTCACTTCTCTGGGTATCCCGATCTTCATATTCTCAACAACTGTCTCTCCAATTATTCGGTCCGCCACTGAAAATTGTGAGCACCCGGCCCATGCCGGGCCGATTCGTGATTCCGCCGAAGTGGAGGATGATTGAATATTTCCGCAACAGGCAGCTGGCAGGAAGCCGGACCAGGCAACGCGTTCCAATAACGACACGGCTCTGGAACTTGACAAAACCCGGCGTAATCCTGATTGTTTTTGGCCCTTATGGCGAAGCCCAAAGAAAAGAATTCAGCATTGATGGAGAAGATCGTGTCGCTGTGCAAGCGGCGCGGGTTCATATTTCAGTCCTCCGAGATTTACGGGGGTATCAATGGATTCTGGGACTACGGGCCATACGGGGCCGAGCTGAAAAAGAACGTCAAGGACTACTGGTGGCGGTGCATGACGCGACACCGCGACGACATCGTCGGCATCGACGCGACCATCATCATGCACCCGAAAGTCTGGGAAGCCAGTGGGCATACCAGCACATTTTCTGATCCCATGGCCGACTGCCGTGTGACCCGCAAGCGCTTCCGCGCCGACCAGATCGACCCCATGGACGGTACAGTCTACCACTACAGGGGTGCCCGTGATGAGGAATCCGGCAAATCCTCCAGCGAGGCGTTCTCAGTGCTGCTTCCGGAGGGCAAAAACCCCGGAAGCGCCGACAAGGTCGCCGTCCAGTTTTACCAGGGGCGTGGTCTGGATAAACCGACACCCGATCTGGACCGCACCGAGAAAGTCACAGGTGTGACGTCCTTCAATCCGGAGAATGGTGCACAGCTGACCGAGCCGCGGGCCTTCAATCTGATGTTCAAGACCTTTGTCGGTCCGGTGGAGGACGAGAAGAACACTGCTTATCTTCGCCCGGAAACGGCTCAGGCAATCTTCACAAATTTCCGCAATGTTCAGGAAGTGTCCCGCAAGAAGGTTCCTTTCGGTATCGCCCAGATTGGCAAGGCCTTCCGCAATGAGATAAACCCGAGAAATTTCACCTTCCGATCGCGGGAGTTCGAGCAGATGGAGGTTGAGTTTTTCATCAAACCCGACGAAGTCACCGGCGCGGACCCCGAAAAAGAACCCGATTCTCTGGACAACCCGGCACCGGACTGGGGGTGGAGCCAGTGGCATAAATACTGGGTGGAACAGCGGATGCGATGGTATGAAAGCATCGGTCTCGACCGGTCAACTCTCGAACTGTATTACCAGTCGAAGGAGGATCTGGCGCATTATGCCCGTGCCACGGTGGATATTCTCTATAAATTCCCCTTTGGCACCGAGGAACTCGAGGGTATCGCCGCCCGCGGCAACTATGACCTCACTCAGCATCAGCAGTTCAGCGGCAAACCCATGGACTACTTTGATGACGACGCCAGGACTCGTTATGTGCCGCATGTCATTGAACCCAGTGCGGGTGTCGACCGGCTCGTCCTCGCCCTCATCTGCAATGCCTACGCCGAGGAGGAAGTCACCGACGAGAAAGGCAGGACAGAACTCCGCACCATCCTTCGCTTCCATCCGCGGGTTGCGCCGATTAAGGTCGGAATCCTCCCGCTCCTGAAAAACCGCCCCGAAATCGTGCAGCGGGCCAGGGAGGTCAAGGAGATGCTCCAGCCATACATGAATGTGTTCTATGATGAGACCGGTGCCATCGGACGCCGCTACCGCCGGCAGGATGAGATCGGAACGCCTTTCTGCGTGACCATCGACTTCGACACCATCGGTGACGGCGAGGACCCCTCAACCAAGGACAGCGTCACACTCCGCGACCGCGATTCCATGCAGCAGCGGCGCATCCCCATCAGCGAACTGCTTCCTTTTCTCATGCAGCAGATCAACTGACCGGCAACCACCATTCGGAAGTGCCTTCCCATTTCCTGTGATACGGCCTGCCATTGAAGATCCGCAGGCTGTATCACATCCACTCATCATCCATACATTTCTGCCAGGTGCCACCCGGAGAAACCGGAACCCGTTTGGACAATAAAAAATCCGACGGATCAGGTCCGCCGGATGATGGGGAAAACAAATTATTTATCCGATACGTGAAACTCAGGCAGTGGCTGAGCCGTAGAGTTCTGCAACTTTGTTCCAGTTGACAACATTCCAGAATGCCTTGAGGTAATCCGGGCGCTTGTTCTGGTATTTGAGGTAATATGCATGTTCCCACACGTCACAGCCGAGGATCGGGGTTTGTCCGGTCATGACCGGACTGTCCTGGTTCGGTGTGCTGGTGATTTCAAGTTTGCCGTTGTTCACGATGAGCCATGCCCATCCGCTTCCGAACCGTGCGGCACCGGCGGCTTCAAACTTCTCCTTGAAGGACTCGAAGTTGCCGAAAGCGGCATCGATTTCCGCTGCCAGCTTGCCGGTTGGAGTGCCTCCGGCATTGGGGCTCATGATCTGCCAGAAAAGTGAGTGGTTGGCATGGCCGCCGCCGTTGTTGCGCACGGCTGTGCGGATATTTTCCGGAACACTGTCAAGATCCCTGATGAGGTCTTCAATGGACTTGTTTCCAAGATCAGTTCCTTCGATGGCCGCATTGAGTTTGGAGACGTAGGTGGCGTGGTGTTTGCCGTGGTGGATCTCCATGGTGGTGGCGTCAATGTGAGGCTCGAGAGCGTTGTGCGGATACGGAAGGTCAGGTAGTTGATATGCCATAGTTTGTTTATTCTTTGTTCAGAATAGCTTCTGTTTCCATAATCAAACCATCCCGGTAAATGTCAAGTGGTCGAAGGCCGTGATTCCATCCTGCGGTGCTTAACTGTTGCCTTTGCTGCCCGCATGGTGAGTTATGGGTTGTTAAGGTGTCCGGCGGACATCTTCTTGCATGGATGGAAGCCCGGGCGGATAATCACCGCCATGAACACTTATATGTCCTCAGGGCTGGCCCGGCGCTGCTTTGTGCTGATGGCGGCCTCGGCAATTGCATTGACCCATCTGCCGGCTCTCGAAAATTACACGGAAGATCCGGGGGCTGCCGGAGACGGGGATCACGTTATCGGGCCTGATTTCCCGGTCGACGAGGCGTTGACGGATCTGGGAAATCCCAAAGGCCGGCAGTTCGAATTTTCCATGCCTTTGAGTGAGAGCCGGATTTTCCGTGGAGACGATGTCACTCTGGAACCGGAGCGGAAGCCGGTCCGGAAGGAACGGAAGGTTTTCGTTTATGTTCCCCATGCGTACCGCAACGGGGATGAAGCACCGATTCTGGTGATTCACGACGGGCCGGGCGTTCTTCCCCTGGTCAAGAACGCCCTGGACAACCTCACCAGACCGGC
>JAUIAG010000355.1 GCA_030425355.1 Verrucomicrobiia bacterium
CTGCAGTACAGTGGAAATCGTGTTGTTCATCTGCAGTATCATATCGGATTCCAACTTGGAATTATAACAGATGAGTCGGTCGGAGCAATCCTGTTGGGCATCGTGTGACAATTTTGCACAGTGTCTTATCGCGATACAGTATTACAGCGCCCACATGGAGACTGAGAGGTGGACCTGCCGGTTTTCGTGGCCGTGTCCGATTGTCATGGTTTTACCAGCAGAGACCGATGACATTGGCCCGGGTTTGCTTCAGCTCGGGCCATGAATTGACGTCGATGACGGTGTGTCCGGGGGTGAGATGGTCCATGAGCACCTCGATTGGAGCGCATTTCTGCGAGATGACCACGGTTCCTTCAGAACCGAGGACAGCGGGAAGGTCCGGCATCAGCAGTTCGGAGAGGTTCGGCATCCAGTCATCGGCGGCTTTTTTATTGCTGCCGAGCAGTTTGACCGGATCGAGGTTCGGGTCGTAAATTCTGAGTCTGTATCCGTTCTGCACGAGCAGCTGGGCCAGTTTGACCATAGCGGACTCACGGAGGTCATCCGTGTTGGCCTTGAAGGACACTCCGAGAATTGCCACATCACGGAGGCGGACACTTTCCACCAGCTGCACGAGCGACTGGAAATGCACCTCATTGGAATCGAGAATGTTCTCCATGATGGGCAGGGATTCACCGGCCATGCGGGCGCTGTAGACGAGTGCCCTGACGTCCTTGGGCAGGCAGGAGCCGCCAAACGGGTTGCCCGGTTTCATGTAGTAGCGCGAGATATTGAGAACCTCATCCCGGCACAGCAGATCCATGACTTCGCGCCCGTCGATTCCGAAGCGCCGGCTCATGCGTCCGATTTCGTTGGCAAAACCTATTTTCAGGGCATGAAAGGCATTGCAGCCGTATTTGATGAGTTCGGCTGTTTCCCAGCTGGTGACGGCAGGTTCACCGACAATCAGGTCCCGCACGGCTTCGGGCAGAGTCTGTCCGTCGGCCGTTCCGACGACGACCAGGCTGGGATTTTCAAAATCCGCCACAGCGGTGCCTTCGCGGAGGAATTCCGGATAAAAACAGACATCGAGAATTCCGTCATCGATCAGAGGCTGGAGGTAGTCGTTCACCATCTGCCGGGTGCTGCCCGGCAGCATTGTGCTTCTTAAAACCAGAGAATGGCGGCGGTCCTTGCGACGAACAGCGGCAGCGATCGACTGCACCACTGTCCGGACGAAGTTGATATTGAGGGCGCCATTGACCTGACTGGGAGTGCCGACACAGACCAGAGAAATTTCCGAATTGGCGACTGCCTCGTCCACGTCACTGGTGGCGCGGAGGCGTCCGCTGGCAGCACCTTCGCTGAGGAGCGGGTCCAGGCCCGGTTCGACGATGAGAGGGCGCCCGTGGTTGAGATTATCAATCTTGGCCTGTTGCACGTCGACGCCGGTGACCTCGAAGCCACGTTTCCAGAGACAACCGGAGGTGACGGCTCCGACGTAGCCCAAACCAAAGATACTGACCCTCATTATTGGTTGGAGGTTAGGAAAATGGTCTCGAATTGGCAAGACTCCCCGCCCTTTCCACTGAGGAGGATCCCCGGACCCCGGAGCACTTTCCGGAACGCGGGGGAACAGATGCCCCGGTCGGGTGGCCGATCGACGGGCTCGGAGGGTTCAGTATCGGTTATTATCCTGATGCTTTCCCAGGAGAGACTGAGTTCAACTGCAATCGAGGCCCCCCGCCGGTGAATGATAAGCCGTCTGGGATCGGGCTGTTCGATACGGGACTCGGGAGCGAGCTGCCAGTATACACTGAATGGAACACGTGCCGAACCATCGGCACCAATTACGCGGTCGACCACACTCCAGCCGTCCCCGTTGTCCAGCGCGCTGACAAATCGTTTTATCTGCCCATCGGGACTGGAGATCTGTCCAAGAAGACTGTTTTCGCCTTTGAGGCGGACGAGGGGCGGCTTATGACGCGAGGTCCACATGAAGGGCCCGAGCCGTCGCGCAAGCGGAATGGACGGCACACATGGACCATTATGCGCCTCCCGGGAGGCAAGAAAATCCCGAAGGTCGCGGTCACCAAAATACGCTCCGGTGCCCGGATCAATGATGAAGGCGACACCCTGATACCAGAGGCTGAGATGGAGGGCATCGAGATGTCCATGGGCTGCGATGGAGAGGTATCCGAGAGGCGAAAGGTCCCAGCGGAGAGTCCAGTCATCGGTGCGGGTGATCGCCATCCCTGATTCCGGGTAAAGGAGCCAGTAGTCGGCAATGAATTCTCCGCACTTTTTCTGGGGCTGCGACGGCGGGCTGCCCAGCCAGAAGTGGAGCACCGGACTTTTTTCGGGCACCTGGAGCCAGTCGCACCACTCGCGGATCACACGCGACTGATCGTGGACCAGCGGCGTGACTATCGCACTGTCACTGTCTCCGTAGTCCCAGGGATCTTCAGGGACCTGCATGTTGCGGAAGAACATGGCAGCGGCACGGAGCCGGTCCTCGACATCAGCCCGGACAGGTATATCCGCCGCCTTGAGCGCAAGACGGACCTGCCAGCAGAACTCGAAGGAAAAAAGCTGGTAATTGAGCGCCTGTTCCCGGTTGCCGCCATCATCGGCGAACTGGGTCATCACCTCGGATTCCCAGAGTGACTTGAGCTGGCTGAGACTGACGGTCCAGCGGCTGAGAGCCGGCCATCGCACGAGGGCGATGATCAGTCCGCTGAGTTCACCGATGAGGTGGTTGTTGGCGGAGGATCCGCAGGACCGGTATTTCCATGTGTAGAAGACATGCGGTCCGAGCAGCCTGGCAGTGAGGTTTTTCCATGCTGCCTGGAAGGTCTTGCGCTGATCGAGGTCCTTCCATGTCACCTCGTTCAGCAGGGCATCCATCCATGCAAACTGGATCAGCCGGATGCCTGACTCGAGGGCACTGGTCCAGTTCCATCCTCGGAATGGCGGATTGGACCGGTCCCAGGACTGAAGCCAGCGAAGAACCAGCTCGGCAAGGCGGGTGTCGCGGAGCAGCCATGCCCCCTGAGCCAGTCTGACGAGCTCGTAGCATCGGCTGAGTTCCCAGATCAGTTTAATGTCGGCTCCGTCGGTCAGGGCCCGGTGATTGAGCTGACTGCCCCACTTTCGGGTCGGGAGACTGACATTGGCAAAGTAGTCCTTGTGCCAGTCGGGTGGATCGGAGACACGCAGGTCCATCCATCCAAAGGCCTTCCAGTTTCCCTGGAAGATGTCCCATGTTTCCCACTTGAGGTCTTCGAGCAGTTCTTCGGGGTATCGGGCGGCGTCCCGCAGCCTGGGGAAGGTGGCGCCCTTCTGGCTTTGCGGATCGACCAGTGACCAGTCGGGAAGCCGAAGGCGATCCTGCAGCTGCCCACCCTTCTTCTGGAAATGATGAAGCACCTCGGACGGCTTCATTGCCATCAGTCGGTGGAAATACCATTGCAGCCTGTTCATAGAACCTTGGACACCCGTTCAGGGGGCGGATTCACCCAACCCCACATCAGGACCATTTTAGATAAGACTCATGGGGTCGTCGAGATCAATGGAAACAGCCGCTCCGCGACGAATGGATGCCAGGGCGGCAAAAGTGACGAGCATGGATGTCCTTGCCTGTGAATATGGAAGGGGTTGAGCCTCCCTTCCCTGCAGGAAGGATGCCCATGCCTGCATCTGCTCCGCATGCCCTTTGGAAGTTGACTTCCGGGTCAGCCTGCGACGGCCCTTGTAGATGTCCATGGTCTGGAAATTGGTGAGTTCGCTGACAAATCCGGCACCATAGACACTCATGGTTTCTTTCGGGTAGCCGGTATCGCCTTCCGCCGTGTAGATCAGCTGCCCGCTGGATCCGTCGGCGAACTCGACCAGTGCGCTGATCGAATCCGGGAACGGGAGCCGTCCCTCGACAGGCCATGCGTTATGACAGTAGACCCGCACAGGCCTTGAACCAAAAAGGAAACAGAAGAAATCAAAAAAGTGACACGCTTCCCCGAGGATTCGTCCGCCGCTTTCCTGAAAATTGGCGTACCAGTGATCCGGAGCCAGTCGGCCGGCCATGACACGAATGGTGGCGGTTTTCGGTCCGGGTGTTCTCTCAACCAGCTGCTTCAGAGCGGTGCTCACGGGAGCAAAGCGTCTGTTGAAGCCGACCTGGACAGTGCGGGCGGAAGCTTCGACGGCCTTGTCAATCCGCACCAGCTCGTCGAGAGTCAGACACAGCGGCTTTTCGACGAATACATGCGCTCCGGCGTTCAGGCTGTCGAGGACCATCGGAGCATGCAGGTGATGCCTTGTGGCAATCAGCACGGCATCCGACGCACCGGCACCATTCAGTGCCTCCTCATAGTGGGTGAATGCGGATTCAAACCCGAACTTCTCCTTCACATGACGCGCACTGAGGGAGGTGTGATTGGTGATCGTCCTGAAGGGTATGCGGTCGCGCAGATGGGGAAGCAGCATGGTTCGGGCAAAATTGCCGGCGCCGATCACGTGCAGACCGGTGGCGGGCTCCTGCAGTGTCACACCACCTGCGGCAGCCGCAGCAGCAGCTCCGGAAGCCCCCCCTGTCACGGACGCGGACCCCGAGGCTGTCGAAGCAGCCCCGACACCGGACGATTCCCCATCCGGAGACGGATAGGAAAGCACCACTCCGATATCCTGACTTTCCCCACTGGACATCGAGTCATATTTTTCGAGTGCCTTTTCAAAGGGGATGACCGATGTGGTGATGGCCTCAAGAGCCAGTTTCCGTTCCTGC
>JAUIAG010000356.1 GCA_030425355.1 Verrucomicrobiia bacterium
CGCCCATCTTCCGGCGATACTCACTGATCCACACCCTGTCTGTTCTCTCCGTTGTTCACCGTATCATTGTTTCCGATTTCTCCTTCCTTTGAGGCATCAGACTCGACTTCGGTGGCCTCCTGCTCGTTGGATTCCATTGCGGAGCGGGGGTCGGAGTCCGTGCTCCAGTGGCGCAGCTGTTTTTTCTCGTGGATACGGACTGTCCCCTGCAGTGTCCGCATGGTTGTGGCGTTCCGGTGGATAATTCCGAGCATCAGGAGCATGCACAAAAGGACCACCAGCGTGACAAAGCCGCCCGTTGAATGAATGGGTCCGGTGGAGATCTTCATGGCATTGGCCGTTGCGGTTGTGGGACGGCAGTGAAGTGGAAAACCTGGGCAGCCAGAGTGGATGGGCGGTAGTCCTTCAGACTGATTGCCATTCTCCATGCAACGACGCCGGACTCCGGGTAGTCATCCCGGGCAAAAGCAATGTCGGAGACCTGTTCGAGTATTTTCCCTGGCGGCTTATCCCCTGCCATCCGGTAGAGAATCTGATCCTCGCTGAAATACCGGATAGTGGCACCCTGTCGGGTCCGGATGGTCAGACCGGCACCGGCGCGATCAACCGTCACAGACTCTGAAGCACGGATCTCCTGCCTCCATCGGTGTCCAATGTCCATAGTCCGCGAGACATTACTGCCGGTGCGGGCCATGTAACGCGATGCCAGGTCGGCGGAATAATAAAACCGGGTGGCTGCATTCGCAATGAAGGCCATCACCACAAGGTAGATCAACCACTGAATCAGCATCCATCCGCAGTGCCGCGATGTATGAGCAACAGCACCACCCGAATGAAGTGAGCATTTCACTGGCCGCCCTCCCCGCCATCTTCCGACTGACCGCTGACACCATCGTCAATGTCACCGTCTCCTGATTTTATTACCGCAGTCCGCACTATGGTGCCGCCCCGATATTTTTTACCGGGTATCCATCTGACCTGGATTGATTCCGCGTCAACGAGGACCCGGAAGGACCCGTAGCCGGATAGTTCGGCCCCGGATTTCGGCACAAGTTCATGTTCGCCCGGGCCATACTCTTTCCACACTCCGGCAGCCAGCACCTCCAGCTCACCGTCCACCACTGTCATGGCTCTGGCCCGAAGACTCCATGCCCGGTACAGCTCTGAATCCTTCGCCAGAGTCATACCCAGGGGCATCAATGCGGCAACCATGAGAAACATCGCCACCACGAGATCAACCTGGGAAAACGCGGCGGCATTGGCCATCCCGATTCCTCGCCCCGGCCCCTTGCGGCACGGATGTGGATGACTGGTGGCATGGTGGGAAATATTCATGAGAGTTCAGATGATGGAAATGGTAATGGCGGACAGCATGTCAAATATGGCGAATGCCATGGCGGCGATGATGAAGCCGTATAAGAAAATAAATCCCATCAGCAGGATATCGAGTGCCATGCTGGCGGCGGCCGCGGCTTTCCGGGAAACCATTTCCGCCCATGGCAGGAGCCTCCCGTGCAATCCAGGATTCCGCGGCGAAACGGAATGAAGCAGATTCCGGAAGCGCCATTTGAGAGATGGGTCCTCGAGGACACTGTCCAGCACCTCCGGCAATGCCGAACCGCCTGCCATCAGGGATTGAGCTTCGCGCCTTTTCTGATTCCAGTGTGGCCGACTGACGGACTGGCACGCCAGATCCACTGCCTCGGATTCCGGAATCCCGGCATCCAGCAGCGCGCAAAGGTTCATTGCAAAGTCCTTTTCGGCCAGCTGACGCCGATATGGGATAATCCGGTCGGCATGGCCCTCGATGAATCGGGAAAATGGTTCGAAGCTGCGATGGAAGATTCCACGTCCGGCATAAAGGATGATGATGCAGGCGAGGACTGACACCAGGACCGGCGGAACAAAGGTGGCATGACCATACGCACTCGCAAGGCGTAAAAATTCCGTGGAGAAGGCGCTGAGATGGATCATCGGGTCATCGCCGCCCATGGTGGCCGACATGATCGAGTTGAATCTCGGCAGGATGACCAGGCTGAACCATGAAAAAATCATGAGAAGGAGAAAACTGATGACGAGCACCGGGACGAGATTGATCTGTTTCCGGTTCTGAAAAGCACTGCCCTGACTCCATGAATGGGAGGCACAATTCTCAAGAAGCTGCACCAGTTTTTCATCTGAGACAACACCCCAGCAGCTGGAGAGAATTCCCTTGATGGATGCGGGCAGGTATCCCCAGCCGAGATTCCGACGGGCATTGAGGAACTCCGACGGGTGCCCGGAGGCAAGCAGCCATTTGTAGAATCTCATCACGAACCTGTCCATCGACCTGTCCTGTGACCGGACCACCATGTCGAGCCCGGATGTCATCGAGCCAGTACTGGACAGCCCCAGCTTGAGCATTTCTATCAGTTCGAAGATCCGGCGGCGGCGGCGGACCGGGTGACTGACAATCAGGAAAAGCAGTCCCACGATGGCGATGTTGATGATCAGACTGAGGAGCAGGCTCACCACCAGCGAGACCGGCGGGTATGACGACACAGCCAATACCGGAAGCAGGGGACATTCTGAGAACAGGTGAGTGGAATTCATTGGCCTTGGTCCATGTCGGTGAAGTGGTATGGCAAACCGGGATTCAGTGAACTCAGAAACCCACGATGCCGTTCATTGACCGGGTGAGAATACTGACGACAGGATAGGATTGGAATACGATGAAAACCGCTGCGCAGAGAATCAAGGCCGGGCTGATCACCTGGATGACCAGATCATGGTAATACTTTGCACGCTCGCGGTACAGCGAAGTCAGATGATCGAGGCTGTCGAGGAGATTCTCGCCACCGGCGGCCACAACCCATCTGAAGAGCCCTGGTATCGGACCTTTTATGCCCATGACGGCCTCCGGCCGAACCTTTCCCTGTTCAAGGGATGCATACCACATCTCAAGCTCTTCACCGGCCGGAGTGCCTTTGTGAAGTCCCGCCACAAGCGAGACAGTATCGGGCCAGCTGGTGCCATTCCGATGAATGGATGCGAGCTGGCTGGCTGTCAGACTCAGATTCGCATCGCGGAAACCGGGAATCCTCCAGCCGCCCCAGTCCCGGAAGCGGTGATTCCCAATGAGGCATACCGCAGTGATCAGCAGAAGCCCGATGGCGACAGGCACCCACCAGACAGAAATGAAAAGCACCGGATCAGCCCGCATGAAGTGAAAGAAGGATGGCGCTTCCATCGGACCGGAAAACGGCCTTCCGAGGGTGTAATAGGGCGTGCCGGACATGTCGGCGGTGAAGGGATTCATGACCATCTCGTTATAGAGCAGCGTGACCGTCAGTCCGACGATGACCGAAACTCCCAGAAGAAGGAGAAGGGTGACCAGCGGATAAAGGAGGATGGCCCGCAGCTGGTGGATGGTCAGAGTCTGCGACTGATAATAGTCGGCGGCGGCACTCAGACCGTTCTGCAGCCGGCCACTGGCACTCCCCGCCGCCAGGAGCCGCCGGTAGACCACCGGAAAACCGAGACCTTCCAGCGCCTCATTGAGTTTCTGACCCGATTCCAGCCTCTCAGCCAGCTTCCCGCAGGCAGCCCTCATCGATGGCGTTTTCAGATTGCGGACGACATCGCGCAGGGCTCCTTCCAGCGGTATGCCGGATGAAACCATGGAAGAAAGCTGGTGATTGACGAATGCGAGATCTTCAGAATTCATACCGCGGTATTTCTGCAATTTATTGAATTTGATCCCTATGGAATCACAATCTCCGTTACTGGATAAGGCAGTCTATGTCCTTCACACATGCTCGGGGCAGCAAATCCATGAGGCACCGGGCCCTGGAACATAACATACCGGAACGCCAGTGACGATGGTGACGGAATGACGGAGACTACGGTTCCAAAGTGATAAATAGTCGCGATGAAATCAACATAAATCGCGCTGTCATGATGCGTGTCCGAGGACCCGTGTAATTTCCTCCCGGGTTGTGAGACCGGCGTTGACCAGCTTCTCCGCGGAGTCCATGAGGGACCTGTCAGGCCGGATTTCACGCATGTTGCCGGAGCGGAGATCATCATGAACCGAATCAGTCAGTTGAGCGTATTCGGCAACCGGAATTCTCCCCCGATAACCTGTCTGCAGACAATGAGGGCATCCCCTGCCCCGGCATTCCCCGCAGAGCCTTCGCACCAGCCGCTGGTTCCAGATCAGCGAAAGGGCACTGAGTGCACCGAAGGCGTCCTGAGTCAACTCGACAAGCCGCCTGTGGACGGCTGAACAGGATCCGGCATGGAGCGTGGCGATGAGAAGATGGCCGGTGAGGGCCGCCCTGACTGCAATGGCGGCCGTTTCCTCATCGCGGATTTCCCCGATCACCAGTACTTCCGGATCCTGACGCAGCAGGTGGCGGGCTGCTTCAGCGAAGCCAAGGCCTCTGGCCTCGTTCACCTCGGTCTGCATGATGTCCTCGAGGATGCGCTCGGCAGGGTCTTCGATGGTGATGATATGACGACGGAACCGAGCATGAATCTCCCGGAGGCATGCATATATGGTGGTTGTCTTCCCGCTTCCCGATGGACCGGTCAACAGAATCATCCCGGAGGGAGATGAAATGGACCGCTGAAGGACGGTGGCGGCTTCCTCATCAAGGCCAATCTCTCCAAGTGTGAGAACAGGTCCGGATCCATACAACCGCATGACCAGCTTCTCCCCGGAAACCGTCGGATAGGTCGCCACACGGACTTCGCGGCC
>JAUIAG010000357.1 GCA_030425355.1 Verrucomicrobiia bacterium
TGGCTCTTCACGCCGCAGGCAGAAAATGCGCCGGCACCTATATCCACTTCCCGGTCATCGGCACCTGCCTTGAAATCACACTTCCGGATGGCCAGCCGGCCCCATCGACATCCGCGTAAAAGAACATACCACAAGATCAAACCATGCTTTAAAACACACAACAAACCAGACTGAAGGGATCAAAATTAAAGAATAATTAATATGAAAATCAAAATACAGGAAGACGCAAGAGCCTGCTTGGTGGAAGCCAAAAAAAGAGGCTACGAGAAGATGGAAGCACACCTTAATGCCTGGAATGATGAAGGATATCAGTCATCCTTAGATTTCCTGCCATGGGGCATCGAATCTGCAAAAGAACGATGGAAGCTGGAGGGTCAGGAAATTTGGGAATACGTAGTCACACAACTCGTCAATAATTCATCAAAGTGTGGCGGCGCGGCATTCATCATTGTTGACTTGAAGAAGGGAAAAGTATCCATACTGAAAGGGAAAGGGATCCCAGTGCGATATATCGAACTCATCATCGGACTTCGAAAATTAAATGTTGAATATGTAAAGGCCCAATTCACTTTCGATATTGATGAAACTGAAGACGAGAGCGGACTTTTTGAACCCAAAGATTCAGTCAGGACAATAAAGAACAACAACGGGTTAACCATTGGAATCACCGAAAAATTTGACTGCGATAATAGCGACGATGAAGAACCAGAAGAAATTTATTATACAAGCGACGTCTTTGGCAAACTTTTCGAGGTGGACCCTGAAACTTTGCAACCGACGATTAAAATGGTTCGTAGCATGGATATAACAGATTATGGTGATTCCTTTTACAGTGTCGGACCGGACCTGGAAATGCAACCAGAAATACTGAACATCACAGTAGCTCCCGAATCAGAAACAAATGTAGCCAAAAACCTGACAGACTCTTTTCTCTACAGATTATGCTGCTACAGGGAAGGATATGAAACGTATTTTGACCTCAGCAAACCAGCCGAGGTGAAGCCTCGCCCGGAGGAGTTGGAAAACTGCCTTATCAGCGTCAGAGATATTTTGTCTCACCTGAGAAGTCAATTATATAACGAGTTTGTCTTGGATAAAATCGTTGTTGATTTAGAAATAGATGTTGAAAAGGCTCAGATCAAATTCTCCACTCCTGAAGGAGCATTTTCATTCAAAACAACAATCCCGGAGGAAGCCATGCAGGGCTTTGAGGAGTTCACAATCGATTTATGACCGGCACAGGCCCAGGCCATATAACCACTTAACTGCGCTTAGAAAAAATTTTTGCAGACGAATCTTTAGAAACACACACCATGGCACATCCGCATTTTCACGCCAGGTCCTCCGCCAGAAAATATGGTGGCAAACCCGGGGACTACATGGCAATCCACAACTGGTTTGACGAATCGAAGGCCCACATTGGTGATATCCGCCACCGCGCACTGAGGCATCATTCCGAAGGTATCTTCATGTGCGAAAAGATATTTGGAGAGACAATTACCAACAGCGACGGCCGAACCGTCCCGGTGAGGTTTATCGGCGAACAGCATGTCATTGAGGATCTGGGACGTATCCCGTCGGTCTCCGACTGGCTCTCGCTGCTGCCCTTCGAACCATGGATGGGCCCGCCCGTCAAAGCGGAACTGAGATTCGGCAACCCTCCACGCAGAGAGAAAAAACCGCAAAAAATCACGGAAAACGGGGATAAAGCCACTCCGGAAAAATCGTGTGACTGAACCCGCGCCCTGCCCGACTGCTCCGATCTTGCAGTCCACTGATCAGTCCTTGCACATAATTTTATCCCGGGGCCATGCCTGCTTGCCTTGCCTGTCTGAAGCCTGCGACAGTCCTCTATCTACAATTTCGGCAAAGCTGAAGAGGAACCAGTTAAAGGAGATGGATAGAGTCTATGACCATCGCGGCAGGGAGGTCTCGATTGCCATTGCTTGCTGTCCACTTCTGCACCAAACAATTGATTTCCGTTTGAAATAATGAATGAACTGATCAGCACACTCCGTGAAAGCAGGCTTCGGGCCTATGAGGCATCGCCCGGGGACATCAGAGAACATACTGGAATCGAGCAGGTCGTACTGGCAGGAGGATATGGTTACCGACAGGTTCTGGAGCTCGTTCAGAATGGGGCGGACGCCATACTCGAGGCGCACGAATCCGGATTGAGATCGGCGTCACTGGAGCAGCCACGCATAGAGATACTTCTGACGGAATCGCATCTCTATGCTGCCAATACGGGAGCACCATTTGGGAGCGAAGGCATCGAAGCGCTGCTCAGCTCACACTCTTCACCCAAGAGAGGCAACCAGATCGGACGTTTCGGACTGGGGTTTAAATCACTTCTGCGTCTCGGTGGCAGGATAGACATTACCAGTGGCCCGTTCTCCTTCGGTTTCGACCCGCAGAGATGCCGAAATGAGCTGAAGAAGCGGTTTGGGACTCCGGATGCTCCGGGCCTGCGGCTGGCATGGGACCTCGAGCCTGCCAAGGCCGACTACCTCAAGGATCGTTTTCCATGGGCCACAACGGTGATCAGCGCTGAAATCACTTCCGACGATTTTCTTTCATCTCTCCAGGATGAACTCGAAGAATTTCCGGCCGAATTTCTGATTTTCCTTCCGGTATCCGTCAACCTGACCCTCCATATGGGAACCGGCTCCCGGATTCGCAGGGATCTTCGCAGGGAAAAATCCGGGGAGGAGGTTGTCATTCATGACGGTCCGGTGACATCCCGATGGAGGGTGACCGAAAAAATCGTTCGTGTTGATGACGAACGGGCCAGGGAGGACGCCACACATGTTCATGAGCGCAGTGCGGTTCCTGTCGCGTGGGCCATGCCTGTTGCCGGCAAAAGGGAAGAGTCGGGGCGTTTCTGGGCTTTCCTCCCCACTCAGACCCCTTCTTATCTTCCCGGAATCCTCAATGCACCGTGGAAGCTCAACAGCGACAGAAATGCCATCATCAGCGGGGAATGGAATACCGCGCTCATGCAGGAAGCCGCAAGACTGGTTGCCGACACTCTCCCTCATTTTAGCACTGTTGAAGACCCGGCACGTCCACTGGATGCCTTTCCGCGTCGCATGGACCGATCCGATGAGGAAGCCCGCCCGCTGGTGGAGGCTCTGTGGAATCATCTTGCCCGGACCCCCATCATCCCGGATGCCAACGGGCAGCTTCGACTGGCCCGTGAACTATGGATGCATGGAACAGTTCATGCCGCCATAGCCAGGGATTGGGTTTCCATGGCCGACAATGAACAACGCGGCAAATTTGTCCATGCATCATGCCTGGAAAACAAGCGCGCCAGCCGGCTGCAAACGCTTGCCGAACGGCTCCTCTCCCCCGGAGATTCTGAGGCCCGGCATCCGAACCTCCGGAAACCGGAAGCATCCCAATGGTTCGGGGCCATTGCTTCCACGAATCCGGAGCAGGCCCTCAAAGTGCTCAAGCTCGCCGAGACCTACGAGAAGGGCTTTCAGAAAATCATGTGGGAGAAAGTCCGCCCCACTCTCAAAGTCATTCCATCGGGTGACGGGAGGCTTCTGACCCCGGATGAGGCGGTTTTTGCTCCGGATGCCACCGTCGTGCCGGGTGGACGATTTCCGGTTGCCAGAGCCCTTACTGAACATCCGGAGGCGCGGCAGATTCTTGAGGAGGTGTTCAAGGTCAAACCGCTGAATGAGAGTATCTGGCATGAGGTGCTCAGGGAAAACCTCCCCCGGCCCCACCGGCAGCGGCCACCGATAAGCCGGCAGTGGGTTGATTTCTGGAAATTACTGCGATCGGCACCGATGAATGTGCAGGAGACCTTTGCCAAGATGAACATCCCAAGGCTGAGCGTCCTGCGAAGGGATGGATCGTGGTGCCGACCGGATGAGGTTTTGTTTCCCGGTCTGCTGGTCCATGAAGCCGAGGATCCACAGTCCAATCAGCAGGTTCTGATTGATGAGGCAGAGCATGCAACAGACAGAAGGATTCTCGAAATAATCGGCGTGACGCAAATGCCCGAGGGATTGTTGGGTCCCGGCAAATTTGATGAGGTTGTCTCAAAAACACCACTCCTTTCGGACTGGCTCGCCCACGTCAGAGATGAGTATGCCGGCCAGCTGCAGTATGACCAGAACCCTCATGCCGAATACCTGATGCCGCTGTCCATGGCAATGCCGGCGGGGTGGATGCTTCTGGCCAGGCTCGGCGGGCACGCCAGCGCACGACTGACACTTAAGTTGATCGAAGTTCTTGGAAAACCCGGAGTTGAATCCCGAATACCCTTCGGTCACAAGACCCGTCAGGATTTCTATCCCAGAACCGAAGTTTCACATCCCCTGCTCTGGTATCTGATGCGCAGAGGAACGTGGGCCATTGCGAACCGGGTGGTCAAACTGTCCACACTCATCGCCCGCATGGATTGTGAAGCCCTCAATCACCTCCCTGATTGGAAAAAACACAGGCAGTCTCTGCAGAAGCTCAGCTCGGCTGAGCCGCATGAACATCCATCCGAAGCAGATCTTCACAACTTCTGGAGTGCCATGTTTAACCTGCTGGCGACTCCGGAAAACATCAAGAATGATTCGATACCCGAATTATGGTCAGGAGCCAGTCGGGATGGCTTTGTTCCGGATTCACTGAAAACACAGCATGGGGAAGCCGCTGTGAGCGAAGTCTATGTGACAGGCTCGCAGGATCTTGCTCACCACGCCCGCAAAAAATGG
>JAUIAG010000358.1 GCA_030425355.1 Verrucomicrobiia bacterium
GCAGAAATACAATGGCGACCCATTGACCTACTATCCATTCCCCGGTCATCTGTGGTTCCTTGTGAACATTTTTCTCTACGTCGTCCTGCTGCTTCCGGTCTTTCTCCTTCTGCGGAAATTTCCCGGTAATTTCCTCAGTGATATGTTGAGGAAATGCCTGGTGAAATCACCGTGGTTCATGGCTGTTTTTCTCGTCCCGGTCTGTGCCACCGCGGCCATCACCAACCCGGATTCGTTTGCCGCCTTTGCGCTGTCGCCACATGGATTTGTCTTCGGGCTGGTATGCTTTCTCCAGGGTTTTTTCATGGTGTCGCTGGGAGATGAATTCTGGTCCGCATTGAACTCCGCCAAATACTGGCTGCTGGCACTGGCGGCGGCCCTGTACCTGCTCCGGCTCCTGCATTTCGGATTTGAGGGCACACCGAATATTCTCAACGGACTGGAATGTGTCTCATGGGTGCTTGCCATTTTCGGGTTTGGCCGGCAATTTCTGAATCGCCCCGGAAAGCTGCTTGCCTATCTGTCCGCAGCTGTTTATCCGACATACATATTTCACATGTTCGCCCAGCATCTCGGGGCCACATTCATATTCCCGCTGAAGATCGCGGCGGAGTTGAAACTGGTTCTGTTGTTTATTTTCACGTTTGCCGTGTGCTATGCGGTTTATGAAATTCTGAGACGAATTAAGTACCTCCGACCATTGATCGGGCTGAGACTGGAGAATTGAGATGAATATGAGAATGAAAAAGGTCATCGATGCGGTTCTGGTGTTGGTGGTTGCTATTGGCACCACGTTGGCTGTTGCCGGCATCCCCGCCTTGCAGACAAAAAAAAAGAGTGCCCCGGGTGTGGCGGTGGACAACTCCCGCCTCTTTGAAGCCTGCCGCTCCGGAAACTCCAGCCTCCTCGCAGAGATTCTTCCCTCGATTGAAAACTTCGAAGTCCACGATCCAACCGGCGGTTCCACTCCGTTGTCCATGGCGTGTTTTTTCGATCACCCGGAAGTCGTCCGTATGCTGCTGAGCAGCGGCGCTGATATCGACGGAAAAAACAAGGACGGAGGGACGGCGGTCCACACGGCGGCATTCTTCTGCCGGGTCGGGGTGCTGGAGATACTGCTTATGCATGACCCGGATCTGACAATGCGGAACGGGTATGGCCAGACGGCATACGAAACTGTCACCATGCCATGGCCGGACGTGGAGGGAATCTATCGGTTTTTCAAACAGATGCTCCCCGCGCAGGTGGATCTGGAGAAGATCCGGGAAACCAGACCTGTCGTTGCGGATATGCTCAGGGAGCATTCATCGGGAAGGTGAGGAAAGCCCGGTGCCGTGCTGCGGGCCATTCTGCTGAATTTATCCCAGCATGGCGGTGACGCCGGAGTAGAGGAGTTTGCCACCGGCGAGGAAGGTGGTCACCAGCACCACATTGCGGAAGAGCTTTTCGGAAACACGCCCGTGGAGAAAGACTCCCGCCAGCACACCAAGCGGAACCAGCCAGAACAGACCGAGGTTCCATTTGAGTGTTTCCACGGTGATGAATTCCTTCTGGATAAAGAACGGGACCTTCATCCAGTTGATGATGGAGAATATGAGGGCGTTGGTGCCGACGAAGACGGCTTTGGGGAGATTTTTTGGAACCAGGTAGATGGCGACGACCGGCCCGGCGCCGTGGGCGAAGGTGCTGGTGAGGCCCGAGATGATCCCGATCAGCCAGCTCCACCACAGTGGTTCCCGGGTTTCGTTTGCTGCAGAATCGGACGGATCCCGGATGATGCGTGATCGCTGGATATGGAAGATGACGAAGCCAATGGCGATGCATCCCAGCAACAGCTGGAACATGGCAGGCGAAACCTTCTTCATCATCCATGCTCCGGCTATGATTCCCAGAAGTGCACCGGGAACCAGCCACTTTACGGAATCCCATCGCCATCGGCCACGGTAGTGCCAGAGGGATATTCCATCGCCAAGGCAGAGAAGAGGCAGGAGAAATCCAATGGCAAAGCGGGTGTCTTCCCCCAGCTGGGTGAGACCGACGGCACAGATGGGCACTGTCAGCATCCCCATGCCCCCTCCAAAGCCGGCCTTCGAAATGCCGATGAACATCACCCCGAAGGCGACCATCAGCCATGACAATATCTCTCCTGATTCCACCGTGGTGATCAAAGCC
Source organism: Verrucomicrobiia bacterium (assembly GCA_030425355.1). Taxonomy (GTDB): domain Bacteria; phylum Verrucomicrobiota; class Verrucomicrobiia; order Limisphaerales; family JAJOIW01; genus JAJOIW01. Next base: position 2,173 of record JAUIAG010000358.1, read on the forward strand.
TCTTCAGGTGATCAAGTCAAGGAACCGGGATTCATGTGTAATGAAAGACGGAACGACGGCAGGTGCGGAGGGGCCTGTTTCCGGATGCGCGGGTCAAAGCGTGATGCTGGACGGAACACCCATTTACTATTACGGGTGCGGGTGCGGGCGATGTCAGAATGAGACTGGAAAAAGTTTTTCGAGAACCCAGACTCCGAAACGCATGAGTATCCAGAATGCAGCGGCCCCAAGCACCGACATAAGCCCGATGCTGACCACCGAGGCGGCGGCTTCCATCGGACTGCGATCCAAGTGTCTGTTGTCGCAAATATTCATAGTGCGGTCAGTTTTCTGATCCTGTTGAACTGTTCGGTTTTCCGTGTTTTCCGGATTCAACCGAAATTCACTTGTTATCTCTGGAGACGCTGGTCTCCCCTGTGTGGTTATCAATTTGACGATTTTTTATACTCTCAAGCACGACATAGCCCAGGTAGACAAGGACTATGGAAATCACGGCGTCGCGACACTCTGTTTGAAGACCGGCGACCACTCCCACAAGAATTAAACACAGCATCCATCCCATTTCATAGCAATTCCTTAAAAATTTTTCTTTGCAAGCGGGATCATTTGTCGCGGGGTCTGAAACGTGCCCATTTTCCAGCCAACCGGTCACGAGAAAGGCACAGGGGAATGTGCATCCATCCGGGAACTGAAATGGTCCGGGATCATCAGGGAGGTGGCTGTGTTCCCGTCGCCGGTCAAAGACCTGCGGGCTTCCCCGCCGCCCGGTCACCATGCCGAAGCCCATGGGGATCATTCACCTTCACCTGCACTGTTCTCTCCGGTGACAGCCGCGTCCGTGTGTGACCTGTCTCATTGGGACAGAATGGCCCATGTTTCGGGGCCTGAGTCCATATCAGGGGCGTAAAAACAGCCGAATTCCGCGAAAATTTCCCGAATCGGGACGGAATGACTCTGGCACGGCTGATGCAATACTGGAGGTGTCATTCATAACAGAAATAGTGGCTGATGAGCCGCGACAACAATGGAAAGGAGCGAAGAAAATATGAACAGTTTAGCAAACAGAACAGGAAATTATTTTGACCCCTTCAGTGGAATAAGCCGGGACATGACCCAGGCCTTCTTCGGAGCAAATCCATGGGCAGGATTTTTCAGCCCGGCGGGATCGAATCACCTGCGTCCGGCTTTCCGGCTGGATGTCTACGAAGGACCCGAAGCGTGGAAAGTGGTGAGTGAGGTGGCCGGTGTCAACCGCGAGGACATAGCTCTCAGATATGAGGACGACGCCCTGGTGATCGAACTGACAGTCAAGCCGGCGGAGGGAAGCAACACCGAGCCACGGAAGTATGCCCGGACAGTCCGTTTCGACGGGACAGTGGACATCGACAAAGTCGAGGCCCGATACAATGACGGCCATCTCACCGTGGTTCTTCCAAAAGCCGAGGAAACACGGCCGCGGGAAATCACCATCCAGTGAGGTAAAAAACCTGCCAGAGACGTTCAATAATCAGAACCAGTTCAGAAACAAGGTTAAAACAGCAAAAGGAGATTTGAATTATGACAACCACAGAGAAGCAGATACAGGCATGCAGCAGCGGCAATAATGAAGCGGAAAACAGAGCCCGCCGTGTCAGCTGGATCCGGCCGCAATACAATGTGAATCAGGACGCGGAAAGCTACACAGTGAGGGTTTACCTCCCCGGCATCAGCCGTGAGCAGACCGCGATCACGGTCGACAAGGACACGCTTGAAATCGTCGGGCGCCGCGATGTTCCCGAACAGGACAGCACCTGGAAGGTCCTGCATCGCGAAATTCCGGAGGCCGATTACCGGCTGAGACTCGAACTGAATGCCCCGGTCGACCGGGAGAACATCAGTGCCAGATCTGAAAATGGCGTTCTTACGGTAACTCTTCCGGTGGCGGATGTTGCCCGGCCAAGGCAGATCGCCATCAACTGAGGATTACCGGATTCAGCAAGCATAAAACCAGTTACATTCCATGGTACGAAGGTGAGTGAATCACCGGAGGCAGAGGCGGCGCACAAAGCGCCGCCTTTTTTATTCCCCACACCCGGCATTCAGGCATTGTATGTTTTTTCCGATTTGTTATAGGTATGCACATTCCTGTCCGGCGCTTCGAAGACGAAGGCTTCCGGACTCCAAGGGGGCTTCAATAAAAAATCAATGAAAACACGGAATCGAATCGTGGGCATGGCGGTCCTTGCCGCCATGATCATCAGCGTGCAGCCTGCGCAGTCGCAGGTTGAATCTGTCGGAGGACTGGAGCAGATCCAGAAAATTCTCGGCCAGATGCGCAGGCAGACCGGGACCATCGAACTGCCGTCCGGCGTGGCCCGGCTGGAACTGGGAGACGATTATTACTTCCTTGATCCATCGGATACGCAGACCGTTCTGGTGGATTTGTGGGGGAACATGCCATCCAATGAGCCGCTGGAAGGAATGGTTTTTCCGGCCGGGATGAGTCCGCTGGATGATGAGGCGTGGGCCTTTACCATATCCTACATCGAGGAGGGGCATGTGGATGACAA
>JAUIAG010000359.1 GCA_030425355.1 Verrucomicrobiia bacterium
TCCTCATGGACAATGCGATCGTCCACAACGGATGCCGAAAAGGCCTCCGGATGTTTCTCGAGTGCCTCACGCCGCAGAGCCGAGAGCACCGACGCATCGCCGGGCTCAAGTCGACGGACTGAATAATCGCCTGTTGGCATCCGCTTCGGCGCACCAATCACTCCGCCGTCGGGGCGGATTCAAACTTCACCCAGAAGAGCCCGCGGAATTCCCCCTCGGAGAATCCCCGCGCGCTGTCGGCGGGATAGAGTTCATCCAGACTTGCCACAATCGATTCGGGAACTTCCGATCCGTGGCAGCCGAGACAAAGCGGTTTGATGAAAATGGGTTCAACATATCCGGCTCCGCCATCAGGCAGACTGACGGCCATGGGCACGGCATTGGTTCCGGATGCCACCGCCCTGTCGAGAAGCGGCTGCATCCATGATTCCGGAGCATTGGACGGGTTTCTCAGACGATGGCTGGTGCGACCGACCTGAAAGCTGTCTGTTGATATTTCACCGGCGATCGCCGGAGCCTTGAGCTGACACACCTTAATGGCATGCTCCGGCCCCTGCCCCATCCCTTCCATCAGCGCCGCCTGGAGGTTTTTCTTGAATGGGGCCAGTATGGACTGTCCCCTGGCAATTGCCGCCGATTCATCAAAAACGGCGATGCCGCCATCAGAAGAAACCGATCCGTTTTCAGCCTCGCCGGACTCCTCCGAACAGCCGAATCCAAACAGGCACAAAGCCAGCATCAGCACATTTCCAGAAATTGACTTCCTCATAAGACACCCACAATGCCCGAAACGAAAGTCGCCCTCTACACCAATATTGCCCATATCACATCGGGGACAGGTACTTTCCACCTGCCCGGAACAGCCCATATGGGGACAGGTACTTTTTGACTGGGGCTGGTACAAAGTACCTGTCCCTTTTTGTGGCGAGAGCGCTCAGGCAGAAAGTACCTGTCCCCATATGCATGCGGGGCGGGTGTGGGGATGAAAAAAGCCCCGCGGTGGGCGGGGCCGGATGGGTATTATGGTAAATCTCTGTGGCGCCGGGCTGTCTGAGGCTGCCCTTGGCGTGTTTGTGATTTGTTATTATTATTTGGCAGCGAAGTGCTTTTTGGCGTAGGCGCCGGGGCAGTTCGGGCAGCAGAAGTTGACCTTCTCGGTTTTGGTCATGAGCAGGAGAGTGTCTGCTTTTGCGGGTTCACCTGAAACGGCGCACTTGTCGGGAGCAGCCGCGTCGGGAGCGACCTTGGCAACGTACTTCGCCTGGCAGTTGCCGCAGCAGAAGTTGATTTTCTCGCCGTTGTGGAGGACGAACTTGTCAGCCACGGCGTCCTTGCCGGACATGGGGCACTTCCCGGGTTCAGCTTTCTCCTGGATAGTGACCTTGTTGTCCTTGGCGTATTTGGCCTGGCATTTTTCGCAGCAGAAGTATACGGCTTCGGTTTTGACGTGGAGGATTTCGTTCTCGGCTTTTGCCGGTTTGCCGGAGATCGGGCAGGTTCCAGGTTCTGATTTGTCCTGGATGTTGAGTTTGGCCTGGAAGGTTTTGGAGCAGTTATTGCAGCAGAAGGCAACTTCCTTGCCATTGACGTTGATAGTGGTCTCCGGGTTGATGGCCTTGCCGGAGATCGGGCACTTGTCGTTGGGGGCCGCCATGGCGAAGGTCACTCCAGCCAGGGCGATGATTGCGAAGAGTATTCTGGTGATCTTCATGAGGTTTATTCGGTTGGTTTTTGGTTTTCGTGGTTAACAGCGGACTGAAATCAGTGAGTGGAAGGCGTCCCCGGTCAATTGACCTTGAGAAGCACCTCGGCAATGGAGAGTTCGGCGGATGCGGACGCATCAGTAACCTGCTGTGGAGCAGCGGAGTTTTCATTCTGGCTGATGAAAAGCAGAACATCCGATATGGACGGGCCGCCCGCTGCAGGAGCGGAGGCAGGCTTTTCAGCTTCGGCAGCAGCGGCCGGCTGTGCATCAGCACTCAGGAACAGCAGCACATCCGAAATGGCGGGACCGGAAGCCTGGGGCTTTTCGGTTTCGGTTTTCACTTCGGCGACCTTTTCCTGACTGGCTGCGGGTTCAGCCTGAGGCTGTTCAGCTGCGGTGAGGAAGAGCAGCACGTCGGCAATGGTCGGGCCGGCAGGCGCAGGTGAGGCTGCCTCTTTTTTGGGCTCCTCTGCTTTTTTCTCTGCCTGAGGGGCGGGCTCCTCTTTCTTTTCTTCCTCGACGGGAGCGGCGACAGCAGCCAGTTCAATACCGCGGTTGATGTAAAGCCAGGGGAGTTCGGCTTTGAGAGCGGCTGCACCTTCATCGGTGACGCTGGTTTGCCAGAGATAAAGTTTCTGGAGAGTCGGAATTCCCTTCAGCACTTCGAGGCCCTTGTCACTGACGCTGGTGCCGTAGAGGTTGAGGTAGACCAGGTTGGTGAGTCCGGCGAGGTGATTCAGACCGGAGTCAGTAATGGCTGTGTTGTTGAGGTTAAGCCGGGTGAGGTTGGTGAGGTCTTTGATATGTGCCAGTCCGTCATCGGTGATGCCGGTTTTGGAGAGGTCGAGGTCGGTGAGGTTCCGGATGTCGGCAACGGGGGCCACGTGCTCATCGGTGATCTTGTCGCCGACCAGCCGGAAATTGGCCTGGACCCATTTGACATTCTGGGCGACCCGCATGGCCAGGACCCCCTGCTCGCGCAGTTTGTCGAGGGCGGCGTTTTCAGCCTCGGTGACTTCCGCCTCGACCAGCTGAGGCTCGGCGGCCTTCAGGGAAGGCACGGGAGCGCCGGCGGCAGCCCATGCCATCAGCGCGGCCCGCTGTTCAGGAGCCAGGCTGTCGAGAATGGGGCGGATGTCAGAATTGAAATCAAAGGCTGCTTCAGAAGCGGCGGCTTCCGGTTCTGCCGCCTCCACTTCACCGGCCACTTTGGTATCTTCAGAGATGGCATCGATGCCGGTGAACTTGCCACCTTCCTCAATCCACTTCTTGAGCAGGTCGGTTTGTTCTTTGGTCAGGGGATCGCCTTTGGGAGGCATGATATCATCATCATCCGCCGGGAGGATGACACGGAGGTAGAGCTCGGAGTCATCTGGTTTGCCCGGCACGATGGAGAACTTGTGCGCTTCTTCCTGAGTGTGGAGGCGCAGGTCACCCTTGTCCTTTTCAGCACCGTGGCATTTGATGCAGTTGTCGCGGAGGATAGGGAGGATGTCCGTGGCAAAATTGACTTCAGCCTGTGCTGAACCGATGGCAAAGCTGGTTGCCAGAGAGGCTGCAATTAAGATCTTCTTCATAAATTATTCCTTTGCTAAGTCGTTACAGGACTTTGAAATGCAGATTAATCCTAACATAAATGACCGCTTTTGAAACCATTATTCGTGGGATTTGAGGAGAATCTTAAGGAAAATCCTGCTACGGGGTGTGGCAGGAATTCAGGAAATCCCGACACTGGGAAAGTGCTCTGGCGCGATGGCTGATGAGGGATTTGACGCCGTCACCGAGAGCGGCCATGGACTGTTCATGCCCGTCGGGGACGAACAGCGGATCGTATCCGAAGCCATGGGATCCGGAGGGACTGCGGGTGATGCGCCCTTCGCAGGAGCCCTCAAAGACATGCTCTTCGTCGGGGAGTGGGTCCGGGGTGAGCCTGAGCAGTGCCATGGCACAGATGAAGCGGGCTGACCGGCGGTCATCCGGAACAGCATCGAGGGCCTTCAGCAGTTTGGCGTTATTGGCGGCATCGGGAGCATTGCCTTCCACACCGGCTTCAATGGATGCGTAACGGGCGGAGTGTATCCCCGGAGCGCCGTCGAGGGCATCGACCGCCAGACCACTGTCATCGGCGAGCACCCAGAGTGAATCCGCGGCAAAAAAGGGATGATCCGGAGAGGCAGTCCGTATGTGGGTGGCGAGAGCTCTTGCCTTGATCAGGGCATTCCCGGCAAAGGTGGAAGCGTCCTCGACCGGCTCGGGAAAGCCCGGAAAATCCTTCGGAGAGAACAGGCCGGACTGCCCGGTTTCAAGGAGGCCGGCGATTTCGAGAAGCTTGTGCCGGTTGCCCGTGGCGACAGCGAGATTCACTTTCATGACCTTCATGGTAGGAACCGGAGAGACAGTGGCAAGTCCGCAACGGTTACTGCTACTGCCCGAAGCGGGTCGGAAGCCGTCAAAGCTGCTCGACGAGGTTCCGCACCGCAAAGAACCCGCTCCCCGGAGGCCGATGCACCCACACCCGCGCCATGGTGTCTGAGAGCGTCGGAGAAAACGGAAGATCCTCCAACCCGCCGCCGGCCGAAGTGGCATGACTGATGTCCTCCCATGCACTGTTGAGCGAGGATCGGAACATCACCCGGTAACGGAGATTCAGTCGGGCGATGAAGCGCAGTTCAATCCGGTCCGACTCAGGATCAAGAGGACGCATTTCCACACTGTACCCAAGCCTTGGAACTTCCACGGCCAGTTCCCCGAGCGTCCCGGCATCAGGGCGGAAGTGAACTGTTCGCCGGACCAGCGAGGCACTGGCGGGGCCACTGATCCGGGTTCCGTCGAGCTGGTAGCGCGATCCGTGGGCCGGACATGCGAGAAGCCCCCCCTGGGGTTCGACGATATGGCTGGCGTGGGTGCAGTTGGAGTCGACGGCCAGATACTCACCCGCTCCGGTCCGTGTGATGAGCAGCGGGTAGAAGTTG
>JAUIAG010000360.1 GCA_030425355.1 Verrucomicrobiia bacterium
GCTGCGGGTGCCGAACATTCCTCATGAGAGTGTTCCAGAGGGGAGGACGGAGGCCGACAATCCGGAGATCCGGCGGCACGGGAGCCCGAAGGAATTTTCATTCAAAGCGAGGAACCACATTGAGATTTGCGAGACACTTGGACTGATTGATTTCAAGCGGGCAGCCAAGCTTTCCGGCAGTGGCTTTCTGCTTTATACCGGCATGGGAGCTCGACTGGAGCGGGGACTGATTTCATTCCTGCTCGATCTTCACCAGCGGGAGCACGGGTATACGGAGGTGAGCCCTCCATTTCTGGTGAACCGGGACTGTATGGAGGGGGTTGGCCAGTTTCCAAAATTCGAGGATCAGGTTTATGTGACCCAGGAGGGTGTTGATGGGTCGACCCTCGGCCAGTTGTGTCTTGTTCCGACTGCTGAGGCGCCGGTGGCCAATCTTCATCGCGAAGAACTGCTTTCCGTTGACGATCTTCCCAGAAAATACTGCGCATATACTCCATGTTTCCGTGCGGAAGCGGGGGCGGCGGGGCTTGGCACCCGCGGGATGATCCGGGTGCACCAGTTTGACAAGGTTGAGCTGATTAATGTGGTGCATCCTGATGAGGGCTACGACCGGCTTGAGGAGATGGTTGGCTGTGCCGAGAAAATCCTCAAGCTCCTAGGGCTTCATTTCAGGACTATTGTCCTTTGCACAGGAGATATGGGGTTTGGTTCTGCTAAAACCTACGACATTGAAGTCTGGGCTCCGGGGCAGAATCAGTATCTGGAGGTGAGCAGCTGTTCAAACTGCGAGGATTTTCAGGCCCGCAGGATGAATCTGCGATTCAAGGACAAGGACGGAAAGAACAGGTATCCGCACATTCTGAACGGAAGCGGAACGGCATTGGCGAGGCTATATGTGGCGCTGCTGGAGACTCACCAGCAGGAGGACGGCAGTGTGATCATCCCCGAGATTCTGAGACCTTACATGGGTGGAGCCGAGCGTCTCGAGGCCGGGAGCAGGCCGCTGTGAAATCCATGACTGGAAGAATCAGGCGGGAGGCACGGACTTCCGGCAACTGACTGATCCAACATTCTGAAGCGGGATTGACCGGAATCTGAAGAACCAAGATGAAAATTCTCCTTGCAACCAGCGAACTTTTCCCGTTTTCCAAATCCGGCGGCCTGGCTGACATGGTCAGTTCCCTGGCACTGTCGCTCGGGGAACTGGGTCATGAAGTTCAGGTCATCACTCCATTTTATCAGTGTGTAAGGGACAAGTTCCCCGACATACCGGAAGGTTCCTGGATGACCCATGTCACCATGGGCGGGGGGGAGGTGTTCGGGGCACTGCGGCGTCATGTCTGGGCACCCGGGGTTGAGGTGCTGTTTCTGGAGCATGGTGGTTTCTACGACCGACCGGGTCTGTATGGCGAAGGTGGGCAGGATTACTCGGACAATGCCGCACGCTTTGTTTTCCTGAACAAGGCGATATGGCACTGGGTCCGGTACGGGTCATGGCAACCGGACATCGTCCACGTTCACGACTGGCAGACGGCACTGTTTCCGCTTTTATGGAAGCATCTCGAAAAAGGGAGTTCCGGGGAGGGGCATTCCCCGTCGACAGTGCTCACCATCCATAATCTTGCCTATCAGGGAATTTTTCCCTCGCATCAGTATCCCCTGCTCGATCTTCCATGGGATTATTTTAATGAGGACAATCTTGAATACTACGGTCAGTGGAACTGCCTGAAGGCCGGGATTCTGTATGCGGATTATCTCACCACCGTGAGTCCCCAGTATGCGCGGGAAATACGGACGGCTGAATTCGGCTGCAACCTTGAAGGGGTCCTCGACAAGCGCCGGAATCACCTCAGAGGCATTCTCAACGGAGTTGACTATGGAGAATGGCGCACCACAAAGAACCCATGGCTGCCGGTTTCATTTCAGCTGAAGAGTATCGGGTTCAAGGGAAAGATGAAGCACAGGCTTCAGGAGGAATGCGGACTCGAACCGACCAGCGATGTTCCGCTGTTTGCCAATATCGGCCGGGTGGTGGAGCAGAAGGGAATGGACATCCTCCTGCCAACACTCCGCCATCTGCTGGAAAACGGCACCCCGATGCAATTCATTCAGCTGGGAACCGGCGACCCATATTATGAGCGGCAGTTTGAGGCGCTGGCAGCCGAGTTTCCGGACAAGGTCGCAGTGACCATCAGTTACAACCACGGGCTCGCGCACCGGATAGAAGCGGGAGCCGATTTCTTTGTCATGCCTTCGCGGTTTGAACCCTGCGGACTCAACCAGCTCTACAGCCTTCGATACGGCACCATTCCGCTCGTCCGTGCCACCGGCGGACTGCAGGATTCCATTGTGGACATCTCCGAGAATATCGCGGAAGCCAACGGCCTGAAGTTCAGTCATTATTCCGTTGAAGCGCTGCTTCATGTCTTTGAGCAGGCTATGCATCTTTTCGAAGACAAGCATTTACTCGGTAAATTCCGGAGGAACGGAATGACCAGGGATTTTTCAATGCGGCGCACTGCCGAATCCTATCTCGAAGTGTATCTGAGCCTGCCGGGCAGCGGACACAAGGCCGACTGAAGCCTTCAGGATTTTGCGGGCGGTTACCCAATGCAGATCGGGGAGTGACCGGCAATGCACACCGGTGCGGATACAACTCCATGCATGTGATTCCCGGAAGAAGTGGTGCAAAACCATTGTGCGGAGAATTGGATATCGATAGTGTCTGATGTTCTGAAACAATGTATTTCCAAAAATCAGACGCAGACATCAGCGATAAACAGGGGAAAACGGTCATGGAGGACCGGCCGAAGCCGGCTCACGCAGGGTCACCGGTCCATGCAGTCTGGATTCTGACTATACTGATTCAGGGACTATTTCCGGTACTTGCCCACGGGCAGATTACCGAACTGGATCCACTTGATCCGGAGAGCCGGAGGGAAATGTATGACTTCGAGGAAATGGAGGCCCGGTGGGATCACTCTGTGGCCTTCGGCCTGACCCTTGCGACGGGGAACAGCGACGTCTTCCTGGTGAATGCATCCTACTTTGCCGACCGTCGCGGAACCGAAAACGAGATCAGTCTCGGTCTGGATGTGAATTACGGCCAGGAAAGCGGCCAGAGAAGTGCGGAAAGCTATAACAGTTATTTTCAATACAACAGGCTGCTGACGACGGACCGGTTTTTCGCGTATATGCGCACCAGTTTCATGCGCGATGTGATTGCCGAACTGGACTATCGAATCGGCACGGGGCCTGGATTCGGTTTTTACGTAATTCATGATGACAACCAGTCATTGAGCGTGGAAATCGGCGGCTCGTATATTGTAGAGAAGCAGGGATTCTTCAAAGACAACTATGCATCGGCGAGACTCGGCCAGAAGTATCAGAAGCAGTTCAACGAACGGGTGAGACTGTGGCAGGCTGTCGAGATTCTCCCTCAGATCGACGATCTGAACAACTTCTACATGTTTGCGGAAATCGGGGTGGAAGCCCAGTTCACCGACAGCATTTCATTCCGGGTGAGGCTGCAGGATATATACGACAACACCCCCTTTATCGGCCGCAAATCAAATGACCTGCGACTGATCACCGGTCTTTCGTATTACTTCTGAGCGGGTTTCCGGGTGGAAGTCCACCAGATGGAGGCAATCACAAGAAACCCTCCAATTGCGGTGTTCAATTTGAGACTTTCACCGGGAATCAACAGTGCCGACTGAACAACACCACTGAGAGGGATGAGAAAGCGGAACTGGGCAAGCAGGTGCACGGAATACCTCTGAATGAGACTGTTCCAGATCGAGAAGGCCGCAGCCGAGACCACTGCCAGCCACAATGTGATGGCCATGATTTCTGCGGATGCTATGGCAGCCCAATGCCGCAGGGCTCCGGCACCGAGAATGATCAGGCACAGTCCGCCAGCCAGGAGCGACATACCGGTTGCCAGCGGGACGGGGAAACAGGCCGGCAGGAAACTCACCGACACGGCCGCAACGGCTCCGGAAAAAGCCGCCGCGAGAAACAACAGTCCGCCGGTGACCGGACTCCCGGCACCGACACCCGGATCATAGACCGCTATGCCGGCACCGACCAGACTGACGACAACGGCCAGCCATGTCTGGCCGTCAGGCCACGGGGTTTTCAGAACAAGCGGCGCCAGGATGATCCACCAGATGCTCCCGAACCCGATGAGGATGCTGCCGAGGACTCCACTTGCCCGCGACATCCCTTCATAAAAGAACACATATTGCAGGACTGTCTGGAAAAGCGTGAGGACTGCCAGCACTTTCAACGGAATGGCCCCATTTTCTCTGACAGGCAGTCTGGCCAGTTGTCTGAAATAGACCAGAATGACCAACAGGCCGGCTACTGAAAACCGGATACCGGCGAAGAGGAGCCGGAACTCAGGAGTGATCTCCCCTGCCCCTGAGTAGACGAACTTTATCGCCGGGAAGGCACTTCCCCAGAGCATGGCGCACAGAAGCACCCATGGGAGGAGTCTGAGTACATGCAGGCGATTGTTCTGGTGTGGGATATCCTGATTTTTCAAGGGGCAACAAGGACCTTTCCAAGCACACGCCCGTCGCGCAGTTTAGCCATCGCGGCCATGGCATCCTCGA
>JAUIAG010000361.1 GCA_030425355.1 Verrucomicrobiia bacterium
TGGACAACGATCACGACCTCTTCATTGCGCCACCGACTGCGGGATGGACCCTTGTCTTCGGTGGCAGACTCAGAAATTTCGCCGAAGACCCCAGTCACGCCTTTCATTTTTTCCGCCGAATCAGCAGTGCTCTGGGGAATGTGCAATATTTCAGTGTGAACCCGGTGGTCAATCACCACTGCTGGGTGAATGCCGATCAGGGCAATATTCTGCGCGCCTACAACTGGAACGGATCCACGACTTGGAACCAGGGACCGGTGACCCGCGCTGAAAAGGAACTGAAGATGACGCTTCTCGATTACGGAGATGACATGGACAATGACTTTTCCAATCCATTCAGTCCCCAGCCTGATGCCCGTATCCTCAATGGGGACAAAATCTACCAGCTGGCCGGTTTCTGGGGAGTGAATCCACTCACTATCGACCTGTCAGGCTGGCAGGATCAGGAAGGTATCAGGGGAACCATCTGAACTGAAGTGAACTGAGCTGCTGACTGCTCCACGCGGTTGTGGACAGCCGGCTTTCGGGAACTGTGCCTATGAGAAACCCTGAATTCTGCCCGAACTGCGGCGAGAGAATACGTGAGAATGACTCCTCGTGCAGAAACTGCGGCTCCTGCACCGAAACGGGATGGAGCGAAAGGGCCTATTACGACAGCATCGGAGTGGACTATGATGCCGATGAGCAGTTCGATTATGATGAATTTCTCGAAAGAGAGTTCAACACCTCCTCATCTTCGGGACAAGGCCAGTCCACCCTCTTCAGAATTGTCGCTGCCGTCCTGGTGATCCTTCTCGTTTATACCTTTGTTGTGATTTTTTGAAGACGTGCTCTAGTGTCCGAATGACAAGAGCAATCCATTCCGCATTCCGACTGATCCCTTTTTCAACTCTTTGCGCAGTCCTGTGTGTGGGCCCTGCAACGGCGGCTGCAGGGGATACGGAAGACTGGCCGCAGCACCTCGGGCCAGGACGGAATGGTCAGACAAAGAGCAGCATAAACACCGACTGGCCGCGTTCAGGACCGGAAAAACTGTGGGAGATTCCTGCCGGCGAGGGATGGAGCAGCCCTGTGGGAAAAATGAACCGCTGCATTCTCTATCACCGCAAAGGAGACATGGACCGTATTCAATGCCATGACCTCCTCACCGGACAACTGCAGTGGGAATTCCAATACCGGACTGACTACCGGGATTCATTCGGATTCGACAATGGCCCCCGGGCAACTCCCCTGTGGCTCGGCGACAAAGTCTATTGCATCTCGGCCACCGGAGTAATTCACTGCCTGAATGACGCCGACGGGTCGATGGTGTGGAAATTTGATGCAGCCGACCGAGTGAATGCCGACACGGGTTTCTTCGGGCTGGTCTGTTCCCCGCTGGCGATCGGTGACGCCGTCATCTTCCAGATCGGCGGGGATGGAGGCCACGGCATCATCGCCCTCGACGCCCGTAAAGGGTCACTCCGTTGGAAGTCCACCAGTCACAAGGCCGGCTATTCCTCCCCGGTCCTGTTCGAGGACGGGGGGAGGAAGCTGGCGGTATGTTTCACGCGCCGGGGGCTGCTCGGACTCGATTCAGGCATGGGCGAAACTGTGTTTGAGAAACGGTGGCGGTCTTCGATGGATGCGTCGGTCAACGCCGCGACTCCGATCATCGACGGGAATGAGATTTTTCTGACAGCCAGTTACGATACCGGGGCGATTCTGCTCAAGTGGGAAGGCGGCAGCCTTACCGAGCAATGGTCCAGTGATTCGAGTCTGTCGGCCCACTATGCCACGCCGATCCTCGTCGATGGGACACTTTACGGCATAGACGGGCGGGTGGATTTTCCGGGGGATCTGTCCGTCCGCGCGGTTGACTGGCGGACTGGCGATGTTTTGTGGAAGAACCGTCTGCGGACCGGGGCTTCGATCATTTCCGCTTCCAATGCAGGACTGATTCAGCTGGACGACGGGGAAATATGGCTGGTTGAATGGTCCCGCGAAGGTCTCCGGATTCTGAAGAAGGCTCAGGTGCAGACCGGGTTGACCCGTGCGGTCCCGGCACTGGTTCAGGGTATCTACCTGGTGAAGTCTTCCAAGTCCCTGATGGCGTATGACTTGCGGCCTGCCGATGCGGCGGATGGCCAGAAGCCATAGAAGACAGTGGCAATTTCGTTGAGTTTTCCTGCAAATCTGTCTAAGAATTGGCGACGGCGTCTAATTGACAAGACGTTCATGCCGCGAGTGTGTCGATGCTCGGGGCAGATCGGAAATCAGATTCTGCAGGCACCTGCGGTTCTGAATGGTACCGGTCCGTGATAGAATCAACCGACAAACCTTGACCGCAACCTTATGACCAATCAGCCTGACCAGCCCGAATCCGGCTCGGAGAAAAAAACCGATAAGGATATAGAATCACCCTCTCCAATCCGCATCAGAACAGATTCCAGCAGCGGTGAGGAAGACACCTCCAGGGCTGATGACGGTCCATCAAAGGATGAGGCACAGAGAACCGGGGAAGAATCGGCTTCGCCGGTCATCGGGTCCGCCGCGGAGACTTCTGATAAGCCGGAACACGGGAATGAGTCTGAATCCGGCGAGCCCGGCGATCCCGGGCTGAAGCATGAGCCATCACCGCAGTCGGATGAACCACAGGAAGAAGAGCCCGAAGCTGGAGCAGTTGAAAAACTGACCACGGCGGAAAACCCGGCGGTGACACCCGGCCTTGCGGGCGCCCCGGAAGGAGTTGAGGCGATTGAAGCCCCGGAAGACGCACCGGAATCAGATACTGATAATGCAGGGGCGGATGAAAACGCCGCCACTGAGTCCGGTTCACCAGCGGAGGCCGACAGTCCGGTGGAAGCATCGCCGGTGGAAAGCTTCGAGCCGGAAACTGCAGCGTATGCCTCAACGGCAGCTGCCGCCGGCCTTGCTGGAGGAGCCATCGCATCTGCCTCCACGGCAGAATCCACGACGGGTGACGGAGCATCGATCACTGCCCCGTCATCTGAATCCGGTGGGAAGGAAACCGCCACTGAACCGCAGGCCGCATCGCCGGTCAAAGCAGCCTACAGCGGAGGACGCCTTCTTTCGCTCGACGCCCTTCGGGGGTTCGACATGTTCTGGATTGTCGGTGCGCACGGTCTGTTTCTCGCGCTCACAGGCATTCTGAAGGGAATGGAAGAAGGGTCGATGCCGGCGTGGCTGACTCCATGGCTTACACTGATCACCACTCAACTGGAACACGTGTCGTGGGAAGGGTTTCATTTCTATGATCTGATCTTCCCCATGTTCGTCTTCATAACGGGAGCCTCCACCGTTTTCTCAGTCACCAAAAGACTCCAGACCGACTCGAAAACCAAGATTCTTGGAAAGATCATCTGGCGCACGGTGTTCCTCTATGCACTGGGTCTTTTCTACTATGCGGGCATGGATCCGATACAGGAATTCGGAGACCTCCGCTATATGGGTGTGCTGCAGCGTATAGCCATCGCCTACGGTATCGGAGCGACACTTTTCCTCTACCTTCCCGTAAGGCACCTGATCGTGAGCTTCGCGGTGATCCTCATCGGATATTACCTCGCTCTTGCATTTATTCCATTCGAAGGCTACTCGGG
Source organism: Verrucomicrobiia bacterium (assembly GCA_030425355.1). Classification (GTDB taxonomy): domain Bacteria; phylum Verrucomicrobiota; class Verrucomicrobiia; order Limisphaerales; family JAJOIW01; genus JAJOIW01. The sequence continues at coordinate 3,600 of JAUIAG010000361.1, forward strand.
CACCAAGCTCAGCGATCGTTTTGAGGAGGGATCCGACATGAACCTGGTGAACAATTTCGACAAGAACTTCCTCAAGGGATACAAGTGGGACGGGGATCACGACCCCGAAGGAGTTCTCAGCAACATCCCTGCTGTGGGCTCAGGTCTTCTCGGAATCTTCGCGGGACTGCTGCTTATCAATCCCGACAGGAAAAAACTCTGGAAGTTCGGTGTTCTGGTCGGGCTCGGTGTGGTCTGTCTGGCGCTGGGCTACGGCTGGGGGTTTTTCTTCCCGGTGATCAAGAAGCTGTGGACCTCATCCTTTGTCCTGATGGCAGGCGGGTGGAGCTTCCTGCTTCTGGCGTTCTTCTTCCTTGTGATCGACATGTGGGGATTGAAGTTCTGGGCATGGCCGTTCATCTGGATCGGATCCAACGCCATCACGATCTATATGATGTGGCAGATTGTGGACTTCCACGGTCTGGCCGGGCGCATCGTCCAGTTTGCCATCGCCGAGAAGCTCGGGATTTACGCCCCGATGGCGCAGTATCTCCTTGCGCTGCTCTTTGCGATTGGAATTCTGAGGTTCCTGTATGTCAGGAAAGTTCACATCCGCATCTGACCACGGATGTAAATGTCCTACTTTTACAGGTTCCGGCAAAACCTGATTCAGCCCGCATTTATTGCGGGCTTTTTTCATGATGCAAACGCTGACACCGGACCATGGCCCGGTTGGCATGTTCTGGTCAGCGCACCCGGATCCAGAAGGACTTGAGATGGGGTGTTGCGTCGGGAGTGACCGGAAAATCCGGTCCCTGACCGGCAAATTCGGCGATGTCCATTTTATGACCGGCGCGGAGGAGTCCGTCCTCGACCATTTTCAGAAAGAAGATCGGAGCAATGGAGGCGGCATTGGTGGAGACGAGCATGAGCCCGCCCTTGCGGAGGATGCGGCCGGCGGATTCGGCGAGTTCAGTGTAGTCCTTTTCTGCGCGGAAAACTCTGGGTTTTCTGCGCCCGGAAGTCCGCGCTTTTGA
>JAUIAG010000020.1 GCA_030425355.1 Verrucomicrobiia bacterium
GTCCAAAAACTCTGTTTCAGATCTGTCACCGCTTTCGCATTGCACGGCTATCACCGCCCTTTACCTCAGCGATAATGCAATTTCAGACATCACGCCCATCCTTACGCTGCCCAAGGTCTGGTCGCTCTATCTTGATGGCAACGATCTTCAGGATCTGATTGGCATTTACCGTATGAAACGCCTTACCACACTGTCTGTCCGAAACAACAACATCCGCGACCTGTCACCGATTTTTGGCCTCAACCAGCTCAACAACCTTTTCTTCGATTTCAACGAAATCACTGACCTCGGCTCACTTATCAATATTGTCGAGGCCGATAGAAACGGTCCCAGGGAGTTCTCAATGTTCTTGAACGTCAGCATGGAAGGCAATCCACTGACCTTCGAGGCCCGAAGAAACCAGGTGCCTCAGCTTGAAAAGCTCATCCGAAAAATATACAAAAAGTAGGTTATCGCTTTTTATCAAATCCCTGACTTTTCTACCCACGCACTTCATGAGTGCGTGGATTTTTTATCAAGCCACTTTCTATCCCGACGGCACCACCTGACAGCTGAAGGCATTATGGACAGTTCAGAACTCCCCCGGAGCCGTTACCGCAGCCGAATCCACCTCCCGGGACCAGGACATTTCCGTACCTGCCATCGACTGGTGTTCCTCATCCCGCCTTCCGAGCGGACAGTGAATGACCCAGGTAATTTGAGACAGGTCACCAGTACTCTCAAATAAAGAGCAAACAAAAAACCCGGCTGAATGGCCGGGTGATAAAGATAAGCTGCTGGAAGATGAGGGAGCTGTATCAGCCCTGGCCATCATCCTGTTGTCCGCTCTCGGCGGATGAGTTGTCAGCGGCAGCAGGAGTGGTTGCAGAGCTGCTGTCGAGCCCTTCAGTCACCCACATCAGAATGGCCTGCTCACCGGCATCACCACGCCTTTTGTCAGCCAGTCGGACTATACGTGTATAGCCACCATTCCGGTCCTTGAATTGAGGGCCAAGCTCATCGAAAAGAATATGGATAACATCATAATACTTCCGATACGCTTCGCGGTGCTTTTTGGACTTGTGATCGTAAGCTGAGCGGCTTTGATACTGAAGCCTTGCGGAAGCGAGACGTCGATCATGCAGCTTCCCACTTTTAGCCAGAGTAATCATCTTTTCCGCCACAGGAGCTGCGGCCTTGGCCTTGGATAAAGTTGTAGTGATACGCTTGTGCTTGATCAGGCTTTTGACCAGGTTCGCAATCAGCGCATTTCGGTGAGCCGGGTTCCGACCCAGCTTGGCGTTTCTAACACGGTGTCTCATTGAATTGGGTGGTTGAAATTAGGAATTGTCCGAAGCGGGATTGTCCAGCAGGGACGGGTCGATCTTCTGGCCGAGACTCAGACCGAGACTCTGCAGTTTGTCCTTGATTTCGTTGAGGGATTTCTTGCCGAAATTACGGTATTTGAGCATCTCGGCCTCCGATTTGCTGGCCAGCTGGCCAACGGTGGTGATGTTGGCGTTGTTCAGGCAGTTTGCTGCCCGCACTGAAAGCTCGATTTCATTGACGCTCATATTGAGCAGCTTCTTGAGCTTGTTGTGTTCCTCGTCCTTCTTGTCTTCGACCTCTTCAAATTCGATGGCATTTTTGTCATAGCCAACGAAGACTTCAAGGTGATGCTGGAGGATGGCTGAGGAACGGGTCAGAGCATCATCCGGAGAAAGTCGACCATCAGTCCAGATTTCAACAATCAGGCGGTCGTAGTCGGTTCGCTGTCCGACACGTGCGTTTTCGACCTGATACCGAACGCGGCGCACCGGAGAGAAGATGCTGTCAATAGCAATTTCGCCAATTGGCTGGCTCGGCTTTTTGTTGGCATCGCCTGGGAGAAAACCGCGTCCAATCCGGACCTCAAGTTCCATCTCGAACTTGCGATGAGAATCGAGGTGGCAGATGACGTGGTCTTTGTTCACGACTTCAACGATGTGTGTTTCCTCGATGTCTCCGGCAGTGACGGCACCTTCCTTCTCGACGGAGAGTATCAGCTTCTGAGGGTCACGGTGTTCCTCCGATTTGTATTTCAGAAGGACCTTTTTGAGGTTGAGGATGATCTCGGTCATATCCTCGACCACTCCATCGACCGCGGTGAACTCATGCATGGCACCCTCAACCTTGATTGAGGTTATGGCCGCTCCTTCAAGTGAGGAAAGCAATACGCGGCGCAATGAGTTTCCAATAGTGTGCCCGTAGCCGGTTTCAAACGGTTCGGCTATGAACTTGGCGTATGTATCAGTTGCGGTCTGATCGTCTTTGGTCAGACGACGGGGTAATTCAAAACGTCCTAATCTAACTGGCATATGATTGAGTGTGAATTTAAACTGAAGATCGCCGTTGCAGTGACTACACTTATATTCCCGTGACGATCTCCCATATATTCACGGTAATTATCGGGAATAAAATTCGATAACGGCCTGTTCGTTGGCCACGGGCTGGATTTCAGCAAGTGTGGGAACCCTTACCAGAGACCCTTTGTAGGATTCCTTGTTGCGGGTGACCCATTCGGGGATTGGACGGCTGGTGGACGACTCTATCCCGCGGGTGGCAAGCTGCCGTGAAACGGTGGTATCCTTGACCTCAATTTCCTCACCGACTTTCACCTGATAGCTCGGAACGTCGACACGGCGGCCATTTACACGGATGTGTCCATGACCGACCATCTGTCTGGCTGCACGGCGGGTGTTGGCAAATCCCAGGTGGTAGATCATGCTGTCGAGGCGTGTTTCAAGGATTTGAAGCATGACTTCACCGGTAACGCCAGGAGACTTCTTGGCCTTGTCGTACGCTGCGCGGAACTGCTTTTCGAGAACCCCGTAGTAATAACGGAACTTCTGCTTTTCCATGAGGCCAAGCGCGTATTCGGAGTGCTTTCTGCGCGAACGGGGCCCGTGTGTCCCGGGGGGGTAGGCTTTGCGCTCCAGATATTTGGAGGGTCCGTAAATCGGCGTTCCGAAACGGCGGCTGATACGTTGTTTTGGTCCGGTATATCGTGCCATGGGTAAAAAGAATAGTTATTGAGTATTAGACGCGGCGCTTCTTCCGTGGGCGGCAGCCATTGTGAGGAACCGGAGTGACATCCTTGATGCTGCTGATGTCGAGACCGACAGCCTGGAGTGCGCGGATGGCGGATTCACGACCGGATCCGGGACCCTTGACGCGGACCTCAACCTGCTTGAGTCCGTGAGACATCGCGTTGCGGGCGGCATCCTGGGCCACCTGCTGAGCCGCGAAGGCCGTGGATTTACGGGATCCCTTGAATCCAGCCTTGCCGGCGCTGGACCAGGCAATAGTGTTACCCTGCATGTCACAGATGGTGACCACGGTGTTGTTGAAAGTGGCCAGGATATTGACGATCCCGACCGAAATGTTCTTGGACCCCTTGGCCTTGATGACCTTGCCGACCTGGACTTCCTCTCCGAGAAGCTGTGCGGTGGTGGGTGCTGTCCCTGCAACCAGATCCGGAGAAGCGGCGCTTTTGGCCGGCGCCTCTGTGGATTCGGCCGGCTTCTCGGGTGCAGCCTGGGGATTGTTGGTTTCCTCTGCCATTATTTCTGTCTGTTGGTAAGTGTGGTATTCAAATTAGCGGACGTGACGACATATGACGGCGCGCATTACTTGCGCTTGACGCCGACTGTCTTGCGTTTGCCCTTGCGCGTCCGGGCATTGGTGGATGTTCTCTGACCGCGGCATGGAAGCCCGCGGATGTGACGCCAGCCGCGGTAGCATTTGATAGCCTGAAGCCTTTTGAGGTTCATGGCGATATCACGACGGAGGTCCCCTTCAATCACATACTGACCCTGCTGAATAGCCTGGGTTATCCGTGCGAGCTGCTGTTCATCGAGGTCGCGGGCGCGGATGTTGGGATCAATGCCTGCAGTTTCGAGTATTTCCTCGGAAATCTTCGGACCAATGCCATAAATGTAGCGCAGGGCGTACGCTATCTTCTTCTTGTCTGGTATTTCTACACCAATTATACGAGCCATTTCAGTAGTCCTTCAATTAGCCTTGTCTTTGCTTGTGTCGCGGGTTCTTGCAAACGACCCGGATTACTCCACGCCGACGGATGATCCGGCAATTCTCGCAGAGCCTCTTTATGGATGCACGAACTTTCATTTTTAAAAGAGTCCAGTATTTAATGTTAATCTTCGGGGACTGTCAAGATTTCAGGTTCCCCATCTGTCACTAAAATTGTGTGCTCAAAATGAGCGGATGGCTTCCGGTCGGCTGCAATGACAGTCCAGCCGTCTTCCATGAATTTAACTTCCGCCGTTCCGGCATTGACCATCGGTTCGATGGCCAGTGTCATGCCCGGCCTGAGTTTCGGCGACTTCTTACCATCGACGAAATTGGGAATCTGCGGTGGTTCATGCAGTCTCCTGCCGACGCCATGTCCGACAAACTCCCGAACAATAAAAAATCCGTGGGATTCAACCCATTGCTGGATTGCTCCAGATACCTCTGAAAGCCTTGCTCCTGGACGGGCCTTCTCTATGCCCCGCTTCAGGGCCGTTTCAGTGACATCAAGCAGGTTCTGCTTTTCTGTATCGCAACCGCCAACCGGAACGGTTCGAGCGTTGTCGCCGATGAAGCCATTCAGGACAACACCGACATCCAGACTGACAACATCGCCGTATTCGAGGACGGTGCTGTCGGCGAGACCATGAACAATCTGTTCATTCGGTGAGATACAGATGTGGCATGGGTAGACCCTGCTGCCGACTCTGTAGCCGAGAAAGGCTGATTTGGCACCGTGTTTGCGAATCAGGTCAGAAGCATACTGATCGATCTGCAGTGTGGTGACTCCGGGCCTGACAAAATCGCAGACCAGGTCGAGGATCTTCCGCGCGAGACGACAGGCCGGCCTCATCAGTTCGAGGTCCCGTTCTGTCTTGAGCTTCGCTTGCGCCTCCAAAGTAAGTGCTTTTTGGCCGTGAGGCCTGCAGCCGGAAGATGAATCGAATCATAAACCGGTCGCAAGTCCGGAACTTGATTTACCGCCCTCTGAGTCGTGGTCCCCGACCGCTTCCCTTGCCCTTTTTCATGAACCCGTCGTAATGGCGGGTCATAAGATGGGATTCCAGCTGACGCATGGTATCCAGCATGACACCGACAGTGATCAGGATACTTGTTCCGCCGAAGAACTGGGACACAGCGAATGGAATCTTCCAGTAGCTCGCCAGCAGGAACGGGATGATGGCGATGACTGTGAGGAAGACGGCTCCTGCCAGTGTGATCCGGCTCATGGTGTTGTGAAGGAAAGTCGTGGTGGCTTTTCCTGGACGGACACCGGGAATGTAACCGCCATTGCGTTTCAAATCATCTGAAATCTGAATCTCATTAAACTGAGTTGAGACCCAGAAGTATGAGAAGAAGAGAATCATCAGGGCGTAGGTGACCATGTAGACGAGTGAACCCTGAGCAAAGGCGGCGCCAAGATCCCTGAAGAAATTGTTATTGAGCTGGGCTCCGAGCATGGTGAAGAGCTGCTGCGGGAACATCAGGATAGCCTGAGCGAAGATAATGGGCATCACACCAGCCATGTTGACACGAAGTGGCATATAGGAGGATCCGCCCGGAACTACCTTGCGACCGACGCTGCGCTGTGCGTATTGAACAGGGATTTTGCGCTGCCCTTGAGTGATGGCGATTACTCCGGCCACGACAGCAATAAGCAGAATCACCAACACTATGGCGTGCAGAAGCTTGAAGTTCGTTTCCACGCCTTCAGGCGGGAAGAACATGTAGGAAAGCTGCTGGAAAGTCATCGGCAGAGCGCTGATGATGCCGATGGTGATGATGAGGGAAATACCGTTGCCGATTCCACGCTCGGTAATCTGTTCACCCAGCCACATGAGAAGCATGGTTCCTGTGGTCAGGAACAGGGTGGTTCCCAGCACGTAGACAAATTTGTTTTCTACAATAACCAGATCACCGGTAAACCCACTGAAGAGGGTGCCCGGTTTGAGCCATGCAAGACTCATGACGGCTCCCTGGCCGAGACAGAGCAGCACTGTGAGCAGCCGGCTGTACTGCATGATCTTCACCCTTCCGCCTTCTTCACGGGTCAATTTGCTCAACTGCGGTATGACAGCGCTGAGCAACTGGATAATAATTGTCGCGGTAATGTAGGGCATGATGCCCAGCGAGCCGACGGCACACTTGGCGAGAGCTCCTCCTGTGAACATATTGAAAAGTCCAAGGATATTACCACTGGATTGCTTCCTGGCCTGTTCCGCGAGAAACTCCGCAAGAGCGGATCCATCCAGTCCCGGAATGGGGATGATAGCGATGAAGCGACAGACAATGAGAATCCAGGCTGTGAAGAGGATGCGCTTCCGGAGATCTTCAATCTTGAAGCTGTTGCGGAAGGTGGTGAAAATATTCGAAAACATCGTCTCTTTGGAAAAAGGAATTAGCCGAGGATGGTGAGTGTACCACCGGCGGCCTCCACCTGCGAGATGGCTGATTGGCTGGCTGCGTGGGCCGAGATGGTGAACTTCTTGGTTATTTCGCCGCGGGCAAGGATCTTGATCCCGTCAAACTGACCGTTGGCGAGGCCCTGGGCCTTCATGTCATCAGGAGTGATGGTGGCTCCGTCTTCAAACAGTTTCTCCAGCATGTAAAGGTTGACCGGAACAAAGTATTTCCGGTGCATGCCGTTGTTGAAACCGCGTTTGGGCAGACGACGGATCAACGGCATCTGGCCACCCTCGAATCCGGGGCGGATGCTTCCACCTGAGCGTGCCTTCTGGCCCTTGTGTCCGCGTCCGCTGGTTTTACCGTGTCCGGAAGCTTCACCACAGCCAAGTCGCTTGCGCCTGTGTCGGGATCCGGGAGCTGGTTTTAAAGTGTGTAATCTCATGTTAAGGAATCAAATAGGTTTTGAACAAATGGAACCGGTTATTCGGCCGGCGTTTCAGCTGCAGCTGCCGGGGCTTCCTGGGAAGCGGCGGCGGCCTGCTTCCTGGTTTCAGGGAGCTTGAGACCACGGGAGCTGTAGATGTCCTCCTTACGGCGGAGCTGAAGCAGCGCGTGCAGGGAGGCCTTGGCTACATTGGCCGGGTTCCGGCTGCCCAGAGACTTGGAAAGGATGTTCCGAAGGCCGGCTGACTCGAGAACCGCCCGGACGGTCTTACCGGCAATGACACCAGTACCTTCCGATGCGGGGCGAAGCAGAACCCGGGCACCATCAAAATCACAAAGAACATCATGAGGAATTGTGCCGTTGGTTATGGCGACCTCCTGCATCTTTTTGCGGGCGTCTTCTGATCCCTTCTTGATGGCATCAGCTACCTCGTTAGCCTTCCCGAGGCCTAGACCGACCTTACCCTGCTTGTCACCGACAACCACGAGAGCCGAGAAACTGAAACGTCTTCCGCCTTTGACCACCTTCGATGAACGGTTGATGAAGATGACTTTCTCCATCAGACCATCGTCTTTCTGATTGTCCTCAAAGCGACCTTTGCGTGGACCTCTGCGTCCACCCTGTTCGCCACGGCCGCGATTGTCGCCTCCGCCTGATCTGGATCTTTGTTGTTCTGCCACTTTTAGAAAATTGTTGAATTAGAAGTTGAGGCCGTTCTGGCGGGCGGCTTCGGCAAGTGCTTTCACTTTGCCGTGAAAACGGAATCCGCCACGGTCAAAGACGACACGCTGTATGCCGGCGGCTGTCGCTTTTTCGGCAATGATGCGGCCGATTTCAGCTGCGCCGGAAACATTTGCATTGAGATGTTTGTCCGACTTGACGGTTTTGTCGATCGTGGAGGCGGATGCCAGGGTCATGCCGCTTTTGTCATCGATGACCTGGCAGTAGATGTTCTTGCTGGAAAAATGGACAGAAAGCCGCGGCCTTTCACCGGTGCCCGTGATCTTATTGCGGATCCGGAAATGCCTTTTCTTCCGAAGCTGATGCTTTTTTTCAACTCTCATGATGAACTGGATAGCAAAAAATAAATGGTGGAGTGAATAAGTGGAATTACTGGACCTTCTTGCCTTCCTTGCGACGGATGATTTCGTCGGAATAGCGGACGCCCTTACCTTTGTATGGCTCGGGAGGATAGAAGGCTCTCATTTCCGAGGCTACCTGACCGACTTTCTGTTTGTCGGGTCCTTCAATGGTGATGGACGTGCCATTGTCCTCAATCCTGACAGTGATCTGATCGGGCAGCTCATAGACACATGGGTGAGAGTAGCCGAGTGAAAGGGTGACCGTCGTGCCTTTCAGCTCAGCCTTGAAGCCCACACCCGTAATGGCCAGCTTACGGCTGAAGCCTTCGTTGACACCCTGCACCATGTTGCTGACCAGAGCGCGGGTCATTCCATGCAGAGCGCGCGACTTCGGATCATTATCCTTTCGGGAGATATTGATCACGTTGTCTTCAAATCCAAGTTCTATGGCTTCGGTCAGTGCGAGCGCGAGATTGCCCTTGGGCCCGGTGGCCTTGACCGTCCGGTCCTCAAGTTCGACCTTGACACCTGCCGGGATGGAGATGGGTTTATTTCCGATTCGTGACATTGATACAAGAAAGTTGTTTGGGTGACATGATCACCAGATGTAGCATAAGACTTCTCCACCGGCCTTGAGTCGGCGTGCTTTGGAACCTTCCAGAACGCCCTTGGATGTGGAGACTATGGCGATACCCAGTCCGCCGAGAACGCGCGGGATCTCATCGTGTTTCACGTAGGTTCTGATACCGGGGCGGCTGATGCGCTTGAGGCCGGATATCACACCCTGACGGCCGCTGTATTTGAGTTCAACTTCGATGGTCCGGATGTTGCTGCCGGTTACCTTGTAGTCCTTGATGTATCCCTGATCCTTGAGGATGTGGGCAATGCTTTCCTTCACTTTGGAATGAGGGATACGCACTTCCGGGAGAAGGGCGCTGGACGCATTCCTGATGCGGGTCAGCATGTCTGCAATAGGGTCGGTCATTTTAAATTGTATTGAGTTGATTTTACCAGCTGGATTTCTTCACGCCGGGCAGAAGACCCACACTGGCCATTTCCCTGAGAGTAATCCGGGAAATGCCGAATTTGCGGAAATACGCATGGCGGCGGCCGGTGATCTTGCAGCGGTTTACGACGCGCACAGGGCTGGCGTTGCGGGGAAGCTTGCAGAGTCCCTCGTAATCACCTGTGGCCTTCATTTCAGCGCGTCTTTCCCTGTAGCGTTCGACGACACGCTGCTTGCTTTTGTTCCTTTCTATCCAGCTCTTTTTAGCCATACCGATCAGTTATTCTTTTTAATAAATGGCATTCCCATCAGCTTGAGAAGCTCGAGGGACTCTTCATTGGAATTGACGTTAGTGACAATAGTGATGTCCATACCCTGGGTCCGCTTGATCTTGTCGAGTTCCATTTCAGGGAAGATGGACTGATCGTTGATACCCAGAGAGTAGTTCCCCCATCCGTCGAAGGACTTCGGGCTGATGCCGCGAAAGTCACGGATACTGGGCAGTGCGATGGTGACAAGGCGGTCGAAGAATTCATACATGACTTCCCGTCTCAGTGTGACCCGGCAGCCGATGGACTGTCCCTGGCGCAGTTTGAAATTCGCAACTGATTTCCGGGCGATGTTGATCACGGGTTTGCGGCCGGTGATCGTCGTCAGGTCTTTCACAGCATCATCCAGTGCAGATTTGTCGAGCTGGGAACTGACTCCCATGTTGACGACAATTTTAGTCATCCTCGGAATGGCGTGCGGGTTGGTATATCCACGGGACTCCTGAAGCTTGGGCCTCACGGTCTCCATGTAGTAGGTATACATCCTGGGTTTCATTGGTCGGTATTAATGATGCTCAGTTGTTTGTCTCGGGCCGCTCAGGCAGTGGCACCGGCCCTTTTGCTCTGGGTGAAACGCTCCTCGTTCATGAGGTTGGACACATGGATGGTCCCCTCACGCTCAACAATGGCTCCTTCGGGATGTGCCTGGGACTTGCGGGTATGTTTCTTGATCATGTTCACATTCTCCACGACAGCCCGCTGCTTTTTCCAGTTGATGCTCAGGACTTTGCCGCTGGCGCCCTTGTGGGCACCGGCGATGACGTGGACGGTCTGACCAACTTTGATATGTGGTTTTGCCATCTTAGATTACCTCGGGTGCTAGTGAAACTATTTTCATGAACCTTTTATCCCTCAACTCGCGGGCCACAGGGCCGAAAATACGGGTGCCTCTGGGGTTCTTGTCCTTGTCGATTATAACAATCGCGTTGGAATCAAATCGAAGGTAGGAACCGTCCGGACGACGGATAGGGCTTTTGGTGCGGACAACGACAGCGTTGACGACATCGCCCTTCTTGACGGAGCCGTCGGGAGAAGCTTCCTTTATATGAGCCTTGATGATGTCGCCGACGCGGGCATAACGCTTGTTGCCGCCCAGGACATGTATGGCCGACGCTTTCTTGGCACCGGTATTGTCGGCAACATTGAGAATGGATCTGAGTTGAAGCATGGGTCAGTGAATCGGATTGTTCAGTGGATCAGCTGGATTTGACACCGGGTTCCATGGAAGCCCGGACAACTTTCTCGACTCGCCAGCGCTTGAGTTTTGAAAGGGGGCGTGTTTCGACGATGCGGACAATGTCACCGATGTTCAGAGAATTTTCAGGGTCATGCGCGTAGTAATTCTTGTCGGACTTCACGACTTTGCGGAAATGGGGGTGCGAGTACCGGCGGGTCACACGGACCACCACAGTCTTGTCCATTTTATTGGACACCACCTCACCCACCTTGAACTTTCTCAGGTTGCGCTGGGAGTTATTAGTTTCCTCACTCATAGTGTCAGTTTCAGAATGTATCAGTTATGTGCCGCCTTGAGAGAGCTGAGCTGGGTTTCCAGGCGGGCGATATCGCGGCGTATGTTCCGGATCTGGGATGGTTTCTCGAGCCTGGCGCTGGCTTTCTGCAGCTGCAGGTTAAAGAGTTCCTTTTTCAGTTCCCGCACTTTGGCCCTGATGTCTGTCTGGGACATGTCCCGAATGTCGTTCATCTTCATTTTCGATCCTTCAGGAGTTTAGACTTTGCGGCGGACAACGAATTTGGTGCGAATGGGCAGCTTGTTGGCTGCCAGTCGCATGGCCTCTTTTGCCACTGCCTCGCTGACGCCATCTACTTCAAAAAGCATGGTTGCCGGCTTAATGACTGCCACCCATGACTCCACGGGTCCCTTGCCTTTACCCATCCTTACTTCCAGTGGTTTTTTGGTGTAAGTCTTGTCAGGAAATATCCGGATCCAGACCTTACCACGTCTTTTCATGTGACGTGTGATGGCGATACGGCAGGTTTCAATGACTTTGGTGTCGAGCCAGCAGCGGTCCAGTGACTGAAGTCCGTACTGTCCAAAGGATACGGATGATCCACGGTAGGCTAGTCCGGCCCGGTTTCCGCGGTGCATCTTGCGATACTTCACCCGTTTTGGCATCAATGGCATATCTTAATCTCCTCTTGAAAAATTGTTGTCGGTTAAATCCGTTACTGAATCGGTGCTGATTGCTGCTTACTGGCCGGCTTCTGGGACTGCGGTGTCGATTTCTCCTTTGCAGATCCAGCACTTGACTCCGAGGATTCCGTAGAGCGTCGAGGCTCTGGCGTAACCGTAATCGATGTTGGCGCGCAGTGTGTGCAGAGGCACCCGTCCTTTGTTGTATTGCTCGATTCGGGCCAGTTCAGCACCGCCAAGACGACCGGCGCAGCGGATACGGATGCCATCCGCGCCGAAGTCCATGGTGGTCTGAACAGCCTTTTTCATGGCCCGGCGGAAAGAGATCCGGCGTTCCAGCTGGAGAGCAACACTTTCGGCGACGAGCTGGGCGTCGGTTTCAGGCTGCTTGACTTCCTGGATGTCGAGATAAATTTCTTTGCCGGTCTTCCGGGAAAGTTGTTCCTTGATCTTTTCGATCTCGGCTCCCTTGCGTCCGATGACAACGCCTGGTCTGGCGGTCAGGATAGTGACCCGGCAACGGTTGGCTGCACGCTCGATCTTGATGCGCGGCACGGCTGCTGTTTCGAGCTTCGACTTGAGAAACTGGCGGATATAGTGGTCCTCAGCGACCAGGTCGCCGAACTGATTGTTTGGAGCAAACCACTTGGATTGCCAGTCGCGGCTCAGTGGAAGGCGCAGTCCTACTGGATTTGATTTTTGACCCATCTGGTTATTAAGCCTGTGTTAAAGTGATTCTGACCCGGCATGAACGTTTGAGGATCCGCCCGGCGGAACCTCTGGCCTTGGGACGCCAGCGCTTGAGTGTTGGACCGGCACCTGTCACCGCCTCTTTGATGACCAGTGACTCCACGTCAAGCTGGTGGTTGTTCTCGGCGTTGGCCAGAGCGGAATTCAGTGTCTTGAGGGCCCAGAAGGCGGACTTGCGCGGAACGACAGCGAGTATTGCCTTGGCCTCCAGGGCATTGAGTCCCTGAATCTGGCGCAGGACTTCCCGCATTTTCTGCGGGGACATGCGGATATTCTTGGTTATTGCGTGAACTTCCATGGTTCAGACGATTTCGTAGTCGACTAGAGTCTCAACTGATTGCTATTGCCGGTGATGCAGGAGAAGCAGAAGTTTACTTACCTGATTTGTTGGGGTGGTCTCCATGGGAGCGGAAGGACCTTGTCGGGGCGAATTCGCCAAGCTTGTGTCCCACCATGTTTTCTGTAACCAGCACCGGAAGAAATGTCTTGCCGTTGTGGACGTTGAAGGTAATACCGACAAACTCCGGGATGATGGTGGAGCTGCGGGACCAGGTTTTGATCGGCTTGCGGTTGCTGGTCTCCTGAGCCTTCTCCACTTTCTTCATCAGTTTGTGATCCACATAGGGACCCTTCTTAATCGAACGAGGCATAGTTTAAAGAGTTTATTTGCGGTTGAACGGACGGCCGTCGCGACGGGACATGATAAGTTTGTCGGAGTATTTCCTGCGTTTACGGGTTTTGTATCCTTTGGTCAGCACGCCCCATGGAGTGACCGGATGACCGCCACCGGCAGTCTTGCCGGCACCACCACCCATCGGGTGATCAACAGGGTTTTTGGCCACCGCACGGGTGATTGGCCTTCTGCCCAGGTAACGCCGGCGTCCTGCTTTACCCAGCACCGTTTTCTGGTGGTCGGTGTTACCGACATGGCCGATGGTGGCGTAACACTTCTCACTGACCTTGCGGATTTCACCGGAGGGCAGTTTAATCTGCGCATAACCCTCGAAGCGGGCCATCAGAGTGGCACTGGTCCCGGCGCTGCGTGCGATTTGGCCGCCCTTGCCGGGGTGGAGTTCAATATTATGAATCACCTGACCGATGGGGATGATCGAAAGGGGGAGATTATTGCCGCTGACCGGTTTGGCTTCCGGGCCGCTGGTTATCCTGTCACCCTGCTTGAGTCCGTTGGTTGCCAGAACATAGCTCTTCTTCCCGTCGGGGTACTTTATCAGAGCCACGTTGGCGCTGCGGGATGGATCATATTCCAGAGAGATAACTTCGGCTTCCTGTCCGTGACGGAGGCGACGGAAATCAACGACACGGATCTTCTTCTTGTGGCCGCCACCTATCCCGCGGGAAGTCACTCTACCGTAAGAGTTGCGTCCACCGGTTCTTTTCTTGGTGAAGACGAGTCCGCGCTGCGGACGATCCTTGCTGAGGTCGCTTTCTTTGACCACCGTCATGTAACGCATGGACGGTGTCAGTGGTCTGAATCTTTTAACTGGCATGGCTAGGGGTCCTTTTAGGTGAGGTCAATCATGTCTCCGTCCTTGAGGCGGACTATTGCTTTCTTCCAGCTTGCGGTGCGTCCCTGAGCGGCAGTTCTCTTTCTGCGGACCTTTCCCGAGACGTTCATGGTGTTGACGCTGAGAACGGTCACATTGAAAAGCTCCTGGACTGCCTTTTTGATCTGCACCTTGTTGGCGCGACGGTCTGCCACCAGGACATACTGGTTACCCTGCTCACTGAGACCGGAACTCTTTTCAGTGATCTTGATTGTCTTGATTATGTCGTAGCTGGTCATGATGCCTGGGAAATCCGGTTTGTTAGAATGTCGAGGGCGGCCTGACTGATGACAATCCTGTCCTGCCGAAGGATATTGTAAGTGGTCACCTGATCGACAGGAACTATGTCGAGGTGCGGGATGTTGCGGCCGCCGAGGTAAAGGTTCTGGTTGACTGCCTCGGGAATTACAAGAACCGTCCCGTCAATGCCCATGGAAGCGAGAAAGCCTGCCACCTCACGCGTTTTGGGCTGTTGAATATCGATCGAATCGATGACGATGACATCACCGGCCAGCAGTCTCTCGCCAAAGGCCTTGCGAAGTGCAAGACGCTTGACCTTCTTGTTGACCTTCTTGGAATAATCCCTGGGCTTGGGACCGAACACAACCCCGCCGCCCCGCCAGATGGGTGAAGCGTATGATCCGGCACGGGCACGTCCGGTGCCTTTCTGGCGCCATGGCTTGCGGTTGGATACAGATACCTCGCCCACAGTCTTGGTGCAGGCGGTGCCGGAGCGGGCCGCGGCACGATAGGCTACCACAGTCTCATGCACAGCGTGCGCCGCGGTATCCCCTTCAGGGATCTCAATAGAGATATCCGCCTCACCGACGGATTCGCCCTTGATGTTCTTGATGTCTATTTTCACTTCGAAAATCTTCCTGATTCGATGGGATGCAGATTCAATTGTTAATCACCTGGATGACAGTGGTCGGATTACTGCTTCCGGGGTTTCTTCTTGCTTTCGCGAATGACGACGTAGTCGCCCGTGGCGCCCGGGACTGCTCCGGAGATGAGAAGCAGGTTCTCCTCGGGCAGAATCCTGGCAACACGAAGGTTCTGGACAGTGCGGCGGCGCTGTCCCATGTGACCGGGAAGCTTTGTTCCTTTGGCCACCCAGCCGGGAGTTGAACCACTGCTGATGGCACCAGGTTTCCGGTAGAAACCCTTCTGACCGTGTGACTTGGCGCCACCACCGAAACCGTAGCGGCGGACAACGCCCTGGAATCCCTTACCTTTGGTGCAGCCGATGGCATCGATGAAATCGCCCTCGGTGAATATGTCGACACCAACAGTCTGTCCAGGCTCCACCTCAATTGTGAAGTCGCGGAATTCACGGATCTGCTTCACAGGAGATGACTTGTGTGCAGTGAAGTGACCGGTCTGAGGTTTGTTGATACGGAAATCCTTCTGATCATCAAAGCCCAGCTGGACGGAACTGTAACCGTCTTTCTCAGGTGTCTTGCACTGAATAACCCGGTTTGGGCCGGCTTGAACCACCGTGACGTGGATGGCAGATCCGTTCTCGTCGTAGATCCTTGTCTGCCCTAGTTTTTTTCCAATAAGACCAATCATTTCGGCTAGACCTTGATTTGAATGTCCACTCCTGCGGGGAGATTGAGTTTCTTGAGTTCGTCGACCGTCTTTGCAGTCGGCTCGATGATGTCAAGGAGTCTCTTGTGAGTTCTCTGTTCGAAAGTTTCCTGGGACTTCTTGTCCACGTGGGGCGAGCGTGTGACCGTGTACCGCTCGATGCGGGTTGGCAGCGGAATGGGTCCGGCTACCCGAGCACCCGTGCGCTTTACCGTTTCAACGATATCGGAAGCCGAAGCATCGATGATGCGATGGTCGTATGCTTTAAGTCTTATTCTGATGCGCTGTCCAGCCATAGTTCTTTAAATTCTGCTAGTTGCTAAAAGTTACGGGTGTACCAAAAAGTCGTTCGATGATCTGCTGTTCTATATTTTTGGGAACCGAATCGAACTTGAGTGGTTCCATGGTGTAGTCGGCCCGCCCGCTGGAAAGAGTTCGGACGGCGGTGGCATATCCGAACATCTCTGAGAGAGGAACCTCAGCCTTGATGATGGCGCGGTCACCCTTGGTGTTTACAGCAGTTATTTTTGCCCTGCGGCGGTTCAGATCGCCGAGAATATCGCCCTGATGATCCTGGGGAGCACCGACTTCAAGCGCCATGATTGGTTCAAGAAGCTCGGGCTGAGCAATCTTCACTGCCTCCTTGACGGCAAAAATACCGGCCATTTTGAAAGCTATATCCGACGAGTCGACTTCGTGGAAAGATCCGTCGACGAGGCGGACACGGATGTCAACCATTGGATAGTTGGCGATAATGCCGTTCTGGAGGGCCTCACGGATCCCATCCATGGCCGGTTCGATGAATTCCCTGGGAATGGCACCACCGGTGATCTGAGGAACGACCTCAATACCCTTGCCGTTTTCAAGGGGGTCCACTTCGATGACGACATGTCCGTACTGCCCCTTGCCGCCGGTCTGTCTGACAAATTTGCCTTCAGCGCGTGCGGATTGGGTGATGTGTTCCCGGTAGGCTATCTGAGGCGTTCCGGCATTCGCCTTGACCTTGTATTCGCGGAAAAGCCGGTCACGGATGATTTCCAGATGAAGCTCGCCCATCCCGGATATGATCAGCTGACCGGTTTCTTCGTCCGTGTAGGTGCGGAAAGTCGGGTCCTCTTCTGCGAGGCTTCGCATTGCCTCAACCAGTTTATCCCTGTCGGCCTGTGATTTAGGCTCGACCGCCATGGAAATAACAGGTTCGGGAAAAACGGGAGGCATCAGCATGACGGGCAGACTCTGGGAGCAGAGGGTGTCCCCGGTCTGCACTTCCTTAAGGCCGATCATGGCGGCAATGTCACCGGAATAGACTGTCTCCACATCAATCCGGTCATCGGCCTTAATCATCAGCAGCCGGCTGATTCTGGTTTTCCGCCGGGTTCTGGAATTAAAAACTGTCTCCCCTTTAGTGATCTGGCCACTGTATACCCGGAAGAAAGTGAGTTTGCCAAAATAGGGATCGGACCAGAGCTTGAATGCCAGCGCGCAGAATTTGTAATTGTCGTCGGCGGGGATCTCGACGGATTTCTCCGGATTATCCGCTCGTTGCGCGGAGGTTGCCGGGATGTCCAGTGGGGAAGGGAGATAATCGATGACCGCGTCAAGCAGCATCTGCACGCCCTTGTTTTTAAAAGCGGATCCACCGATGACCGGAACGAACCGGAGTGAGCAGGTCGCACGACGGATGCCGGCCTTCAATTCATCCGGACCGACAGGCTGTTCCTCGAGGAACATTTCAGCAATTCTGTCATCGACGTCGGCAACGGCCTCGACAAGAGAATTGTAAAGGGATTCAGTCTGTTCGGCCAGATCGGCGGGTATTTCAGCGACCCGGAAAGAAGCACCAAGAGGATCGGACTCGTCGTATATTACAGCCTTGCGGCTGATGATGTCGACAACGCCCTTTAAGGAGGACTCGATACCGATGGGAAGGAAAACGGGATGGGCATTTGCGCCGAGGCGATCACGAAGCTCTTCGACAACACGGAGGTAGTCGGCACCGGTCCGGTCCAGCTTGTTGACAAATGCAATGCGTGGAACGCGATATCTGTCAGCCTGGCGCCACACAGTTTCAGACTGGGGCTGCACTCCGGCAACTCCACAGAAAACCGCGACCGCACCATCGAGAACACGCATTGAACGCTCCACCTCGGCGGTGAAATCAACATGCCCGGGAGTGTCTATGATATTGACCCGGTGTGAATCGCCGGTGAAAAGCTTGTTCAGACCATCGTTTTTCTGGGTCCAGTAGCAGGTGATTGCTGCCGAGGTAATGGTTATGCCCCGTTCGCGTTCCTGCTCCATCCAGTCAGTGACGGTGGTGCCCTCATGGACTTCCCCAATTCTGTGAATGAGGCCGGTGTAGAACAGCATCCGCTCGGTGGTCGTCGTCTTACCGGCATCAATGTGAGCAGCGATCCCGATGTTCCGGGTGCGCTCCATTGGGTATTCCCTTGAGGGAGAATTTTTTTCCGATAAGGCCGTCATAATCAATCGCCGATGATCCTGATACTAATAATGTCTATCTGTGAAATCCGGGTAATTTGTAGTCTGATTTAAGGAACTGATTAAATTGTCAATAGAACTGGTCAGCCACGTCCTTGGGACGCGGCGATAAAAATTCCCCAGAGTGCCGGGCACCGGCTGGGGATTCGCTAAATTCTACCAGCGGAAGTGAGCAAAAGCCTTGTTGGCCTGTGCCATCTTGTGCACTTCATCGCGTTTGCGAATAGCACTGCCCTGCCCCTGGAAGGCGTCCATAATTTCGTTGGCAAGACAGACTTTCATGGGGACTCCCCTTCTCTTCTGAGCAAAACTCACGATCCAGCGGACACCGAGTGCCAGCTGACGGTCGGGACTGACCTCCATCGGCACCTGGTAGGTGGCACCACCAACCCGGCGGGCCTTCACTTCCAGGCGGGGCTTCGCGTTGTCCACTGCGCGCTGAAGAATCTCCAGCGGATTGGAGTTCGGGTTCTTTTCAATAATGATGTCAAAGGCCTGGTAAACGATATTCTGAGCTACTGTCTTCTTGCCGTCCTTCATGACGGTGTTGACGAGCCTTGACACCAGCGTGTCATGATACCTCGCATCGATTTCCAGAGGTCTTTTTACTGCCCTACGACGTCTTGACATTATCTTCCGTTTCCGATTCTTGAGTCCGCCCCCCGCCCTGCGGCGGCAGACGGTATAAATTGATTACTTCTTGGCCTTGGGTCTCTTGACACCGTATTTCGAACGACTGACGCGGCGCTTGTCAACACCGTTGGCGTCGAGTGCACCACGGACGATGTGATAGCGGACACCGGGAAGGTCCTTGACCCTGCCCCCACGAACCAGAACAATTGAGTGTTCCTGAAGGTTGTGGCCCTCGTCCGGAATGTAGGCGATAACTTCGATACCGTTTGTGAGGCGGACTTTGGCAACCTTACGCATCGCTGAGTTCGGTTTTTTGGGAGTCCTGGTCATCACCTGGACACACACACCGCGTCGGAATGGACAGTTCTCCAAAGCCGGTGATTTCGACTTGGTCACTATCTTTTTCCTGCCTTTTCTTACGAGTTGGTTAATTGTCGGCATTTGTCCGCTCTAAAATAAAACTGTTAAATTCCAGTAAAGGGACCGAAATCTTATAGAGTTCGCTTCAACATGCAACCCTTTTTTCATTTTTTTTCGGCCCCGGTCCGCTCATGTCCCGACAGTCGCGGATGCCGGTGGTCTCCGGGCAGATCCCCGGACCGCCGGATCGCTGCGCGATGACGGCAGATTTCTGTCGGTCACCCTGAGGGAATACCGTGCAGGGAACCGATGGCGGGATTCCGGCAAAAACGGAGTCCCCCCATACGGGCAGCCATCAACATCTGGGATCTTACTGCAGGTGGCCCGGTGATCACCGGGTTTCGATGCAGTGGAAGCAGTTCAGAATACGGAACCGGGGCGAACCCGATTCCTGGTTGAGCCATGGATATTTGCATCTGCGGGCTGGACTGTCCAGTAGATTTTCAGAAAAACCGCAGCCCCCTCCTCCACCGAATCACTGATCTGCCGGGCTGCCGCGGGTTTACCGTCACGACATGCGGTTTCGGATTCTCCCGGTAGCCGGGCACCCGGGGGCCTTCCAGCTGGTGATCCCGCCAATTGCCGCCAGACCGCAAAAGTCACAGACAGTCGATCAGCCCCACCGGGGATGACATGCCGCCGGTCAGGGTGATGGAGCGGCCCTGTGATGACCCCACCGAACCCCCCAACCGGAATTCCCGCAGGAACAGAAGCCGACGGCCGACAGCCGACAGCAACTCAAGGCAGAAGCAAAAAACTATCGCAGTGGCACTTTAAGAAAAGACCGGCTGACACGCACAGAGACGCGGTGATTCCGCCGCCGGGATTCGTGCATAAAACCCTCAAAGTGGCAGTTTGATAATATCACACAGGCACCTAAAAGTTTGTCAGCAAAAACAAGCGGAATGAAGACAGAGAACCCGAGAACATGAAGCCGGACTGGCTGTAACACTGAAAACACTCAGTTCTTCCGACGGTTGTTCCGCCGGAAGGAATCATTGAAGAAGCAGGGGCCGTTTTTTCGGCTCTTGAATTTATGTTTTTGAAGATGCGTGACCGGGCTGTTCAACAGGAAAAAGGCCCGGGAGGGATCTCCCGGGCCTTTGGTAATTGAAGAGAGTGATGGAATTCTCCAGCGGCTGCTCTAGCCGACGAGTTTGTCAATTGGAGACAGATCGTCCGAGTCGAACTCGGATCTGTCCTCGCGATGCGGGACATCGATCCTGATATTCCTGTGTTTGTCGAATCCGGTGCCGGCCGGGATGATGTGTCCCATAATGACGTTTTCCTTGAAGCCGCGGAGGAAGTCGACTTTCCCGAGTGTGGCAGCCTCAGTCAGCACGCGTGTGGTGTCCTGGAATGAAGCGGCACTGAGGAACGATTCAGTTTCGAGCGATGCCTTGGTGATCCCAAGGAGAACGGGAGTCGCTTCAGCCGGCTCGCCGCCCATTTCCTCGACCCTGCGGTTTTCCTGTTCGAAAGCGATCCTGTCAATCTGCTCGCCCCAGAGGAACGGGGTGTCACCCGGTTCGGTGATGCGCACTTTGCGGAGCATCTGGCGGATGATGATCTCGATGTGCTTGTCATTGATGGTCACGCCCTGGAGTCGATAGACCTCCTGGACTTCGTTGACGAGGTGTTCCTGCAGTTCATGCGGACCACAGACTTCGAGAATCTCGTGTGGCACCACCGGTCCTTCGGTGAGCTGCTGCCCTTTGCGGACATAGTCTCCTTTGAAGACGATGACGTGCTTGCTGATGGGGATGAGATGTTCCTCTTCTGTGTCACTGTTTGGCTCACGGATGATGATGCACCGCTTACCGCGCACACTGGGACCGAAATCCACGATACCGTCGATTTTGGAAATCTCGGCGGCGTCCTTGGGCCGGCGGGCTTCGAAAAGTTCCGCCACACGTGGAAGACCACCGGTGATATCCTTGGTCTTGGATGATTTCCGCGGAGTCTTGGCGAGAAGTGTTCCAGCCGGAATTTCCTCACCTTCCTTAACCACGATATAGGCACCGGAAGGAATCGGGTAGCTGGCAAGCGATTCACCTTTGTCATCGGCAATGATCACCTGTGGGTGGAGATCCTCTTTGTGATCAATGATGACAACGGCTTCCTGACCTGTCTGCTGATCCAGTTCCTGGACCATGGTGACGCCTTCAATGATGTCGTGGAAACGGATGGTCCCCGACTTTTCGGAAAGGATGGGAACGTTGTGCGGATCCCATTCGACAAACGTCTGACCTTTTTCGACCTTGCCTCCATCCGGAGTGAATATGACGGAGCCGATGACAATGTTGTGTTCCTCGAGAACGTTGTCGTTGTCATCGAGAATAAGTGCCAGTCCGTTCTTATTGAGAACGATGAAGGTGTTTTCCTCGATTTCGACTGTCTTGAGTCCCTGATATTTGAGGGTGCCACCGAACTTGGAGGCAATTTCCGGTTGTTTGAAGACACCGGCTGCCACACCGCCGACGTGGAAGGTCCGCATGGTGAGCTGCGTTCCCGGTTCACCGATCGACTGGGCGGCGATGATGCCGACTGCTTCCCCGAGCCGGACAGGCTGACCGGTGGCGAGGTTTCTTCCATAACATTTGATGCAGATTCCTTCGCGGCTTTCGCAGGTCAGCACTGAGCGGATCTTGACCTTTTCAACGCCGGCATCGTCGATGGCCTTGGCTTTGACCTCATCAATTTCCTCGTTGGCTGCGACGAGAAGCACCTTGGAATTGGTCGGGTCATAGACATTGTCACAGCTGTAACGGCCAACGAGCCGTTCACTGATCTTGACGACCTCCTCTTCACCTTCCCAGATGGGCTGTACCCAGATGCCGTTGGTGGTGCCGCAGTCGTCCTCGCGAATGATGACATCCTGTGCCACGTCCACCAGTTTCCGGGTCATGTAACCGGAGTCGGCTGTTTTGAGAGCCGTATCCGCCAGGCCCTTGCGGGCTCCGTGGGTGGAGATGAAATACTCGAGAACCGTCAGTCCTTCACGGAAACTGGAAAGAATTGGTTTTTCGATGATGTCGCCGGAAGGTTTGGCCATGAGACCGCGAAGACCGGCAAGCTGTCTGACCTGTGACTTGTTACCACGGGCACCGGAGTCCACCATGATGTGAACCGGGTTGTATTCATGCTTGCCCTTGTTTGTGGCAAGGGTGGTCAGCATCACGTTGGCGATCTGGTCGGTGCAGTTGGTCCAGATATCAATGATTTTGTTGTACCGCTCGCGTCCGGTGATCACACCTTTCCGGTACTGCTTCTCGACCTGCTGAATCTGCTTCTGCGCTTCGTTGATTTCCTTTTCCTTCTCGACGGGAATGACCATGTCATCGATGCCGATGGAACATCCGGAACGGGTTGCCTCGCGGAATCCGAGTTCCTTGAGGCGGTCGAGCGCTTCAATTGTGGCCTGGTGGCCGCAGATTTTGTAGCAGCGGTAAATGAAATCGCCGACCTTGTTTTTGCTCATGCTGTCATTGCAGAAGCCGAGTTCGGAGGGCCAGATGCTGTTGTAGATGGTTCGGCCGACAGTCGTTTTGATAATTTTGTCGGTGGCGTTGCCGTAGTAGGTCTCGCGGCCGAAATCCGGGTTTTTGAGGTGGATCCAGTCATGGATACCGAGAGACCCGTCATCCAGCGCATAGAAAATATCATTGAGATCCTCAAACAGCGGTATGTGTTTGCTGTAGGTTTCCCCCTCAATAACTCTCGGCGGCAGAGTCACGTAAAAACATCCCAGCGCAATGTCCTGCGAAGGCGTCATGATCGGTTTGCCGTTCGAGGGGTTGAAGATGTTGTTGGTGGAAAGCATGAAGTAGCGGGCTTCCATCTGTGCCTCCACGCAGAGAGGAACATGAACCGCCATCTGGTCTCCATCAAAGTCCGCATTGTAGGCAGTGCAGACGAGGGGGTGAATCCGGATGGCCTCCCCTTCAATCAGTATCGGCTCGAATGCCTGAATGGAAAGTCTGTGCAGTGTCGGGGCGCGGTTGAGAAGCACCGGATGCCCCTTGGTGACATCCTCGAGGATGTCCCAGACCTCCGGGGCCTGCCGCTCAATCATCTTCTTGGCACTGCGGACGGTATGCACATAACCCAGTTCCTTCAGACGGCGGATGATAAAGGGCTCGAAAAGCACCAGAGCCATCTTTTTGGGAAGACCGCACTGATGGAGTTTGAGTTCGGGGCCGATGACGATGACGGATCGACCGGAGTAGTCCACCCTCTTTCCGAGAAGGTTCTGGCGGAAACGGCCGCTTTTACCCTTGAGCATATCGCTGAGGGATTTGAGCGGACGGTTACCCGCTCCGGTGACAGCCCGGCCGTGGCGGCCATTGTCGAAGAGTGCATCGACAGCCTCCTGAAGCATCCTCTTTTCGTTGCGGATGATGACTTCCGGAGTCTTGAGCTGAAGGAGGTTCTTCAGTCGGTTGTTCCGGTTGATGACGCGACGGTAGAGATCATTCAGATCGGAGGTGGCAAACCGTCCCCCTTCGAGAGGCACCAGCGGACGGAGATCCGGAGGGATAACCGGAAGCACCGTCAGGACCATCCACTCAGGGCGGGTATTTGAAGTGATGAACCCCTGCACCAGCTTGATCCGCTTGGAAAGTTTTTTGCGGATCTGCTTGCTGCGGGTCTCGAGCATCGCCTGCTGCAGCGCTTCAACCAGTTCCTCCAGTTCAATACGGGCCAGGGCGTCGTGCACAGCCTCGGCCCCCATGGCAGCGGAGAAAGAGTCCGGGCCGTAGCTGTCGAGCGCCTCGCGGTACTCGGTTTCAGTGAGGATCTGGTTTCTGGTCAGCGGCGTGTTGCCCGGGTCAATCACCAGGTAGTCCTCGTAGTAAATGACGCGCTCGAGATTCCGTGCGGTCATATCGAGCATCAGGCCAAGCCGTGAAGGCATGCACTTGAAGAACCAGATGTGAGAGACGGGCACGGCGAGTTCAATATGGCCCATGCGTTCGCGGCGCACCCGTGACAGGGTGACCTCAACACCGCACCGGTCACAGACCACACCGCGGTGTTTGATGCGCTTGTATTTGCCGCAGGAGCATTCCCAGTCCTTGACGGGGCCGAAAATACGCTCACAGAAAAGGCCACCCTTCTCCGGCTTGAAAGTCCGGTAGTTGATGGTCTCAGGGTTCTTAACTTCTCCCTTGGACCAGGACCGGATTGTCTCCGGTGACGAAAGTGTAATGCGGATTGAATTAACCGCGTTTACCTTGTCCAGTCCTAAAAGCTCGCGAGCGGTTTCCCTGGTTGAAATCATATTTTAAAATTTTAAGAAAGTGAATTATCGGAAGTCGTTTATGTATGGTTGGATGCTTTCCATCCCCTGGATTCAGTCATGGACTGTGTGTGACCCGGCCCTTCAGTTGAAATCGCTGAAGGTCGCCGGCTGGAAGTCTCCGGAGTCATCACCCTCGGTGTAGCCGACAGTGATATTGAGACCGAGGGACTGCATTTCCTTGACGAGAACGTTGAAGGATTCGGGGACGCCGGCATCGAGAGAATTATCGCCTTTGACGATGCTCTCGTAGATGCGGGTTCGGCCCTGAACATCATCACTTTTCACAGTGAGCAGCTCCTGCAGGGTGTAGGCGGCACCGTAAGCCTCCATGGCCCAAACTTCCATCTCCCCGAAACGCTGTCCGCCGTACTGGGCTTTTCCACCGAGTGGCTGCTGTGTCACGAGAGAATAAGGACCAACGGCACGGGCGTGGATCTTGTCCGCGACCAGGTGTCCGAGCTTGATGATGTATTTGTATCCGACAACGACTTCCTGATCGAAATACTCGCCTGTCCGTCCGTCAATCAGACGCGCCTTGCCGTGTTCCGGCAGACCGGCCTCCTGAAGGTAGTTGCGGATGGCTGATTCGGGTATGCCGTCAAACACCGGGGTCGCAAAGTGCATTCCGAGGGCCCTTGCGGCCCAGCCGAGGTGGGTTTCGAGCAGCTGACCGACATTCATCCGGGATGGAACGCCGAGCGGGTTCAGGATGATGTCGACCGGGGTTCCGTCCTCGAGGAACGGCATGTCCTCTTCGGGGACGATCCGTGCCACAACGCCCTTGTTTCCGTGTCGGCCGGCCATCTTGTCGCCGACGGAGAGCTTCCGCTTGGAGGCGATGTAGACCTTGACCGACTTGATGACGCCCGGATCCACGTCATCGCCGGCCTCGAAGCGCTCCATTTCATCATCGAACTGCATCTGCAGGTCATCGAACTTCTTCTTGAAGGTGGAGATGATCTCGTTGATTTTGTTGCGGATCGGGGACGGATCAATTTCGATGCGGTCGTAGACAGCCGAAAGCTTGCGGAGCAGGGTCTTGGTGATCTTGCGGTTGGCCGGGATGATTATTTCACCGGTCTCGGAGTTGACGACATCCAGAGGAATTTTCTCCCCAAGGAGGATATTGCTGAGAGCTTCCGTCAGTTGCTCGCGCAACTCGTCGACTTTCATGCGGTTTTCCTCCTCGATCTGCTTGGCCTGTCTTCTGGAGTCGCTGCGCGGGGACTTGGCTGTCCCTTTTTCATTCTCGCGTTTGGCTGAGACCTTGACGTCCATGACAATGCCGTAGACACCGGATGGAACCTTCAGGGAGGTGTCTTTTACATCGGCAGCCTTTTCACCGAAGATGGCTCGGAGAAGACGTTCCTCAGGAGCCAGTTCAGTTTCACTTTTCGGGGTGATCTTGCCGACGAGGATATCGCCGGGCTTGACTTCGGCACCGACCCGGATGACGCCGTCAGCGCCCAGATTCCGGAGTGCCTCCTCACCGAGGTTGGGAATGTCGCGGGTGATTTCCTCGGGACCCAGTTTTGTGTCGCGGGCGCCGACCTCGTATTCATCGATGTGAATAGAGGTGTAGACATCGTCCTTGACAATGCGCTGGCTGATAATGATGGCGTCCTCGAAGTTATAGCCCTGCCATGGCATGTAGGCGGCGAGCACGTTCCGGCCAAGTGCCAGTTCCCCGTTTTCAGTGGAAGGTCCGTCGGCAATCAGATCCCCTTTGGTGACCTTCTGCCCTTTGATAACCATGACCTTCTGGTTGATGCAGGTGGCTGCGTTGGACCGCATGAACTTGCGAATCTTGTAAACGTAAACTCCGTCGCGCGGGTTGTGCTTGATGCGCCGCTTGGATTCAGGAAGCCTGCCATCGAGTGTGACAACCACCTGACTGCCGGTGACCGACGCGACAACACCGTCGGATTCCGACAGAATGACGGCGCGGCTGTCTTCGGCAACCTTCTTCTCCACACCGGTTGCCACCAGAGGCGCTTCGGTGAGAAGGAGGGGCACGGCCTGTCGCTGCATGTTGGATCCCATGAGCGCCCTGTTGGCGTCATCGTGCTCGAGGAAGGGGATGAGGCTGGCTGCGACCGAGACCAGCTGTTTGGGTGACACGTCCATGTAGTCGACCCGGTCCTTTTCGACATCGATGAAGTCGCCCTTGCGTCGGCAGGTGACTGTGTCGTTGATGAAATATCCCTTCTCATCAAAGGGGGCGTTGGCCTGAGCGACGATAAAGTTCTCTTCGCGGTCGGCAGTCAGATATTCGATCCTCTCTGTAACCCGCCCTTTTTCGACCACCCGGTATGGGGTTTCGATGAATCCGAAATCGTTGATGCGGGCAAAGCTGGCAAGCGAGGCGATCAGACCGATGTTGGGACCTTCCGGAGTTTCGATGGGACAGATGCGTCCGTAGTGGGACGGGTGGACGTCCCTGACTTCAAATCCGGCACGGTCCCGGGAGAGACCGCCTGGTCCGAGAGCCGACAGACGGCGCTTGTGGGTCAGTTCCGCCAGCGGGTTGATCTGGTCCATGAACTGCGACAACTGCGAACGGCCGAAGAAATCCCTGATGACCGCGGAAAGGGCCTTGGGATTGATCAGCTTCTGCGGCGTCATGGTGTCCGTGGTCTGATCGAAAAGCGTCATACGTTCCTTGACCAGTCGCTCGGTGCGGGCGAGACCGACACGGCACTGGTTGGCGAGAAGTTCGCCGACGGTTCTCACGCGGCGGCTGCCAAGGTGGTCGATATCGTCCAGCATGCCGTCACCCATCTTGAGTTTGAGAAGATATTTGGTGGCGGCAACCAGGTCCTCGCGGGAAAGCACACGGAGATCGATGCTTTGTTCCAGGCCGAGTTTCTGGTTGATCTTGTAACGGCCGACACGACCGAGGTCGTAACGCTTGGGATCAAAGAACAAACGCTTGATCAGTGCGCGGGCATTGGCAGGTGTCGGGGGATCGCCGGGACGAAGACGGCGGTAAATGTCCTTGAGAGCCTCCTCCTCATTTCCGGTGGGATCCTTTTTCAGACACTTGACGATAATACCGTCATCCGCGGTGGTGTCGATGACACGGATTTTCTTGTGGCCCAGTTCAGCAATCTGCTTGACGATGGCTTTTGAGAGAGGCTCGAACCCGCGGGCGACAATGGTGTCATTGTCCTCATCCACAATATCCTCAACCAGAACCATGGCACCGATCTCGTCCATTTTCTGGGCGTCGTTGACCGACAGGTCCTGGATATCGTAGAATTCGCGGATTATTTCCTCATCAGAACCGGTGCCCTTGCCGTCAAGGAAAACCAGCGCACGGAAAAAAGTGGTGACCAGGAACTTGCGGCGGCGCTTCTTGCGGTCGAGGTAGACATAGAGCATGTCACTGGTGTCGAACTGTGCTTCGAACCAGGAGCCGCGGTCGGGGATGATCCGGAAGCTGTGGAGCATCTTGCCATTCGCGTGCTGGGTGGCCTCGAAGGCCAGACCGGGTGACCGGTGCAGCTGGCTGACAATGACGCGCTCGGCGCCGTTGATGACAAATGTTCCCTGGGGTGTCATCAGGGGCAGCTCACCCATGAAGACCTTTTCTTCCTTGACCCCCGACTCGTCCTTGAGGTGAAACGTCACATGGAGAGGCGCGCCGAATGTCAGTCCTTCGCGCAGGCACTCAAGCCAGTCATATTTCGGCTCACCAATTTCATAGCTGTGAAAGTCGAGGACTATTTTGCCATCATAGCTCTCCACCGGAAAAACTTCTGAAAAGACCGCCTGAAGACCGACATTCTCCCGCTTTGAAACGGGAACACCTTCCTGGATGAACTCTTGAAAAGACTTGAGTTGCAGTTCAATAAGATTAGGAGGAGTGATGATTTCCTGGATCTTGGCAAAGTTGACTCGTTCGGTGGATCGTGATCGCATTAGGAAAAAAAATTTTTTAAGCTTGCTATTTCTAACAGAAAAAAGAAACAAAGCAAGTCCCCAGTTGTTGAACTGAGGACTTTTTATTGACTATTTCAAAAGTGAGAAGGGAGTAAAACTCCCGTGTTGTCAAGAAGATAATTGGATCGAAGGGGATCGAGGCTTACTTGACCTCGACAGCGGCGCCGGCTTCTTCCAGAGCCTTTTTGGCGGCGTCTGCTTCGTCCTTGGTGACACCTTCGAGGATCGGCTTTGGAGCGCCTTCCACGAGAGCTTTGGCATCAGCGAGGCCGAGTCCGGACTTGATGGCACGCACGGCCTTAATGGCGGCGATTTTCTTGTCGGCCGGGACAGAGGCGAGAATGACGTCGAATTCGGTCTTCTCTTCAGCAGGTGCGGCGGCTTCACCACCACCGCCGGCTGCAGCAACAGCGACGGGAGCAGCGGCACTGACGCCCCATGCTTCTTCCAGTTTCTTGACGAGGTCGGCTGCTTCCAGGACGGTGAGCTGGCCGAGTTCTTCTACGATTTTATCTAGGTCTGCCATTTTATTATGGTCGTTGCTCCGGGGCTGACCCGGAAATTAAGCCCGCCTGCCGGTGAGCCAACGAAGTTTGTTGATTGCGTTTGAATGAGTAGGAGCCGACGGACCGCGATGCCTCCGGGTCAAACGGTGACGAGGGGTACGGCGGCAAAATAAGTCAGTCCGGGTCTGTGTATCAGCCTTTTTCGGATTTGGCCTTGATGACCTGGGCGAGCTGAGTGCCGGGTGTGCCGATGATGCGGGCGAGGTAGGAAGCCGGGGCATTGAGCGCGCCGAGGAGTTTGGAACGCAGAACATCCAGCGATGGAAGGTCGGCGATTGCCATGACCTGAGCGGCGTCCAGTCTTTCCCTGTCGAGATATCCGAACTTGATTGCCGGCTTCTCGAACTCACTGGCGAAAGTCTTGACGACCTTGGCTGCGGCGGCGATTTCACCAACTCCGGTGACAACCGCGAGCTGACCCGTCATTTCTGCTTTAAGTCCCTCGACACCGTGTTCAGCGGCGGTAACGGCAAAGATCTTGTTTTTGACGACGTGGATCTCGGCGTTGACTTCCCTGAGTCTGTTCCGCAGCTCACCGAATGGTCCCATTTTAAGACCATGGTATTCAGCTACGATGAAGAAAGGTGATGACTGAAGGCGCTCGAGGTATTCCTGGCTGATGTATTTTTTCTCTTCTCTCAT
The DNA here is from genome assembly GCA_030425355.1 of Verrucomicrobiia bacterium. GTDB lineage: Bacteria > Verrucomicrobiota > Verrucomicrobiia > Limisphaerales > JAJOIW01 > JAJOIW01. Next base: position 29,392 of record JAUIAG010000020.1, read on the forward strand.
AGGAGGTATTCCAGATAGGGGTTAGGTGGATGGATCAGGCGACGACGTTGAGTTCCTTGAGTTCGACGCGGACAGATGGACTCATGGTGCTGGAAAGCACTATGCTCCTGATGAAGGTGCCCTTGACTCCGGAGGGTTTTGAGCGGGAAAGAGCACCGATAACCGCCGAAGCATTTTCCTCGATTTTCACCGGATCAAAAGAAACCTTGCCAACCGGCACATGAAGGTTGGCTGTCTTGTCCACTTTGTATTCAATACGACCGGCCTTGAGTTCATTGACCGCCCTGGCTGTGTCGTCAGTGACCGTACCGGTTTTCGGGTTGGGCATCAGTCCCCGGGGACCGAGAACACGTCCCAGTTTTCTCACCTCCACCATGGCGTCGGGAGTGGCAACCGCGACATCAAAATCAACCCAGCCGCCGGTCACCTTTTCAATCATGTCCTCGAAACCGACGAATTCTGCTCCGGCCTGACGGGCAGCGTCGGCGGAAGGACCTTCCTTGGCGAAAACCAGGACCTTGACCTGTTTGCCACTTCCATGGGGCAATGCCACTGTTCCGCGGACCATCTGATCCGACTGACGGGGATCAACACCCAGCTGGAAGGCGAGATCAACTGTCTCGTCAAATTTCGCCTTGGGCAGTTTGGTCAGTAGTTCAACCGCATCTTTGAGAGAGTAGAATCGATTGATGTCGATCATCTCAAGTGCCTTGCGGTACCTCTTGCTGTATTTTTTCTTTTTAGCCATTTTCAGAGCGGTTCATGCGGACGCCTTGTGCGGGCGCCCTCCCGTTTCCGTTGGATTTAAAATTCGAATTCCTGAAAACAAATATTCCTTCCCGGTCTGACGGGCAGGAATTGCGTGCACCTGCTGGGGAAAGTCAGGGCCTGATCAGCCAACCACTTCAATTCCCATGCTGCGGGCGGTGCCGGCGATCACGCGGAAAGCGGCCTCGTCACTGGCGGCATTGAGGTCCTTCTCTTTGATTTTGACGATCTCCATGATTTGATCACGGGTAACCTTGCCGACCTTGACGGTGTTCGGGGTGGCTGATCCACTGGCGAGCCCGGCTGCTTTCTTGAGCAGAATCGGTGCAGGTGGAGATTTGGTGATGAAAGTGAATGACTTGTCCTGATAAACGGTGATGACGACGGGGATGATCATGCCCGCCTGATCCTTGGTGCGGGCGTTGAACTCCTTGCAGAAGCCCATGATGTTCACACCCTTCTGACCCAGCGCCGGACCTACCGGCGGAGACGGGTTGGCCTGCCCGGCAGGAATCTGAAGCCTGATGTAGCCTGTAATCTTTTTTGCCATGTGTTTTGCTGAGGAATAATTTTAAAATCAGGTGGTCTTTTCAACCTGCCAGTATTCGAGTTCGACCGGGGTATTGCGGCCGAAGATACTGACCTGGACCTTGAGGCGACCCTTCTCGACATCGACCTCTTCAATGGTGCCGTTGTTCCCAAGAAATGGCCCGTCAGTGATCTTGATCACTTCATTGACCTCGAAATTAACCTTGGGTTTCTCGATGTCATCGGAGTCCATGATCTGGGCTTTGATGTCATCGATTTCACGATCGGGGGTCGGGGAGGGATTTTCGCCTCCGACAAAGCCGATCACTCCCTGTGTTTCGTGGAGGAAATACCAGGGCTTGTCGCGGAGGCGTTTACTGTCGTCAAACAGATCGACGTGAATAAATGCGTAACCCGGATAGAGTTTGCGGTTGGTAACAATTTTCTTGCCGTTTTTGACTTCAACCACCTTCTCGATCGGTACGAGGACCTCGTCGATGAATTCCGAGACCTCCTCGATAATCATTCTTTTCTCGATGCTTTCCTTGACTTTGGACTCCTGTCCGGAAAGCGTCTGCATGACGAACCATTGAAAGGGCATTTCGCTATATCCTTCGGGGTGGGTCAGTCAAAAAGTCCCAGGAGGCCGGTGACCGTTCCGTTGATAACAAGATCGATGACGACTGTGAAGATCCCGAGGATGACGGTGGATACGAAGACAACAGCCGTTGAAGTCTTGAGTTCGTCGGGAGTGGGCCAGGAGCACTTCTTCAGCTCCATACGCGTCAGCGCCAGGTATTGACGGAAGCGCGCAAGTAGACCCTTCTTCCAAAGGATCCCGAGGGCGACAGCCGCAACAACGGCCCAGATGATTATTTTAATGAGTTCCCTATCCATCCGGATTGCTTGCTTCTGGTTGAATGAAAGTAATAAAAAAAAATAAGTGGCGGAGGGAGAGGGATTCGAACCCCCGGTACCTTACGGTACAACGGTTTTCAAGACCGCCGCAATCGACCACTCTGCCATCCCTCCGCGGAATTAATGGTGATTCTGAAAAAATCTGGCAGGGCAGGAGGGACTCGAACCCCCAACCAATGGTTTTGGAGACCACTACTCTACCAATTGAGCTACTACCCTGCAGAAAACTGATTCTGAGATAAAGGAAGCACGACACAGGCCGTGCTTCCCATTGGAAAAGTAAGATTAAGTCGCGGACAACCGTGGAGCAAGGCTAAATCATCAGTTGATCCCGTGCCTGTTCCGGGGTGACCGCGATGGGTGTGTATCGCGCGACCGGGGTGGAATTATTCGATGACCTCGGAAACACGTCCGGCACCGATGGTGCGGCCGCCTTCACGGATGGCGAAGCGCTGACCTTTTTCCATAGCGATCGGAGCAATAACTTCAACGTCCACGCTGACGTTGTCACCAGGCATAACCATCTCAGTCCCTTCGGGGAGAGTTACGGAGCCGGTCACGTCAGAAGTTCTGAAGTAGAACTGAGGACGGTAATTGTTGAAGAACGGGGTGTGACGGCCACCTTCCTCCTTGCTGAGGACGTAGACTTCAGCCTTGAACTTGGTGTGGGGCTTGATGGATCCGGGGGCTGCGAGAACCATGCCGCGCTGCACGTCCTCCTTCTTGATACCGCGGAGAAGGATACCGACGTTTTCACCGGCAGAGGCTTTGTCGAGCAGTTTGCGGAACATTTCGATGTCGGTGGCGGTGGTTTTGCGGGTGTCGCGGTAACCAACGATTTCCACTTCAGACATCTTGGTGAGTTCACCCCGTTCGACACGGCCTGTTACAACCGTTCCGCGACCTTCGATGTTGAACACGTCTTCGATGCACATCAGGAAAGGCTTGTCGATATCGCGCTGAGGGATTTCGACGTGCTGATCGAGTGCATTCAGCAGGTTCTGGATTGCCTCCTCACCTTCCGGCTTGTGAGCCAGAGCGGCAGTGGCGCTGCCACGGACAACCGGGCAGTCCTTGAATTCATATTTTTCGAGGATCTCGGTGACTTCCATCTCGACGAGGTCGAGAAGTTCTTCGTCATCCACGAGGTCAACC
>JAUIAG010000362.1 GCA_030425355.1 Verrucomicrobiia bacterium
AATGCTGCATCATCCGCAGCCCTTGGGACGCCATACGGTCCAGATTCGGGGTGGCCAGGGTTTTCTGCCCGAAAGCCCCGATATCGCCGTAACCCATATCGTCAGCAAGGATAAAAACCACATTCGGCTTAACGATACTCTCCTCAGCCTGATCCGCCTGTAACGGCTGAACCTCGGGAGCTGTCAATGCAGCCACCACCAGCAAAGCTTTCCACACGCTGAATGCCGAATATTTTTTGAAAGTGCTGAGCATAGTCCTATGCTATCCTTGAAAACGAACCATTGGCAGCTTTTTCTGCCAAACCACAATGCTGAGCAGGACTATGAATTTAACACTCAAGCCAGACAGGAACAGGGTCAGATATGAAGTCAGAAACCAACTGGTCCCCGACACTTCCATGACGAAGGGGGGCAATCCTGCATTCCAAGCCATTGATAAAACACTTCTCCTCTGGGTCCTTGTGATGCTTCATGCCTGCTATTGTCTTTCACAATCGGGTCAGGAGGAAAATACAGAGGTCACATCATGGCTCACTGTCCATTTAATGGAAAAGTCTTCCGAAAAGCCATCCTTTCAAAACCCGGACGATGTACGGGTTCATATCACATCGAGAAAGGAGCTTTCCACCCAGCAGTCTTACCCGGACCTCACATTGGTGCCTGATGACACCGGTTCCATACGTATCCCGGTGGCAATCAACGGAAAAAACATCGGTTTCAACTTCCGCCTCGAATCAGAGGATTTCTTCCTGCCGGAACTCGTTTGCCTCACTCGAAACCTACCGGGTGAGATGGTAATCAATCCGATTCGACTGACACAAGTCTCAGCGGTGGGAAAATTTGAGATAACTGAGGAGTCAATCCTCCCCAACCGCAGAGACATTACCGGCACCGTTCACCTTCTGAGTGATAAAGAATATCATCCCTTCAAGGCTGCAAGTCTGATCGTCGACAGAGTCGAAGCGAATGAAAGCAGTGAACTGGATTTGAAAATTCCCGCCTCCACTGATATTCCGGCATTTATTCAATTCTCCTCAGCCGGTTTTGAATTGGAATACTTCTTCCTCAATCATTATAAGTCCAGCCCGCGATATCTCAGAAGTCATGGGAAGAAGGCAGATGCAGATCCATGGCTTATCAGCTTTAGGCAGTCCGGTCGAATAACCGGCCGGTTTACAGACCACAGTGGCAGACCCCTGGCGGGTATGACATTAGCGGCAGAGCCACAAAGCACCGATTTCAGAAATATATCAAACCTCGTCCCACTTCAGAATATCACAACAGATGAGAATGGCCGGTTTACACTATATCTTCAATTTCCCGGCCCTCACCAGTTGATGGCAACACGGGATATCACCTATTCCGCTAGCAGGAAATACTCTCCCGAAGAAGATGGTATCGACCTGCGCTGGGACATGAGCCTCCCGGAACCGACAACGCTGAGAGGACTCCTGATCGACCATGAGCAGAAACCTGTTCAGAACGCAATGATTCAACTCGTGCTCATGAATGGAGAGAAACCACCATACTACTGGAATACCAGATCGGATAGAGACGGAAATATTCTTTGGAATTCTGCTCCCGGTGACAGCGTGCTGAGATTCCGCATCAACAGGCCGGGTATTGTGGACAATGTCTATACCGACGTGGACACTTCACAGGAAAAGGATAGGGATTTCACCATACAACTGAAGCAGCCCTTCTCATTCTCATTTAACGTTGTGGATAAGGTAAGCCTTCAGCCGGTGGAAAATGCAGCCATCATCCGGGGACTCAGCTACAATCCCTTCCGAAGCGATGTCGACCGATGGGATTCCAATTTCAGTGCCAAATTCCGCGATGGCGCATTTCATTACGAATCCAATCAGGTTTACCCTGAAAACCAGAAGCTTAAGTTTTCAATCAACGCCCCCGGTTTTCACCCGGTGGAGACAGAGTTCATGGATGGCTCCGGCCATGTGGTGAAGCGCATAGCACTTTCCCGATGGGATGGCTTCGAAGGCAAAGTAGTTGACATCGATGGGAACCCGGTCCCCGGCTGCACCGTGTTCGCCACAGGCATAGGCTATCATGTCATAGCGAAAAATGGAAATGTGGTGCTTTCCGGCAATCCCGGCCCACCAGCATCCATCACCGACGAACAGGGATATTTCTCCATGGATACAGTCCTGGAAAATTTTAATCTGGTCGCGATTTGCCGGTTGGGATTTGCGGAAATTCCAGTCACGTCATCGGCTGTGCCCCCTTTGACCCTCAGATTAAAGCCACTGCTCAGCTTAAGTGGGAGTCTGATGAAGGACAGGATTTCCCCATGGCAGAATCAGCGCATAGGAATAAAACCACTACATGACAACCACCTGCATAACATTCGTATAAACGCTCTCAATTTTGAAACAATTACAGATGGTGAAGGACATTTTTCACTGCAGGGGCTGCCGCCCCTTGATTATAAAGTGTTCCGGATCGTCGATCTGATCAACCAACCGCATTCTCAGGGAATACATAAGTTGCTGAATATCGATGAAGGAAACTCGGAGGAGCTTTCCCTTGGAGGCACGGGCATTACCTGCACTGCTTTGATTGATCTTTCAGCACTTGAGGATGCAGAATCAGCTGGCAACTACTCTGTAACAGGTAACCTGATAGAAGAAACCCCCAGACCGCCGGAGAAAGTGCTGAAAAACCCCACACTTCTCAGACTTTGGAACAACAGCCAGAAAGTAAAAGAACGCCAGTTGAATCAACAATTCCGAATTGCCGATGTCCAGAATGAAAGAACTCTTGTCTTTTATAATGTCGAAGCGGGAAGTTACAGGTTGACAGCCCAGGTGTTTTCGAGACCGGGACAGAATCAAAGGGGCGAAGGAAGACTGATGGCTGTTTTTGAAAAAGATATTACAATTTCGGACCAACAGGCTGCCTCGGATGGGATTGTAGAACTTGGTGAAATTCCAGAATCTACAAGGATTTCCCCATCACCTTCAGGTAGTATCAGATTAATGCTGCGTTAAACGGGTTTTTGACGTATCGGTTCTCCTGTATTCCGGGTCCTTGAACCCTGGTCAGTTTCCCCGGATCCGCCTGAATGAGGTTAATGCGCTGGGTATCAATTAGCCGCGGAAAACATCTTATCAGAGAGGATTCTCACCTCCTATGCCTTACTCCTCCTTATCAAGCTCGCGGACCTTGATATTCTTGTACCAGACCTTGTGACCATGATCCTGAAAACCAAGATAACCGCGGCGGGCCATGTCTTTGATAACCCCGAATTTATGCTGGCTCCCATCAGGCCGCTTTCCATTCAACGGAAATTCATCGGTGTTGATGACACAGACTTTCTGTCCGTTGATGTAAGTGGTTATCATTGGACCTGATGCACGAATTCCGATGGTGTTCCATGCATGATGATCGAACGCCCCGAGAGTTGTTGGTGCCAGGTCATAGATTGCTCCAAAATGATGATGGCTGTTTCCCTCCTTGCCGAACACCTGTGCCTCAAATCCAGTCTGTACAGGATCTGAAAGGTCGGAAACTCTGAAAAACACCCCCGAGTTGCATTGGTCTGAACTCATTTTTACATCCGCTTCAAACTCAAAATCTCCGAACTGCTTCTCATGCACTATCAAATAGCCACCGCTTTTGTATGGCACCAATGCTCCATCCTCGATTGCTGCCTGAATTTGTGTGCCGCGACTCGTCATCCATCCAGAGTGGTCGCGACCGTTGAAAATTAACTGCCATCCGGCTGCCTTCTCGCTGCCATTGAGGTGATTATCCAAATTCTGACGCTTTGGAATTCCCAGCTCATCAAGGTTTGACACAACATCGACCCCGGCATTGGACACAGCTATCTGCTTGTCTATTTTCAAAATAGTACCATCGCGGCCGACATAAAACGTCCATCTGCGGGCAAAAGGCCGCTCTTCATCTACCACACCAAAAGCCATCGCCGCCTTCTTTGAAGGATCCGAGAGAATCGGGTAATCCAGCTTCAGGCTTTCCGCAAAATCACGATTCAGGTTGGAATCATCAACACTCGCCGTGAAATAAAGGACATCATACTCACGGATAGCATCGCTCTGCTCCCGGAATGAAATGCATTCCTTCGTGCAGCCTCCGGTAAAGGCCTTCGGATACCACGCAATCACAAATGGTGAGTTTCCCACCATATCCTTCAGAGCATACGTTCTGCCGTCTGTTCCCTTGAGGGAGAATTCCGGACATGGATCTCCAGTCTCCAACCCGACAGCTGATGCATGGAGACCAACGGCGATAACAATGCCCATAACCCCTCCGCCATTCGTCAACACACGACCCGGGAACGATAAAAATTCTGCCAGCTTCATACCCCTGAAACTACCCGATCCACGCGCTTGATACAAGCCCCATCCAGAGGGACAGGCCCATTATACCTCGAACATAAAGGGACAGGCCTTCTGTAACCCCACGAAATCTCGCATAGAAAACCTGGCCCTATGGCATTCCCATTCGCATTCTCTATCCTATCGAATGCCTGGGTCAGGCGCGCTGACTAAGGCTTCTCATTCAAAGGGACAGGTTTCATGATGATCTCACCAGCATTCTA
>JAUIAG010000363.1 GCA_030425355.1 Verrucomicrobiia bacterium
GGCCTTCACCACATTGGATCATAAGTTGAAAGTTTTGGACCGCGTAACCGGGGATGCCAGGGAAATAGACAGCCCTGTCTACAAGGATCCCGCACCATTATTCATGGTGGATAACAGTAACGACCTGAATCTTTTATACACGAGTGGCCCCTCCTCCGACCCAACAAGGAAACTGACAATATTAAACATCCAGAGCGGGAAACGGAGTTCAATCTCAATAAAAAACGGACGATTCCAACAATGTCATCTGGCCTCCCTGAACGAAGTGATTATTGAAAACAATACAGGAACGGCTTGGGACGCCCTTCCCTATGTGTATTTTTCTGTCAATTTACACTCAGGAGAGACAAAACCATTTGCCCCGGTCAACCTGAGCAATGATGTCTATACGTCTTTCAGTGTAAGCATGGAAAAAGGATTGATTGCCGGCGGGCCTGCATTTAATGGAATTATGGACCTGAACTCCCGGGATTTCCGTCGCCTTGAGGATATTGAAGACTATGAAACCGACCGTGCAATTGCCTACAAATTTTTTCCGCAGAGTGATAGAGTCGCCGTCGTCAGCAACAGAAATCTTAAAACGAGAGTAACAATCCACGAAGTTGACAAGGGGGAAATAGCTGCAGAAATCCCACTCAACACTGGGATGGTGAATTACGCGAGACTACAGGTCACTCCAGACTTGGAGATTATTTCCTGCCTGCTTCAGGAAAGAGGGCAGTTTCATCTGCTTTCTCCGGAGCCATTGGTTAGATGACTGCAAGGGCACGACTGGTTTTTACTCCAGGCCGGACAGTGCCCATCCTGCAGGAGAAGGTGAAATTCGCGTCCACGACCTGGTTCAATTTATCTTCCGGCCAAGGCACCAAAGCACAAAAAGGGTGGCAAGGCCATATACGGCAGCTGTGACAAGTGCATGATTATCCATAGCATCGGTCAGATCTTCCCTGACCATATCGAAGAGTAGAAAGCCGGATAGAATTATGAGTGCCACCACTGCCTGCCGTGCCCATTGGTCAACAACACGGAATTTCTCCCACTTTGATTTTTCCGGTGTGGATGTGACTGGTGGCTGGAACTCCGTCGGACCTTTGACCAGTAATTTTCTGCGTCTGCCTGCAGCCTTTTTCCCTTCTACGGCCAGATTTGACTCCTCGATAGTATTTTGCCGGCACAGCACCCTGTGGTACTCATTGACCAGACTTGATGCCAGATGATCGGTGGAGGAAGGCCGTTTATCGCCATGCACTCTCATCCACTTTCGGGCGGAGTCAGAGACATAAAGCAGAGCCTCCTCATCCATGGATTCCAACAATTTTGCGCGCAGGCCTACCGAGCTGTGGAAGTTGGCAATACTCATCGGCTTGTACTTTCTTATGTGGGCAGCATATTTTTCGAGGTCTTCCAGACCGCTTCCATATTCACGGAGCGGGTTCGCCCCGGTCATCATGAGGTATAGCAGTCCTCCAATAAAAAACACATTCGCTCTGGAGTCGGGCCTCCATTCCTCTCCGCCGTATATTTCCGGTGGCAGGCAGAACATATCCTTCTGACAACAGACGCTTTGCCTCATCCTCCAGACTTTCTGAACGGTCATACCCCCTGGAGCAAAACCGGTATGAAAGACACAGCACTGCCCACCACGATTGGAGACCAGAAACTGACTGGGCATGAAATTCAAGCCGGTGAGGCCAAGAAACTCGGTATATTCAATCGCCCTGCATACCTGGATCAACAGTTCCAGACAGGACTTGTAGTCCAGATTGGCCAATACCACGTAATTTAACAGCGAAGTGCCTTCCACCAGTTCGTGAACCGTCATCATGTTACCGGATGAATCGGATCCTCCATCGATAACAGCAGCAAACGACGGATGACTGACACTGGCGAATTTCTGCATCTCCCGGCCAAGGATGGTTTTCAAATCCCTTGTTTCATCGGCAAAGTAATGTCGGACCACGACATTTTTCATGAAGGGCTGCTGCTGTATGGCCCGGAAAAGAGTGCAGTCACAGCTGCGCGCCAGCTGCATCGTGGTCTGGTAGCGGTCTCCCAAAATCGACCTCAACTCACCTGTTTCCTCGGCGATAAGTGGCAAATCATGGCCCCTTGTTCTGAGGATGGAATTCAACATTCTCGGAGATGGTGAGAACACCCTGTCATCCAGCAGAACCATGACAGCCTCCAGTTCAAGCGGGTGAAAAGTCAAAGAACCCGCAACATCTGCCCTCAATGAAGGCGAATACTCCTGCAGGAAGTTCATCACCTTTTCAACCTCTCCGTATCGTAGTTTCTCGTACATGGTTTCAAATTGCTTTATTCGTCACGATCTCCCTGCTTTTTCTCAGCAAAAATCGACATGAAATATGCCTGTCCCCGACTTTAAGAAGCTTCGGAAAGGCCTGAAATGGGACAAGAATCTGTCAAACACCCGGGTCATTGATTGGTGACATCATTTGCAGCCCTGGCGCATGGGACATGGCATGGAGAATTTGCCAGGTTCTTTTTTGTCACTTTTCTTCCGGTTTTTCAGCATTAGGTCGTGTGAGAGTTGCTACTCAAACGAGAATCACAGAATTGGCGGACAGGCAAAGCTCCCGGCCGCCAGTATGCAGGAATGGCACATCCAATGAACAAGACCAGTTGAAACCGAATTACATATGGAAACGGAAAACACGGAATTGAGTCAGTCTGTCACATGCCCGGGATGCGGTGAGGAACAGGAAATACGGCTGGGCCAGTCCGGCACATGTATCAGTTGCTCCAAGCAACTGATAGTAACCTGTCGGCATTGCAGACAGCCAAACTTCCGCAATGAAATTCGCTGCACCCGATGCCGAACCCAACTCCGTCAGTCAAGGCAAACCAGAAGTAGTAAAGTGCTCGCAAGGAAACTTTCCCGGAGTTTCATGGTTCTGCTAGCCATAGTTTTCATCGGAGCAGGAATTTCTTTCACTGTCTTATGCTTCATATTCATTTCAAATTCGATTGATCATAGAGAAGAGCAGATAGAAATTCGTCAAACATTCGACCCGGAGGGAGGCTCTATTTGATCTTCGAATCTTTAATTTTCAAACCACTAATTTAATAATATAATATGCTACTGATAAATAAACTAACATGGATACTGATATGAATTATAAGGAATTATCATACAATGAAATGGATAATTTTGCAGGCAAAGCCAGCTCGAGGAGTAAAAGTATTGCATCTAATCAGGTTATTTTAGAAAGATACGATACACCTGCCATCCACAGGGAATCATTTTTTCTTGAATACACCACCTTATTTATTGCCTGTTCCGGTATTTGTGAATTCGTTATGAGTACAGACGGTAAAACAATGAGAACTTATCTACTTGATCAGGGAAAAGTTATTATTGTGCCCAGAAAACTGCTGATATCCAGCGTATCCGTGAAGACAGCCGGGCAGCTTTTCAGCGTTGGGTTTTCTCACGCATACTTTAACCGAATTGCCTCGGATTTAAAAATTTATGATTTCGATTCGGTTGATCTGGAGTTCAGGGAAGATGAACTGAGTTTTCGACTGGCAGAGCAATTGTCGAACGAGGATACCATTGATTCAATTGCTTACGCGGAGATCCTTTCACAATCTCTTGCCTCGCACATTATCGATTGTCAAACAAACAAAAGACAATATCATTTTACCAGAAAAGCCGGTCGAACTCCCGGCAGCAGAGTCATAATCAGCAGTGTAATCAAATTTATTCATGATAACACCAACCTCCCTCTAAAAGTGTCCGAGGTTGCCACAGCGCTGGGTTACAGAAGGTCTTCACTTGACTCAAAATTCAGGAAGGAAATGGGTATATCGGTTCACGATTACATTGCCAGCTGTAAAATGAACAAGGCCAAACTGCTGCTTTCAGATGAATCTCTAACTATCGCAGCCATTGCGGAAATGACCGGTTTCTTCGATCACAGCCATTTTTCTTCCGTTTTCAAGGAGCATTTCGGCATATCTCCGTCAGACTTCAGAATGTCGATAACAAAAAACTTTGCACCGGATAAAAAAAGGAGTTCTGATGATTTACAGAACCCTCGTGCAAATGGTGAAACGCTGTGAATAAAGATTAGAGACCATCAAGAAAATCAGTGATGGTATTGAGAACTTCATCAGCAAAATCCATTTCCGGCAAAGGTGTTTCAGCTGTGAAATGGAGATGTGGCTGCCCGGCAGCGCCTGGTATCTGACGATACTTTACCGGCCAGTCCGACTGAACCGGATGAGTAGTACTGATTACGACCAGTGGTTTCTCCCAATCCCGGAACTTTTCCCAGTATTCACGTTGATTCAATGCCGATGGATGGTCTTCCGATGTAGGTTCAAGAGAGCCCGAAATTGCCAGGACACCATCTTTAAACCAGCGTTCTGCGAAAGGTGCGTTGTAGGCATTTTTTTCCTCTTCGCTTAACTGTCGGATTGTTTGAAACTCTATAAATTGTGATATTTCGGAATCTATATTGCTGAGTGCAACAAGGTAATTCAGCTCAAAATTGCTGCTCAGACTCTCATTCGTTCCGTCGTGAAAGGTGGGACAAATAGCCACCAT
>JAUIAG010000021.1 GCA_030425355.1 Verrucomicrobiia bacterium
GCCGCCATGCAGAAAACCGTCGACGGATCCACAGGTGCTGGCTGAAGAAGCCGGCACGGCACAGACGCCATCCGCTTCCCCCGAATTTCATTGCCAGTCCCTGTCGAATCCCTTTGGATAGGAACCACTCTCTATGAAAACACCAACTATCTGGAAGGCGGCCCTGGTTTGTGCCATCTCTATCGGCAGCATCGCGGGACAACAGGCCGGTGCCACTGAAATCGTCACGGCAGCGCGACATTTCCTCGCATCTCTCGACGAGGAACAGCGGGCCCTCGCATCATTTGAATGGGACTCCGCTCAGCGCATGGACTGGCACTTTATTCCCAAGACCCGCAAGGGTCTCCCACTTAAGGACCTGGCACAGGATCAGCAACATCTTGCCTACGCGCTGATCAACAGCGCCATGAGCCGTCAGGGCGCACTTGAAGCCCTGACAATCATGTCCTTCGAGCACATCCTCTGGGAACTGGAAAACAAGGCTCCGCACCGCGACCCGGCCATGTATCATTTCAGCTTTTTCGGCGGGGTGTCCGACGAAGGCGTCTGGGGCCTGAGCATCGAAGGCCACCACCTGTCCATGAATCTCACCATTGCCGATGGAAAGGTCGTTTCAGGTACACCGTCCTTCATGGGCACCAACCCCGACATCATTCTCAGTGGTCCCCGCAAAGGCATGCAGATTCTCGACAAGGAACAGCTGATTGCGTTTGAACTGGTGGATTCCCTCAGCGTGGCGCAGCGCCAGTCCGCCGTGCTCTCAGGCAAGGTGCCGGGTGATATTCTCACCGCGGCCAGCCAGAAAGTTGAGAAGATTCAGCCCACCGGCCTCAAAGTCGGCGATATGAACCGCAACCAGAAGCGTCTCCTCATGCAGCTGATAAGAGAATATATTTTCCGACAGGATCCAGCTCTCGCCACAGCACAAATGAAGGACATCCGGACCCAGGATGAAATCACTTTCTCATGGGTCGGCGAAACCAGACAATTCACTCCCCACTACTACAGAATCCAGGGCAGGGATTTCATTATCGAATACTGCAATATACAGAACAATGCCAACCACGCCCATGCAGTGCTGAGAAGCCCAAACAACGATTTCGGCGCCGGATGGCTGGCGGAACACCTCAGCAATGGTCACTGACCGCCGAGCCTGCTCTCCCCTCAATCCCACAGATTCTTTCAACTCACTCCTGCCCGTTTCCCGGAACCGGCAGGTTTTTATTTTTTTCACCCCACCCCGTCTCACCCCAATCAACAAAGGCTGGATGGAGTGTGTCAGGTGAACACGGCGTGCAGGAACAACTGATGCCGCTCACTCACCTCTCACCTGTTCTTGACTTTTCAGGCCATTCAGTGTGACTGCGTGCTCAGCCCATCTCGCCTTCCGAGCGCACACTCTCATCGATGCGGCGGGCAATCTTGATTGCCTGCATCACTGAATGATTGATGACCTCGTCCTCATTTGCAGGGGTCACTGTGCCATTCTGAACCTTGGCCGCAAAAATTGAAGCAGCGCTCTGTAAAATTCCAATTTCAGTGGGAGCCAGATGCAGGTATTCAGTGGAGTGCATGTCCATTTTATATCAGAGTGAATCAAATTCATCAATTTAATTTACCAGGCTGTGTTGTTGAGTTCTTGCCTGCTTGATCGGAACCGGGCGTGGACGATCCTGGCACTGATCGGGCACACCGGTTCAATTCAGCTCTGGTCAGCGGTTGTCCTGATTTCCTCGAGTTCTTCCCATCGCTGGTAGAGTGCGGCGACTTTGGCGCGGGCTTCCTCGAGCCGGGTATTCAGTTCACTCAGGCGGTCTCCGTATTTTTCATGGAAATCAGGCAGTGAGAAAAGTTCTTCAATGGACTCGACTGAAGCTTCGGCCTCCATGAGCCGGTCCTCCATTTCGGCCAGTTCTTTTTTCTCCATATAGGTCAGGCGCCGCGACTGGCTGGAACTGGTCGAAGCGGACGAGGAGGAATCGGCGGATTTGACTTCAGTTTTCCGCGGCTGATCCGGCTTATCGGAAAAGGCATTGCCGCTGGCGCCCGACGGAGCCTCCGACTTGAGGCGTTCCTTTTTCTTCTCGTAATAATAATCGAGGTCGCCGACGGAGTAGTGGATTTGTCCATTCCCTTCGAAGGCAATAATTCCGTCACAGACGCGGTTGAGGAAATAGCGATCGTGGCTGACAACGAGGACACAACCCGGGAATTCAGCCAGTCCTTCCTCGAGCAGCCTGAGAGTCGACAGATCGAGATCATTGGTCGGTTCGTCGAGAATGAGGAAATTGCCGCCTTTCTTGAGAGTCTTGGCGAGAGCGACCCGGTTTTTTTCACCACCGGAGAGGTGGCTGATCGGACTCATCATCCGTGTGTCACTGAAGAGAAAACGCTTGAGATAGGCCCGCACTGCCAGTTTCTGTTCACCGAACTGCACCCACTCCGAGCCCTCGCCGATTTCAGCCATTATGGTGTTGTCGGGATTGATGACAGTGCGGTTCTGGTCGATGTAGTTGATGCGGGTTTTCTCACCGATGTAAACCGACCCGGCGGAAGGCTGCAGCTCACCGGTGATGAGTTTCAGGAGCGAGGTTTTTCCCAGCCCGTTCTTTCCGGTGATACCGATTTTCATACCGGCCTCGAATTCGAAGGAAAAGTCGCGGAAGAGTTCACGGTCGCCAAATTGAACGGCGACCTTGTGCAACTCGACGATGCGGTTGGGCAGTGGCGGCGGCGGCGGAATGACCAGATCAATGGACAGCTCCTGTTCCGGCCCGTCCATATCGAGGGCCTGCTGGTATCGGTCGAGCCTTGCCCTGGATTTCGTTCCCCTCGCCTTGGGACCGCGACGGACCCAATCCAGCTCGCGGCGCAGGAAGTTCTGACGGCTCTCCTCATTGCGCAGTGACTGCGCCAGTCTCTCGGCCTTGGCTTCAAGGTAGCTGGCGTAATTGCCCTCGTAGGAATGAATCACGCCCTGCGCAAGCTCAAGGATCCGCTGACACACCTGATCGAGAAAATAGCGGTCATGTGTCACCATCAGGAACCCGCCACTATACTGACGGAGGTATTCCGCCAGCCAGTCTATCGAATCGGGATCGAGGTGGTTGGTCGGCTCATCCAGAAGCAGAAAATCCGGGTTTCCGACCATGGCCTGAGCAAGGGCTATGCGCCGTCGTTCGCCGCCGCTGAGAGTCTCACAGGTCTGGCTCAGATCCGGTGTCCTCAGATTTTCGGCGAAAAGTCTGGCCCTGAATTCAAGATTCCAGCCATCCGCCGACTGGATGAGGTGATCAAGCTCTGCATGCCGGGTTCCGTAGCCAGCCAGACTTTCGTATTCCCGAATCCAGTCCAGCACCTCGCCTCCGCCACGAAGGATATTCTGGAGGACTGTCTCTCCGGGTTCAATCGAGGTTTCCTGCGAAAGGTAGTGCAGTCGAAGGCGGCGGCGCACGTGGACCATTCCGGAATCAGGCTTCATGACACCGGCGAGAATTCTGATGAAACAGGATTTTCCTGTGCCGTTCTGACCGACCATCCCCACCTTGTCCTTTTCGCCGAAACTGGCGGTGGCGCCCCTGAGAATTTCAAGGTCGTTGAAGCGCAGCTCCAACTCCTGAGCACTGATAACCGTATTGTCCTGTCCTGAAACTGCCATACCTGAGAAGCAATTGATCCGCCTTACCGTCTCCGAAAAATCCGCCCCATGAGGAGAAAAAAAATCCCGGGAGGTCCCGGGGCGCTGCATGGTGATGGATCCGGTCAGACGTCAATCATAGTAATTGCCGTCATTACCGCCGCGCTTGTCCTGTGAGCCGGACTTGTTGCGGAACGGTCCACCGCCGCCCTGGCCGGGTCTCTTGGAGCCGCCACGGCCGCGTCCACCCTTGCCGCCATTGATGGTGGAAGCGTAGGCCGGTTCGGCCTTGATCTTGATACCGTTGATGTTGGTCTGGTTGAGTCGGTCGAGCACGAATTCGCTGTGTTCCTTGGCGATCTCAACCAGTACGTTGGTATCAAAAATTTCGATCATTCCAACGCAGTCCGCGGAGAGGCCTGTCTCGCCAAGAATCGCTCCAACGACATGGTTGGGTTTGATCTGGTCGCGATAGCCGACATTGAGCGAAATCTGGGTCATTGCCTGACCGCCTCCACCAGGCCGGGGTTTCTTGGGAGGAGCCGGACGCCGGAAGTTGTCGCGGGCCTGGGTTCCATGTGCTGTCTGGCGCGGGGGCTTGCGCATCGCCCGGGCCTCGTCTTCAAATCCGCGAACTTTGCTCTGCTGTTCAAGAGCATGGTCAATGGCGGCCGCCAGCGCATCACATGTCGAAGGCGCCACAGCGAGAATCCGCTGCACCATCGCTTCACGACGGCGGAAATCCCCTCTGACCAGCCTGGTGGAAATGGCATCAAAACACCGGTTTTCCTCTTCCGTGCCAAGGCCTTCGATAAACGGAATCTGATAACGCCGAAGCGACTTGCCAAGGGCGTCCTCGATCACATCCAGCTGGGCAATTTCCTCCGGAGCCACAAAGATCAGATTTCTGGAGGCGACTCGCGCTCTTTCCCCGAAATCGTCCACTTCGTGACTCAGTTCGTATTGAATGACCTGCTGAACGCCTTCGAGATCAAGGCCCTCTCCGCCAAGGTCGGTGACAATGAGAAAATCGATATCCCCGGCATTGAAGTAATCAATGGCGTCGTTGCGCTCGGAACTGGTTGAAGCTGCTCCCAGCACGGCGGTGCGGTAGCCCTTGAGATTGAGTACCCGGGACAGTTCACGGCCCGTATTCACCGTATTGCAGTAGAGCACGGAGGAGTGCAGATCATAAAAATCGATCAGTCGCTGCAGAACTTCCATCTTTGCCATGCGGCCGACTTCGTAGACCTCCTCCTCCATGGCAGGATCGAGTTCCATGGATGGTTCGATGGACACCTGAATATATTCCTCGGTGAACTGTTCGACGATGCGAAGCACCGGGTCTGTATCCGCACGGGTGTAAGCAATAAACTGGGTGTCCTCCGTGGTGGACTCCAGCAGCGAATCCACTGCCTCCTCGCTTGTTCCGGCGGCTATCTCAGACAGCTCGTCGGCGATGATTGCTTTCAGATCATCGAAAACCACCTTCTCCTGGTCAATCAGTCCCTCGAGGGGCTTCATGGTTGACACGAGGATGGACGGTTTGGACTTGGCGACGCGCTCAAGAACCGAGTCGGGCTGGCCGTGATAAATACTGGCAACCGTGACACCTTCTTTTTTGGCGGTGTAGACCCGTAATTCCTCGGCCACCTGCAGGGCGCGGTTGCGGTCGCTCACCAGCACCAGGAACTGTATTTCCTTCAGGTCGGTGTTGACCATCTCCACGGCCGGGATCGCATAGGAATCAATCACGCCGGCATTGGATATACATTTGGCAAGCAGGTCCTTGCCTTCCATGATCAGCGGTATACATTCCGCCTGCAAGGATGAACATTTTTCCAACCCGATCCCCTCAACGGCACTTTTGATTTCCGATGAGACCTCCAATTCACTGAACAAGGTCCGCTGCATCAATCTTACTTTTTCTTTGGTATTTCTCTCTTATCTCCGGAGGCGAACCACTCGACTAATTCATTTCACGATAATCAAATTCGCATCCCCAAAACATCATGCCGGCCCGCGGTTCAGACATAGCTGAACCAATATCACTTTCCGGCGCTCTTTCGCGATACTTTTATGGATTGAGAAGAAATTGCAAGTTTTTTTGAATAAAGATTTTCCATCGGCCGGATGGTTGGATCATTACACATTGAAGCGGAAGAGGAGCACATCGCCATCCTGAACGACATAATCCTTGCCTTCGATGCGGTAGAGGCCCTTTTCGCGGGCGGCTGCCACCGACCCGCAGGACACCAGGTCCTGGTAACTGACTGTCTCAGCCTTGATGAAACCCCGTTCAAAATCGGAATGAATAACTCCGGCGGCCATGGGCGCCGTGTCGCCGATATGAATTGTCCAGGCGCGGACTTCCTTTTCCCCTGCGGTGAAATAGGTGCGGAGTCCCAGCAACTGGTAAGCCGCACGGATCAGCGAACCCACCCCGGATTCCTCGACCCCGAGTTCTGCCAGAAACTCCTGCGCCTCCTCAGGGGAGAGATCGACAAGGTCGCTTTCGATCTGGGCGCTGATCACAACAGTTTCACACCCATGATGTTCGCGGGCGTACTGCTGGACGCGCTGGACGAATTCGTTGGACGAAGGGTCCTTCAGATCCTCTTCCCTGACATTGGCGGCAAAGAGGGTCGGCTTTGATGTCAGGAGAAAAAAATGATGGGCAATGGCCTTTTCGGCGGGCTCGAGTTCGAGGGTCAGAACGGGTTTACCGCTGTCCAGGTGCGGGATGATCTTCTCAAGCACTTCATTCTGTGCCACGGCCTCCTTGTTCCCCCGCTTGACTTCCTTGTTGATGCGGTCGCGCTGACGGGTTGCTGAATCCATATCGGCAAGAATCAGCTCCGTGCTGATGGTTTCGATATCCCGGATTGGATCAATGGCTCCATCGACGTGATGGATGTCCTCATCCTCAAAGCAGCGGACCACCTGGATAATGGCGTCGGTTTCACGGATATTGGAGAGGAACTTGTTACCGAGCCCCTCTCCTTCAGCGGCGCCTTTGACCAAACCGGCGATGTCGACAAATTCTATGGCAGCCGGAATAATGGTCTCAGTGCCGGCAATTTCAGCCAGTGGGGCGAGCCGTTCATCCGGCACATTCACAATGCCGACGTTCGGGTCGATGGTGCAGAAAGGAAAATTCCCGGAAGCGGCCTTGCGCGTACGGGTCACCGCGTTAAACAGAGTCGACTTGCCCACATTGGGCAGCCCTACAATACCGGCTCTCAACATATCAGTGGTGCTAACCTAATGATGCGGACTGCCTATTCGCAAGCCCGGACTTTGAGAAGCAGAAGCTCCTTCAATTTATCCAGTCCGAGATCAAAGGCCGCGGCAATCTCCGCATCCGGGTAAATGCCCGTCTGGTGGTGGAATTCCTCGAGGTTCCCGCGGGACGGAGCCTCATCCATCTTGTTGGCAATGACAACTCTTGCCTTCTCCATCAGACTGGCATCATAGAGAGCCAGTTCCTGCAGCAGCTGTTCGTAGTCCTCCCATGGCTGGCGCCCATCCGTGCCGGCCATATCGAGGACGATGGCCAGAACCCGACATCGCTGAATGTGCCGGAGAAACTCGTGTCCGAGACCCACATTGCGATGTGCGCCCTCGATCAGACCGGGAATATCGCACATGGTCACCCGTTGAAAATCCTTGTATTCGATCACACCGACGCTCGGATTGAGCGTGGTGAACGGGTAATCGGCGATCTTGGGCGTGGCCGCTGACAGTACCGAGAGGAGCGTGCTTTTTCCGGCATTCGGAAAACCGACCAGTCCCACATCCGCAATCAGCAGCAGCTCGAGCCGGAAATCCGCCTCCTCGCCCGGCTCGCCCGGCTGCGCGAATTTGGGTGCCTGCCGTCTGGCGGTGGAAAAGTTCTTGTTGCCCAGTCCACCGCGGCCGCCTTTGCAGAGGATATGGCGCTGGCCGGGCTTGAGCATGTCCACTTCAAAGACCTCGATTTTCTCAAACTGCGGCTGTGCTTCCGACTCCTCGGGCAGTTCCTCCAGATCAATTTCTATGGCCCTGATTTCACCGCCCGCCTTCTGCCGAAGTACGGCTCCCTCCCCTCCCAGCTGGGAGACGAGTTTGAAAGTGTCGCTGTCCTCTTCGAATTCAGACGGGTCACCATCCTCATCCTGGTCCTCTTCAGCCCGGGGGATACCCTCTTCAGCTGCCTCACCTTCCCCTTCGATACCGGTGTGGCCGTCTTCGACGGACTCCTCCGAATCATGTCCATCGGCGAGTCCGATTTCCTCCGGCTCCGGAGAATCGGTATCATGAAAAGTTTCACTCGCGGCGGAGTCACCGGAGTCGCTCCCGGATCCGGGGTCTGAAGCCGCTCCCAGCGGTCGCTTTTCGATCCGCCAGACCCTGGTCCCGCATGGCACCTTGACGACGAGGTCCTTGCCTGAGCGGCCCTCCATCTTTCTGCCCTTCCCGGGGAGACCGTTTTTGGCAACAAGCCAGGGCTGGTAGAACTGCTGCACAAGGCTGGTCAGATCGTCTGTGGCCTCCAGTACAACACTGCCGCCGCGACCGCCATTGCCGCCGCTCGGGCCGCCTTTCGGCCTGAAAGCTTCACGGTGAAAGGCCACACAGCCGGCTCCACCGCTGCCGGCTTTCACATGCACCACAATATCATCTACAAACATCGCCATCTTGTCTAATTCACCCTCCCGCTGCTCATGACCCGGATCCGCATTGATTGACCGCCCCGAAGTGAGGACCAGGCAGCTTCTTCAGCCTGTCAATTGATCAGAATCGCCATGGAAATGAAAAAGGCGAGACTTGCTGCCTCGCCTGATTTCGTGGAAAGTCGTTTTTCCCTATTGAGAAGCCGGCTCGGCGACGGCTTCAGGCTTGACGCTCACCTGGCGTTTGGCCCGGTTGAATTCGACCCGCCCGTCCACAAGGCTGTAGAGGGTCCAGTCGCGACCGACCCCGACATTCTCGCCAGCATGAAATCTTGAGCCGCGCTGACGAACAATGATGGTTCCGGCCAGAACAGGCTGGCCGCCAAATCTTTTGATACCGAGACGCTTGCTGTGGCTGTCGCGTCCGTTACGGGAACTTCCCTGTCCTTTCTTGTGTGCCATTGTCTGGTTATCCTTCTAAATGAATGATTGTTGGGGGTGAGAACTGACTTGGGTCAGCCCTGAACGATCTTATTGATCCTGATGACCGAGAGTTCCTGACGGTGACCGATCTTCTTGCGGAATCCCTTGCGTCGGCGCATTTTGAAGGCAATGAGCTTGGGACCACGCTTGTGCTCCACGATCTCAGCTTCGATGCTCGCACCGCCGAGAAGCGGGGCCCCGACCTGGACATTCCCGTCACCATGAACCATGAATACCTTATCGAAGGTCACAGCCTGCCCGGCGTCAGTCGCCAGACGATTCACCTCAATGACATCACCTTCAGTTACCCGATGCTGTCTTCCACCTGTTTCAAATACCGCGTGCATTTCTGTCAATTTGGACCGCAAATAAAAACAAAGAAGGCACATCCTGTCAACAAAATGTGCCTTGAAATATTAATTTTTTCAGGGAACGGACTCAGCGGCCGGAGAGATAGGAAGTATTATCCTGCATCCACTGAACATCGATGTTGTTAGGCGAGGCGATGTTCAGAGCCATGGTGTTCCGGAAAGTGGCCTTGGGAACAGTGCGTCCGTCACGCCAGCGGCGAAGTTCCGCATGGCCGTCTGCGAAGCTGAATCCGCCACCCATATTGTGATAACCGGCCGGGTAGTCGATGATTCTGGCGCGGATACCCCGCTGGGCGCAGTTAACAGCAAAGGCGGCGTCGTTGATACTGTCGGCGTGCTCGTCGAGTGTCAGGAAGACGCGGACGGGGAACTTGATGCTGGACCACTTGTTGAACCATGCGTAGAGCTGGCCGGGTCGTCCGCCATTGTTAAGCCAGTCGGGCTGACGGTTTCCACTGATGTCGGTGTTGATGAAGGCCTGACTCATGGAAATACTGCGGATACGCGGAACTGAGTCACCGGCGGCATTGCGGACGATGGTGAAGTCGGCCGGGCAGCGGTAAATCTGCACCTGAGGCATGTATCGGCCTATCTGGCTGTTACGGAGGGTGTTGAGGTCCCAGTTATTGCGGTTTCCCGGAGCAAAGTTGACGCTCCCGGTGATCCACTGATAGGAATCCACGACATGGTCCTCGTTGTCATCCGAGTAAAGCTTGCATGCCAACGCGATCTGCTTGCTGTTGTTCATGCACTTGATGCCTTGGGCCTTGCTTTTGGCCTGGTTGAGTGCAGGCAGAATCATTGATGCCAGAACAGCAATAATGGCAATGACGACCAGAAGCTCAATAAGAGTGAATCCAGTCTGACGTCTGAAGGATTTCTGAATATTCATGATCACAAAAAAGAACTACCCGCAAACACTAAAAAGACCAGTTGACAGTGTCAATGGGCATTTCCGGGCACAGGAGGTACGGCTTTTATTAATTGGTTCAAATTTAACAAATGTGTAATTCACGTGTCAAAGAAATCCGGGTCCGGGACGAAGTTTCCGTCCGGGTGAATCGGAACGACTCGTGCAGGAAGGCCCCGGATGTTAATCCGGAAGTCATTTGGCTACTGAATGAATGCCGGCGGGGTCGGATTCTACGGGGCGTCAGGCAGGATTCCGCGAACTCAATGGACACGCCGGCTTGATTTCCTCCAGCCCGGGACCCACTATGGTCGGCCAGACCTTACTGAGACTGACTCGCAAACCAGCTTTTTTCAAAAATGACAACCATGAAGCGACTTTTAACCTGCGGCATCCTGACGGTGGCTGCCTTTCATGCAGCATCGGCTGCCAACCCCAAAATCGGCTACAGTGACACGCCGGTAATTCCCGGTCAGAAATGGCGGGTGCATGACGGAGACAGGCCACAGCCGAATGTGGTGACACCGGGAAAAAGCTTCAGCGACATGGCCCCGGCACCGTCGGATGCCGTAGTGCTTTTTGACGGCACCGGACTGGAGCACTGGATTGCCGGAGATGGCAAGGACCCCGGCTGGAAGGTCGAAAATGGCTACATGGAAGTGACCCGGTCCGGCGGAATTCGCACCCGCGACGAATTCGGGGACTTCCAGCTGCATCTCGAATTTGCCTCCCCGGAGGAGGTGGTCGGAAATTCCCAGGGCCGGGGAAACAGCGGTGTCATCATTTACGGAAAATTCGAAATCCAGGTGCTGGATTCATGGGAGAACCCCACCTACCCGGATGGACAGGCCGGAGCCATGTACGGACAGTTCCCGCCCCGCGTCAATGCCTCACGCAAGCCGGGAGAATGGCAGACCTACGACATTATTTTCGAGGCACCACGCTGGGACGAAAATGATAAACTCATTAAGAAAGCCAACCTCACGCTCATTCACAACGGCGTTCTCGTCCACCATCGCAAGGAATTCCTGGGCCATGTCTCCCATCGTAACCTGCCCTCTTACGGAAACCGGTCCTACCCGCCACGGGGAGCCATACATCTCCAGGATCACGGCAATCCAGTCCGCTACCGCAACATCTGGATCAGATCCCTCGATGCCTACGATGAATGAGCATGCCCGACGGGCTTTTCACTCATCCCCTACTCCACACCCCGAATTTCTCCACACCCCGAATTTCTCCACACCCCGAATTTCTCCACACCCCGAATTTCTCCAGGCCCCGACTCAACGGGGCTTTTTTCATGCAAAAGCAAATCTGCCACCGCCACGTGGGGACCAACAAAACAGGTGACCTGTGGCCGACTTTGTCTAAATTCCGTCTCAGAAATTTCGATAATTTCCGACCTTGTCAAAAAACTGCATAATACAGTTTGAAAAAAGTGATGAATGTTTCAGATTAAAAATATCTGAAATTACTGAAACTTATGACATTGACGACAGCTGATTTTCCACCATTTTCTCTCCATCGCCTTCTCAAGACCACCTTTGCTCCTGAGGGCGGCGAGAAGGTCTGCATTCTTATTGATCTTGAGAATCCCGAGCAGATCAAGGATTTTGGTTTTCTCAAAAACCCGGCCCTCACTGTCCAGCATCAGGCCTACAATGTTTTCTACCGGGGACTCCACGACGAGTGTATGGAATCCCTCGGTCTGGAGAAGGGTGACATTTTCGCCTACAAAATCACCGGGGGCAGTAACCTCGACCTGCCGGATGAGGCATGGGATCCAAGCGGGCGTCAGGTCAGCCTTGAAGGAGATGTTTATCCGAACTACGACCTGATTCTTTGCGTTTCCACTTATTCCGCGACGGCACCACTCACGGCATTCGCCAAACAATACGGTTTCCGGGGTGCAACGCTCCATGGATTGAACGACATCATTATAAACAGCGGTCTTTCTGTTGATTACAACGACGTGAGCCACCGAGCCGAAAAATTCAGACTGGAACTGACAAAATCGGACAAGGTCGAGATTGATTTCGAGTTTCTCGGACAGAAACACACCCTGACGCTGATCTGCAATGGCCAGGAAGCGCAGAAGAGCCACGGACTCTGTCTCGGAAAGACACCGGATGTCGCCAACCTTCCGGCTGGCGAAGTGTATTTTGTCCCGGAGGGCGCTGAAGGGAAATTCCCGATGCGGTATGCCGATGGAACGATCGGATTGATGCACGTTTCCGGCGGCCGGATCCAGGAGGCGGAGCTGGTTGACGGCAACAAATCCACAATTGAGGAGCACAATCGCAAGATCAAATCCGATCCGGTGGTTGGAGAGCTTGGGGAGCTCGGATTCGGGACCCAGCTTCTTCCGGTGTCGGGCCGTGATATTCAGGATGAGAAGATCCTCGGCACACTGCATGTCGCCACAGGGCGGAGTGACCATCTCGGTGGATCACTGACACCCGACAAATTCTCTTCACGCGGCAACGCCACCCATGATGATATCCTGTTCTCTCCCACCAAGACGCCGGAGATCAATGTTCCTCAGGTTCGCGCTTACAGGAACGGGGAAACTCTGGTGGTTATCGAGAATTATCAGCCCTCCGAACACATTCTGGAAGTCATGGAACTCCAGATGGCGTGAACAGCGGCATGCCTGACTACTATGAATCCGACCGGGGAGTTGCGGAGTACCTTCTCTTTCACTTCGGCTCCACGGCCCAGACCTTCGATTTCGACGAATTCCGCTTTCCGGAGTTCACCCGGTATCCGGTCAGATGTATTGAACAGTGCTTCGACCCCGAAAGGCTTATTGTCAGGGATGGGTATCCCAGTCGCGCCCTCGATCTCGGCTGTGCTGTGGGGGCGTCCAGCTTCGAGCTGGCACGGTTCCACGATGAAGTTCTGGGGATTGATTATTCCCACGCATTCGTTGATGCCGCCCGGAAAATGGCTGAGATGGGCAGCCTCCGCTTCCGGATCCCGCTGGAGGGTATGCAATCCAGAGAAATCGAGGCCACCCTCCCGGAGAACATCGACGTATCCAGGGTCCGGTTCACTCAGGGGGATGCCACACAACTCCCCGATGATCTCGGAAAATTTGACACTGTCTTCGCGGGCAACCTCATTGACCGTGTCCCGGACCCAAGGGCATTTCTCGAGTCGCTCAGCCGACTGACAAATCCCGGAGCACAGGTCATCATCACCTCCCCCTACACGTGGCTGGAGGAATACACTCCCAGGGAGAAATGGCTGCAGTCCGGAGACCGGGACACATTTGAATCCATCAGGGCCATTCTGGAACCGGAATTCGCCTGCTCCACACAGCTCAACATCCCCTTCATCCTCCGGGAACACCGGCGCAAATTCCAGCTGACCCTCGCACACGCCTCAACATGGGTCAAAGTCAGCAGCGGAAATTGAGCCGATAACCCGGAATGCCGCACCTTCGCTGCTGAAAAACAAATCCCCACGAAAAAACCCCCGGATAACGGGGGCTTTTCTGTTTGTGTAAATCAATTGTCGGCGATGGATGTCAGTTCAGCCGACGGAGCATTTCTGGAGAGAATTTATTCCTGTTCCTTTTTTTCTCCCCTGTCGAAGAGCCCTCTGAGCATTTTGGTCGGGTCCCTCGGTGAGGAATTGGTTGAGTTACCAGACCTTCCAACGCCCGGGATGAGCCCGCCGACTTTGTTGATCACGTTGCTGGCGGAGCCGACTGGGTCGGTGAGAACTTCGGTGGCGTTGCTGAGCGCCTCTTTGGGAAGTCCTGCGGCGGACTGAAGCATCATCTGGGCGATGCGGGCTTCATTGAGATTGACCTTCGGCGTACCGGCGAAGGTGCCGGCCAGCTGGATGAAGTCCGGCAGCGGGACATACTGCTGGTCTTCCGGGGTGTTTCTGGGCATGAAATTCGCACTTTTGGCGATGTCCCGCCGGAGGCTCATGGTGAGGGGCATCTGATAGGCAGTCTGTTCGATGTCATCGGCGACGGGCAGGTTACCCTGGGTCGAGATGATGAACGGATCTGTGGCCACGATAAGTTCTTTGACCGCCAGCGCGCCACGGCCGAATTCGGCATCGACATTGATGCGGTTGACAACGCCATCGAGTATGGGATCCAGACGGAGGACGGTGGCAATCGGCATGATGATCAGGCGCTTGAACCACCCGGTGATGGGAAGACTTCCATCGGACAGGTTGACCTTGGTCGTGGCCCGCAGGTTGTTCTTGATACTGAGATCAGTGAGCCCTTTGCCGTTGAGTCCCAGCTGGAGATCGAGATCGCCCCCGTGTTTCTGTGCGTCGACGGCCTGTCCCATGGAACTCATCAGGGTCGACAGGGGCAGATCCGCCAGGTCGATGGAGAGGCGGTATTCATATCCGGGAACATTCAGATTGGCAAAGGCGTTGGCCTTCAATGGTGCGCCCAGCAGATTCACCTGGAATGGTTCAAGAGTGACCTGCCCCTCGTTGATTTTGAGCGTCCCGGATACCCCGTCGACGGTCAATTTATCCAACACCAGTTTGTCGACTGTCAGATTGGTGGTGTGGTATTTGAACGGAAGTTCCACCGGTGGCGGTTCGGTTTGCGGCACCGGGGACGGCTCAGGGGCAGGGTCACTCCCGGTTTCCTTCTTCGTTGGCGAAAGCGAGTCGACAAAGGCCTTCAACCGGGTCACATCAAGACCCGGAGAGGTGATGTCAAGCTGTCGCGGCGTGTCCGGATCCGCTGCACCTGGAATGGAACCTTTGATGGACAATCTGTTGCTGGCTACCTTCTGGGTGGGCTTGAGTGTCAGATCGCCGTTCTGGATTGTGATGACTTCAGGCGTGACGCTGGCTGTCAGGTCCAAATCCAGAGCTTCGGGATCACCCGGCTTTTTGCTGTCATAAAGCTGGATCGAATCCTTCAGCTGGATGGTGCCGTCTTCATTGAATTTAAGGGACCCGGTGGAAGTGAGAAGCGGTCCACCGGGTCGGCTGACACCCAGAGATATATTCGGCAGGTCGATGTTTTTCAAACCTGTGACCGCTCCCCTGGCCGAGAGATTGACCGTGGAGTTATGCAGAGGACTCGCCGGATCACCATTTGAGAAACCGTTGATGGTCCCTTCCATGTTGAGCGCGATGTCCTGACCATTGGACCTTGAGGTGATGGAAAGCGTGGAGTTGACGAGGCCGGCAACAGGAGCTTCGGGGTTGAGGGCCGAAGACCACTGGGACAGGTTGAATCCCCTGACGGCGAGACTCACAACCGCATCACTGATGGATGGACTGGTGCTGCCGTAATCAATTGTAAGAGGATTATTGATAGAGCCGGTGACGATATCCGCCCCGCCCTGCCTGACAAACAGCGATAACTGAGGGACCTGAGCCTTCGAAGCAGCTGTGTCCACGTCGGTCTCGAACTTCACATCGATATCTGTGGCAGGTGTGGCGGCTCCATCAGCAATCCACTCAACACTGCTGCCGGTGAGGCTTCCAGTCAGGTGGTGACGGCCCCAGTTTTCCGAAGCCTGCCACGAGCTGTTCAGGTTGAAGGTGGTTCTTCCAAAATCCCCTCCGCTACCGGCTGCCAGAAGATTCAGAACGGACTTGTTGATGTTCTCAGCGGCGAGTGTGAGGTCAGCGGAACCCTTGGCGGTGTCAAAAGGGCCGGAAGCCCGCACGGTGCCCAGCGCATTGCCCTGACGCAGAATCCTGAGCGAAAGGTCGTTGAGAACTTCCGGGGCAAGATCAACTCCCAACTGCAGGGAAACATCATTCAGTTCAGCCATCTGGCCTGCGGTTTCGCTGATCGAAAGATCCGTGGACCCCTTGATGCTTTTCGGAGTCAGCTGTTCGGTCATGGCGAGTTCGAACTGACCCTTAAGGGCGGCGACAAGGCGGTCTGCGCCAGCCTCATTGAGTATGCGGTCTGCACTCAGGCTGATGGTGCCGTTCTGTCCATTGCCGAGACGGTCGAGCTTGAAATTGAATCCTTCCACCTGCTGGCGGGTCCATGTGCCGTCCGGCATCTCCGTCTCCACAAGAACCGAGGCGTTGCGGATTTCCACATTTTCAATGAGAACGGACGCCGCGTCCTGCGAAGAGTCAGGCTCTTCAGTTTCCTCCTCCGCCTGCGGCGCCTTGAATTCATAGTTCGTGGTTTTGTCCGCGTAGGTCTTCAGATGCACTTTGGGACTGTCGACCAGCACCTTGCTGACAAGCAGCTCCCCGGATGAAAGGAGCTTCATCAGATCGTAGCGAATGTCGATGTCCTTCACTTCCAGAACCGGATCAAGCGACTCGCGGCTGGTGCTCCGAACGCTCAGGCCGTTGAAACCCATGCGGGAAAACGGTTTTATGGTTGCTCCGGCCACTTTGAATTCACCGCCTGCTTCCTTGCTGACCCGCGGCAATACCTGACCCTTGATGAAGGCTTCGGAGGAGACGTAAAGGAAGATCCCCACAAGGATCGCCACAAGCAGCACGGGAATTCCGACTAGTATCGATAGAATGAGCTTCTTTTTCCCGCCCTTGCGCGGCTGCTTTTGCTTCTGACTGTTTGTCTGTTGTTCTTCTGCCATGGGAATGTGGACTGTTTATGTTTTTGGGAAGAATTGAAATCCCCTGTCCCGAAAACCACTGGATCATCAGGCCTCTGCCATCACTAGCGGGCAATCGGGCACGCTCCTGAACCGGACAGCCGTGAAAATGGATTTTACCCGCTGATTTTCAGCATTAGAATGAGACCATGATTTCCATCGGTTTCACAGGTTTCTTGAGAATCATACCAGCGAATACCGGTTCTGGCCAATTAAGACGATGCGCGGGCCTGTGCTATTCAGCCATGGCGCTGGCGGCAGCTCTGTGTGTTTCGGTCATGACAGCAACCGCCGAAGCTGAAAAAGCCCCCGGAAACCAAACGGAGGCGGAAGCATTTTTTATAGGCAGAGTCCTTCCGTTATTGCAGGAGCATTGCCTCGATTGCCACAGTCACGCCACGAAGATTCGCGGCAGTCTTTCCATGGATTACCGAAACGGCCTGTTGACTGGCGGCCTGAGTGGACCGGCCGTCGATCTCCAGAACCCGGAAGAAAGCCTGCTGCTGAAGGCACTTCGCCATGAGAAAGGCGATTTGAAGATGCCGAAGGACGCTCCGAAGCTGAGTGACGAGGCCATTGCCATCTTTGAAACATGGATCCGGCAGGGTGCGGCGGATCCCCGGACTCCGCCGGAGAATGCCGTCGACCCGCGGGACCACTGGGCTTTCCAGCCGGTGGCAGAGACGGCTGTTCCGGCGATGGATCCGGAAGACGGCACGGCCATGAATGAAATCGACGCATTCATTCACAGGGCCCACCAGGATAGGGGATTGAGTTTTGCGCCCGAGGCATCGAGAAGAATCCTCGCCCGCCGCCTCGCTTTTGATCTGACCGGTCTTCCGCCGGATCCCGAAGTCGTCCGCCGCTTCGAGCAGGACGAATCGCCGCGCGCTTACGAGGACCTGGTGGAAAAATACCTTGCGGATCCCGGATTCGGCGAACGCTGGGCCCGCCACTGGCTGGATGTCGCCAGATACGCCGACACAAGGGGCTACGTCTTCCAGAGCGAGCGGCGTTTTCCCTACTCCTACACCTACCGCGACTACGTCATTGCCGCCTTCAACCACGACAAACCGTATGATCTGTTTGTTATGGAGCAGCTGGCCGCTGACCGGATGGTGGAAGAAACCGGTGACCGCTCCTCGCTGGCCGCTCTGGGATACCTGACCCTGGGTCGGAGGTTTCTGAACAACAACCACGACATCATCGACGACCGCATTGACGTCACCACCAGGGGACTGATGGGTCTCACCGTGGTCTGCGCCCGCTGCCACGACCATAAGTACGACCCCATCCCAACCGCTGATTACTATTCCCTTTACGGCGTGTTCGACAGCTCCACCGAGCCATCCGAATACCCGCTTCTCGATTTCAATGCCAACGACCCGAAATACCTCGATTTCAAACAGGAGCTTGAGAAACGCGAACAGGAATCCAGCGAATTCCGCACCAGCAACCAGCGGGAAGCGATTGCCCTCGCAAGGCGTCAGAGCAGTGAATACCTCGAAGTCTATCTGCAGACCATGGATGCGGATGGCAGCGGCCGCGAGGATGCCGCAAGAAAAGCCAAGCTGGATCCAGGCATCCTCCACAGCTGGCATGAACTTCTCGGAAATCCTCCCGCACTGAAGCAGGCCTTCTGGAAGCCACTGGCCCGACTGATTCCCCTCAGAGCGGAGCCGGACTTTGAAACCAAAGCCGCTGAGATCATCCGTGAATCCCGGATGGATTCTGACGGACATCCATCGCTGACTGCGGTGCTCGACTCCATACAGGAAAACGGATTTGAGAATTACGCCTCTGTCATCCGCTCCTACGGCGCAGTTCTTTCGAAGGCGGCGGGAACCGACAGTCCCGATCTGGAGGCTGTCAGGGAATGGCTGCACAGCGACCAGGCACCGCCCACTATCCCCCTTGGGCAGGCAACCCGGCTGCTCGACGTTCCCACCCAGGAGAAAATCCGCCGCCTGCAGAGAAAGGTGGAGGAACTGATCGCCACCCATCCCGGCGCTCCGCCGCGAGGCATGGCTCTCATCGACAAGCAGAACCCCACTGAACCGGTCATTTTTGAACGGGGAAACCCTCGGCGCCGGGGAGAAAGTGTGCCCCGACAGTTTCTTGCCATCCTCGCCGGCAGCGACAGACAGCCCTTTACAGAAGGAAGCGGCCGCTATGAAATGGCCCGTGAAATCGCCTCGCCGGAGAATCCGTTGACGGCCCGGGTTTTCGTCAACCGCGTATGGGGCCACTTATTCGGTCAGCCGATGGTGGCCACTCCAAGTGATTTTGGTGTCCGTTCCGAGCCGCCTTCGCACCCAGAGCTGCTCGATTACCTCGCCTCCCGCTTCATGGACAACGGATGGTCCATCAAGGACCTGATCCGGTTGATGGTCACCAGCCGCACCTACCGACAGCAGAGCTTCCGACCTGACAGAAACCAGTCCTATGCCCTGATTGATGCGGAAAACAGGTTTCTCTGGAAAATGAACCGCAAACGGCTGGAGTTTGAGCCAATGCGTGACCAGGTCCTTTTTCTGGCCGACCGACTGAACCGGGAGTTTGGCGGACTTCCGGCACCGGTTTTCGAGGAGCCCTATGAACCACGCCGCACAATCTACGGATTTATCGAACGACAGAACCTTCCCGGTGTTCTGAAGACCTTCGACTTTGCCAGCCCAGACACCACCAGTCCGCATCGATTCGAGACAACTGTGCCCCAGCAGGCTCTATTTCTCATGAACAACCCATGGTTTCAGAGCCAGTCCAGATCCTTCGCGGACCGGGTCAAACGGGAATATCCGGACAACACCGGCCATCAGGTCGAAAGACTCTTCCAGCTCGCCTACCAGCGTTCACCCTACCCCGATGAACTCGAGTGGTGCCGCGAGTTCATCATGGCACCTGCAACGGAATCCGGCATTGCAGCCGCCCCGGACGAATACTGGCAGTACGGGACGATCCATCTGAACCCGGAATCGCTTCATGCCGACGGGTTCAAGCCTTTCCCGCATTTCGACGACGGCACATGGAAAGGCGGCCGGGCCATTCCCGATGAGAAACTGGGCTGGGCACTTCTCAGACGAAATGGCGGCCACCCCGGGCAGAATCCCGCTTTTGCCGTGAGCCGCCGGTGGACATGCCCCTCCGACGGGAAGTGGGATGTGGAAATCGACCTCCGCCATCCCTCCGATCAGGGCGATGGAGTCCGCCTGACTGTTCATTCGCCAGCATCATCCTCCCCGTTAGCCGTTTTGACGGCCGCCAATTCTTCAGAGTCCATCACCGTCACAGGCCTGGACCTTGAGTCCGGCCAGACCATCGACTTCGTCGTCGACTGCCAAAGCAATGAGTCTCATGACAGTTTCGAAAACCGGATCCGCATCCGAGCCACGGACTCCGGCTTCACCAGCCTTTCGGAGGATCATTTCAGCGGTCCTAAGAAGGAAGTCCCGCCCATGCAGCCACTGGATCAGCTGGCCCAGGCCATCCTCATGAGCAACGAAACTGTCTTCGTCGACTGAGCTTGAAACCCCCACCCCCGGATTTCACCCGGATTACCGGCCTCATTCCCGCCGGCGGAATGGCTTCCAGACTGGGAAAACTGCCCTGCAGCAAGGAACTCATCCCCATCCCGGGAGACGGGTCGGAAGAGACACCTCCGCCTGCCACCGAGCCGGTCGCAGCGCGACTTGTCAGAGCCTGCGCGCTCGCCGGTGCATCGCGTGTTTCGTGGGTTCTCCGCCACGGAAAATGGGATATTCCAGCCTACTTCGGCAGTGGTGCCGCCAGCGGGGTTTCAATGAATTACTCCGTGATGGAATACCCCTACGGCCCTCCCTTCACTCTCAACGAAGCATGGCACCTCTACTGGAATGACATCGTGCTGCTGGGATTTCCGGACATTCTGATCAGCCACCGGGACCCGTTTTCACCACTGGTCGACCGACTCCGCACAGGGTCCTGTGACGTCGCTCTGGCAGTGGTCACGGCACCGGAACCAACCCTCGTCGACGTGGTCAGAATGGACGCCCAGTCCCGCATCCATCAAATTATCCCCAAACCATCCGGGAATGAGAACACCGATGCATGGCTCTGGGCGGCATGGACACCTGTTTTCTCGGAGTTCCTCCACAACAAGGTTGAAGCACTGCTTGAGCCAATCCTCTCCAAAGGCTCGAGACCCGCGGCCAGCGAAATCCCGGAAGTTCATGTGGGCCATATCATCGACGCATTCATCCAGGATGGCGGATCCGTGCAGGGTGTCCGCTTCCCCGATACCCGGTTCCTCGATATCGGGACTCCGGATGGGTTTCGTGCCATCCCTCACTTCTTCAACCAGTAGCACAAGGCCCCCGGACCACCTCCACCCTCAGGTGTCAGCAGTGAGCCTCCATGGTGCAACACGCCGCAGGCCTGCTCACGAAATACCGTGAAATTGTTGGACAAAGCACGACAGCACCGTGATTTTGAGGACTGATGGGACAAGTAAAACAGGATTACTCGGACCGGGTTCACATTCGTGAGGCCCGCCGCGAGGACATTGACAGTCTGGTGAGGCTTAACAAACTCTGTTTTCCCAGCATGGTGGAGGAGAATGTTGTATGGGTGCCTGCACATCTTGCCACACATATGCGCCTCTTCCCCCAGGGCCAGCTGGTGGCCGAACTGGACGGACGCATAGTCGGGGCGGTGGCCAGTCTGATTGTGGATGTCGGGAATGATCCCTATCGCCCGCACACCTATGCAGGGATCACCGATGGCGGATTTTTCTACAATCACAACCCCCAGGGTGACACGCTTTACGGTGCGGATGTCTATGTGCATCCGGAAATGCAGGGAAAAGGTATCGGGCATCTGCTTTACGAGGCGAGGCGCCAGCTCTGCCGGAAGCTGAATCTCCGCAGGATTCTGGCTGGAGGTCGCCTTGTGGGCTATTCTCGGTATCGCGGCCAGCTCAGTCCGGAGGACTATGTCCGCAAGGTTGAGAATGGCGACATCCCCGACCGGGTTCTCACATTTCAGCTGCGTGAGGGATTTGTGGTTCGCGGGATTCTTCGCAACTACATCACCGACCCGCAGAGTCTCAATCATGCCTCCCTGATCGAGTGGCTGAATCCGGATTTCCGTGAATCGGATCATGTTCACGGTCTTGGCAAGGTTCGGGTTGGATGCGTCCAGTATCAGGTGCGGAAGATCGAGAATTTCGATGATTTTGCTGAGCAGGTTGACTATTTCGTGGAGACCGCCTGCGATTACCGGGTGGACTTCCTGGTCTTTCCCGAGTTTTTCTCCGTGCAGCTGCTGTCACAGCGCGAACTGCGGAAACTGCCGTCACGGGAGGGGATCCGGCGGCTTGCCAATCTGGAGAAGGAGTTCATGGAACTGATGGGCAGCATGGCCCGCGACTACGGCATTCACATAGTCGGCGGCAGTCACCCGATGATCCGGGGGGACCGGATGTATAACGTGAGTCCACTGTTCATCCCGGGCGGCGAAACCGTGCTGCAACCAAAGATCCATATCACCCCGGCCGAAAAACGATACTGGGGCATCGATGGCGGCAACCAGCTGCAGGTCATCTCCACTCCCAAGGCACGTATAGGCATCACCATCTGTTACGACGTGGAATTTCCAGAAACGGCCAGATTTCTTGCCGATGAAGGGGCCGAAATCATCTTCGTGCCCTACTGCACGGATGACCGCCAGGGATATTTAAGAGTCCGTTACTGCGCTCAGGCACGCGCCATAGAAAACCAGGTCTATGTGGTGACTTCCGGAATTATCGGCAATCTCCCCAGTGTCCCGGCCATGGACATTCACTATGGCCGCGCCGGGATCTTCACTCCCAGTGACTTCGAGTTC
The DNA here is from genome assembly GCA_030425355.1 of Verrucomicrobiia bacterium. Lineage (GTDB taxonomy): Bacteria > Verrucomicrobiota > Verrucomicrobiia > Limisphaerales > JAJOIW01 > JAJOIW01. The sequence goes on from JAUIAG010000021.1 coordinate 22,509, forward strand.
GCACGCGACGGAATCCAGGCTGAAGCGGACAGCAATGTCGAGATGCTCCTCGTTTCCGATCTTGACCTCAATGATCTCTACCGCTCTCAGGCTGCCGGATCAGTCACGCCCAAGCTCGACCGGCGCTCGGATCTCTTCCAGTTCCACCACTCCATTCCCGATTCAAAGTCCAGTCAGAGCCTGATTGCCAACCCGATTCAGTTTCCGCCGGCGGGAGATGAGAGGAATGATCCTGGATCAGGCGGGGCACCTGAGTGACATAATTTTGAGTTTGCGGGCTTCAGGCAGACAGCTGATAGTAACGGCATGTTCCGCTGCTCCTCCCCGGTGTATGCCATGGCGGCTCTGATGCTGCTTCCGGCTCTCAGTGCCATAGTATCATGTCCGGCCGCATTTTCTGAGCAAGACGCACCCGCCGGGCAGCAGCCACCGCCGGCTCCAGCACAGCCGGCCGTGATCCGGATGCAAGTGCAGATCTTTCATGTGCCCTCGGATTCCACCTTTTTCTGGGACCGCAATGTGATCCATCTCAAGCGCCGTAATCCGCAGGGGGAAGGGATCCCTGAAGTCGGAAAACTGAATAACATGCGACAGGCTCTTGTCGGCCAGGGAGGCAGGCTCATTGCCTCACCGTCCATATCATTCAATGAATCAAGGCCTGCATCGATGCAGATCCGCATGCCCGACCACAGCTTCTACCTGGAGATTGGGGAAAACGGCTTCAAGCCGGAGGACAACTCTCTGGAGATGTCGATTGATGTGGGGCAGCTCGCCGGCACCGGGGTTTTGAAGCCGACGGACCTGAGCGGGAAATGGCAGGGGGTCATCCCGGAAGGCCGGACTCTTTATCTGGTGCTGCGCTCCCGCGACCCGATGGTGACGGACAATTTTGTCGTATTCCTCCATCCATCCCGTGTCCAGCAGGCGAACGCAGGAGGCAAATAGCCACAGTAATCAGGCTCTCACAGTGCCATAAATGCATTGACCACCCTCTTCAGCGCATTATTATTTTTGAAATACCCAAGTATCAGGAAAGATATGAGCGAGCAACAGAACTCAGCACTCGGAGCTGGTGATTCACGGCGTGGATTCATCAAGAAAACGGCGGCGGCAGCCGCTGCAACGGCAACCGTCAGCAGCCTGAAAACGCCGGTTTACGGCCAGAATCAGGCTCCATCCACTGGCCGTGTCATCGGAGCCAATGACCGGATCGTGGTCGGATTTGTTGGTGTCGGCGGTCAGGGCATGGCCCACGTCCGCAGCATCAAACGCAACGCTGGCGAAAACAACGTGGAAATTGTGGCTGCCTGCGACGTTTCAAAAACCCGCACGGCGGAAGCAGTTGAATATATTGGCGGCGACTGCAAAGGCTACGGGGATCACCGCAAGGTCGTCGACCGCAAGGATGTCGACGTGATAGTCTGCTCCACGGTCGACCACTGGCACACTGATATCACCTGCGACGCTCTGGAAAGCGGCAAGCATGTTTACTGCGAAAAACCCATGACCCGCTATCTGGGCGAGGCTTTCCGCATTTACGATACAGCCAAGAAAACTGGCAAACTGGTTCAGGTCGGCGCTCAGCGCACCAGCTCCGGCGCCTACCACAAGGCTGCTGAACTCAACCGTGAGGGACTTTCCGGACCGCTCGTTCTGGCAACCGGATCCTACATGCGCAATAACCCTCAGGGTGAGTGGAACTACCAGATTCCCGGTTATGCCACTGCCGATGATATCGACTGGGGTCGCTGGCTTGGCCGCGTCGACAACAGGATCCCGTTCAACGCCGACCACTGGAGACGCTGGAGGAAGTATTACCCCTACTGCGCCGGTGTTCTGGGTGACCTCCTCCCACACCGCCTCCACCCCCTGATGCTCGCCACCGGAAACCCGCAGTTCCCGACCCGCGTGGTGAGCCTCGGTAACAGCGCCTTTGAAACCGATAAAAACACTCCCGGCACCTACATGCGCAGTGTGGATGAAAACGTCCAGCTGCTGGCCGAATTCCCCGGCGGATTCAACATGTTCCTGACCAGCGGAACGGTCAATGAGCAGGGAATCGTCGAGTGTATCCGCGGTCATTTCGGGACCATGTATCTCGGTAACGGCAAAATCGAATTCAAACCCGAGCGTCCGTTTGCGGATGAATTTGATCCCGAAACCCACAACGGCCTCGAGCCCGGCGAATCCATCTCCGCTCACGAGAAGAACCTTTTCGACGCCATCCGCTCCGGCAATCAGCCAAGTGCCAACATCGATCTCGCCGTCAAGGTCCAGACCGTTGTGTCCCTCGCTGAAATCTCCGACCGACTCAACGTCATGTGTCTGTTCGACGAGAAGACCCGCAAAATCACCACCGGAGACGGCAAAGAAGTCGAAGCCATCACCTACGGCTCACTCGAACTCTCCTGATTTTTTCATCCGGCCCGGAAGGGAATTTCCCTGATCGGAATCCCGGACTGAATTTTTTCATACTCAGTATTACCCCGTCCGGTTCAACCCGGCGGGGTTTTTCGCTGTTTTCTTCCACCCGTCATCCGGCATTATTTGTGCACGATGTCAGAGTCGCTGTTCAGGACCGCCACAGAAGCGATGGCCACGCGCTTCGAATTCGCACTGCATGGTGGAGATGAAATTTACCTCCGGGCAGCTGCCGAAGAGGCCATGGCTGAAATCCTCAGACTGGAAAAAGCTCTGAGCTTCTACAGCCCGGGCAGTATTGTTTCCAGAATCAACCGGGAGGCCTTTCACCATCCCGTGCGTGTCACCCCGCAAATCTTCCAGCTCCTGGAACAGTCCATCGAAATCTCCAACAGAACCACCGGCCTCTTTGATATCACAGTGGCACCATTGATTGAGCTGTGGAACACCGCCTCCCGCACCGGGACACTCCCCGGACACCGCCAGGTGGAGACGATTCTCCAGTCCGTCGGTGCACAGCATATCCAGCTTGATCTGAATAATTTCAGTGTCTCACTGACCCATCCGGACACCAGAATCAATCTTGGGTCCATCGGCAAGGGGTATGCCCTCCAATGCGCCTTCGAGATCCTCATGGATCTTGAGGTTCCCCATGGACTCATCCAGGGTGGAACCAGCTCAATCATCGCGTGGGGCAATACACCGGAAGAGGGGCCGTGGAAAATTGGCATCCAGTCTCCTGAAAACACACGGGAGTATTCCCCGCTGCAGATGCCTGAACCATCCGGGACGGAATTCCTCGAAGTGGTCGAACTCGATGGAAAATCGCTCGCGGTGTCCTCAATTTGGGGACGGGGATTTCATGCGGGCGGGCGGTATCTCGGGCATGTCATTCACCCAGCGACGGGCTGGCCTGTCGGCCATTCACAACTGTGCGCCCTGACCAGTCCTGATGCCGCCACGGCGGATGCTCTCACCACGGCCATGATCGCCGCAGAGACTGGAGATGTTCCCGGTCTGGCCGCCGGGTTCCCCGATGCATCCGGGTTTGTGTTTCACTCACCGGAAGAGCCACTTACCCGCTTCCCCTGACCTGCGCCAGGTGCGAAACAAAAGTATTCTCTTTCCGCCATTGGCCTCACCTGACAGCAGCGCCGCCGGTCAGCTCAAGTATCTTCGGAATGGGATCACCCTGCCGCATCAGCGATTCGCCGACCAGAAGTGCCCTGGCACCGGCGTTCTTCAGCCTCATCACATCCGCACGGGCATGAATACCTGACTCGGCGACCAGAAAAATCTCTCCGGATTCAATCCGTGGCCGGACCGCTTCGGCAAGGCTGATAGTGGTGTGGAGATCCACCTGAAAATTTTTGAGGTTACGGTTATTGACTCCTATCAGAGTGGCACCAGAGGCAACTGCCCTGTCGAGTTCAGCGCGATCGTGCACTTCGACCAGTGCCGCCATCCCGGCTGCCTCCGCCAGTTCCCTGAACTCACGAAGCTGGTCATCTGTGAGTATGGAAACGATGAGGAGAATCGCGTCCGCTCCCGACTGGAGGGCTTCAGGAAACTGCCTCGCATCAATCATGAAGTCTTTACGCAGCAACGGCAGCGGGACTGTCTCGCGAACTTCGGTGAGAAACCGGAGTGATCCCTGAAAATACTGATTGTCCGTGAGAACGGAAAGGCATCCGGCACCGCCCGCCGCATAGGCTGTGGCAATCCGGCGGTGATCAAAATCAGGCTGGATGACACCGGCCGAAGGCGAGGCTTTCTTGATTTCGGCAATGAGACCGATGTCCCCGACCCGCGGGGACTTCAGTGCTTCGAGGAACGGACGTCTCGGCTCGAGTCCGGAAGCCAGTTCCCTCATCGATTCCGGGGTGACCTCAGCAGCCGGGAGCAGTTCGACTTCCGACTTCTTGGTTTCAACAATCTTGTCGAGGATGGTGGGCATGGCGGATTCAGTCTTCCTCGGCGACGCCTTCCATGCGTTTGGTCGGGCATCCGGCACGCAGCCAGCCATTGACAAATGGGTCGAGATCTCCGTCCATGACGGCCTGGACGTTGCTGGTTTCCACGCCGGTCCTCAGGTCCTTGACCATCCGATAGGGTTGGAAGACGTAGTTCCTGATCTGGTTTCCCCAGGCAATGTCACCCTTTTCACTGTAGAAGCGCTCCATTTCCTTTTTCTGCTCGTCCTCGCGCTGGGCATAGAGCTTGGAGAGCAGCAGTTTCATGGCGTTGGCGCGGTTCTGGTGCTGGGAGCGTTCGGTCTGGCAGGCAGCCACCAGACCGCTGGGAAGGTGTGTGATTCGGACGGCTGTTTCGACCTTGTTGACGTTCTGTCCGCCCTTGCCGCCTGAGCGGTAAAGATCAACTCTCAGATCCGCGGGGTTGATTTCAATCTCGGCCTCATCCTCGATTTCCGCGATGACATCCACACTGCAGAAGCTGGTATGGCGGCGCTTGTTGGCATCAAACGGGGAGATTCGCACGAGCCTGTGGACCCCGCGTTCCGCCTTGAAGTAGCCGTAGGCGTTTTCTCCGGTCACCACCATGGTCACACTCTTGATCCCGGCGGATTCCCCTTCGAGGATGTCACTGATCTCGACGGTCCAGCCCCGTGATTCAGCCCATCGCTGATACATGCGGAAAAGCATGCTGCACCAGTCGCACGACTCGGTCCCTCCCGCCCCGGCGTTGATATTGACGATACAGTTGGCGGCGTCGTGCTTGTCTGTCAGCATCAGACTGATCTCAAGCTCGTCGAGAGCCGCCTGAAATTTCTCCAGATCCGCCTTAACCTCCGCTTCAATCTGGGCCTGTGAGTCAGCCGGTTCGTCCTGGGCCAGCTCGAGCATAACCTCAAGATCCTCCAGCTGCTTTCCGGCGGATTCGATCGGGTCTATTTTCTTTTTCAGCGAGTTGGATTCATCGACAGTCTTCTGGGCCCTGTCACGGTCATCCCAGAACGAGTCCATCGACATGGCCGACTCCAGCTCTTCAACGCGTTTCTTCAGCTTTGGAACGTCAAAGATACCTCCGGAGGTGTACGATCTTCTCCTTCGTCTCAGCCAGCATGTCTTTTATCTGTTCAAACATTGGACTGCGAAAAATACGGAGTCCGGGCCATTTTATCCAGTCCTAAATCGGGTGTTGTGGGGACCTGACCGGTCCGCTCCGCCGGTCTGCTGCCGCCCGATGACTGATTATTCGAGGAACGGGGCAATCCGGGTGGCAAATGAAGGGTCCGCTTTGACCTGCTCGAATCGGGCGTCGGTTTTGAGTGTTTCCCGGAGGTCGCGGGCTTCCGGATTCACTGCCAGGCGGCTGTTGTTGAGCTTGAGCGCTTTCTCAAGACTGTCGATAGCCGGTCCGGTATCACCGAGATACGCCTGGAGGGACGCCAGGTCGTAAAATGCCTCGGCGCTGTCCGGGAACTTCATGGTCATGATTTCCAGTATCCCCCGCAGTCTTCCCAGATCCGGGACTTTGGCGACCTTCTCGGCCAGCCTTGTCAGAAGCCGCTTGGAGATATTCTCATTGATGGCCACATCATCGATGACACTGAAAGCGGCATTGGTGTCCCCCATGCTCCAGTAGGCGTCAATCAGGTTGATGGTATTGGTCTCATTGAGTGGATTGGCGGAAAACAGTGTCTGCAGCTTCGATATGGGCTGGTCGTAGACAAGCATGAGGTACTGGAAGTTCTCATTCTTCGGATCGATGACCAGAGCTGTTTCAACCACCTTGATGGCCTGCTCGATTCGCTCACTTTCATAGAGCAGCGTCGACAGGCCCTGAACCGCCTCGGGACTCCCGGGGTAATAAGCAAAGGACTGCTTGTAGGCAAACTCGGCGGCTTCCAGCAGCCGGTCTATCTCCTCCTGAGGAGCCAGGCGGGCTTTGGCCTGCCGATAGTGCCATGCGAACAGCCTCGCCTGCGACCCGCGCAGCTTTGAAAAGGACTTCTGTGCCTGAGAATCCCTGAAGAATTTCGGATCCACGGTCGGATAATCCGACGCGTCTCTGAGACTCAGGAAGTCCACGGCGAACTTGCAGATTTCCTCAATACCGGTCTCAGGAGTGATCCAGTCACCAATCAGACGCTCCGAATACTGTGTCCAGAACTGGCGGTCGCGATCCAGCATCTCCGGCGTCAGAGTCTCCACAGGCTCGCGGTTCAGTTTCATGATAATCCCGTAAGGCGTGAGATGCGGATTCATCCACTCCAGCGGGAAACTTTCCTCAACATAAAAGGCATGATCGGGATTCTGCTCAAAAATGCGGCGACTCAGTTCGCTGTTCAGCGCCATGACATGCTCCACACCACTGATCAGACCATTTTCGAAAGGGTCACCCTGATACCCTTTGCTCAGGTACTCCTCGCGGACCCTGCGGGTGTAGTTGGTGGTGATCTGAAACAGATCATACCCGCCGGGAATATAAATCTCCTCTTCCGGGTAGACGCCTTTGAGCCGTCGCCGCGCTTCTATCCGCCGGCCATTCTCAGTGAGGAACCGGTCCAGAGGCAGCACCGCTCTCGCCAGGAAATTCGTGCGGGTATCCTTGATGGATTCATCACGCGAACGGAAAAACTCCTGGAAGAAATACGGATCCTGCTGGCGGCTGCGGTTGTAATGTGCCCGGAGGTAATCCAGATATGTGGCATCGGCCAGGGCATTCTGTGTGATGATGTAGACATCGCGCCGGTCGAAGTCAGGGTCCCGTTTTTTGGAATCCGGAATGAAGGATTCACAGAAAATCATGTAAGTTGGACAGAACCTCCCGGGGTCGGTGCCACCGTAAAGGATCGCGTCCTTTTCCATCTCCTCGTAGAGCCCGAATGGAGGTGTGAACATGTCATGTCCGAACCAGTAGCCGAAGAGGTGTCCTCGCTGTTCGCTGTCCGACCAGTGGGCTATTGCCGAGAAGACAGGCATGGCGGCACCGATGCCGATCATCCCGAATCGGACAAGCCGGGCACTGGAACCTGCATCAGCTGATTCCGGAGACTCGGCATCCGTTCTCCACCGGATGCGGTAAATCAGCACCAGTGCGCCGCAGCTCGCCAGAAACAGCAGCAGATAGGCGAACTTGGGCAGGGCGTAGTTGAACTGTGTGAAGATCACCACGAGGTTGAAGAACGCCACCAGAAGGAATGTGAATCCGCCGATCACGGCGTAATCCCGAAAACGCCGGTAAGCCTGGACAAGGACGGCTGACACAAGGGATATCGAACAGCCGAGTGCCATCGCCAGGATCGAATGAGCCGGGATGAAAAAGACCCGCGTCTGGGTTTTTGACTGGGCATCGGTATTGGGATTTAGAAGAACCAGCAGCAGGATGGCGACGCCGAAAAAGGTCACTGCCATTCCCAGCCACCACCCCTGCTCCCGGCGGCGGAAATGCCGCAGAAACACCAGCGGCAAAAGGGCGAGCAGTATCAACGGAATGGAGAATTCCTCGGCGGCACCCTGACTGATCATGGCCACCTGACCGACGAATTTGGCGAGGCTGCCGGTTGGATTAATCCGGTCGTACTGGCCGCGGCTGATGGCATGCCAGAACCCTTCCTCCGTGCGCGGATACCCCCAATTCATGGGAGGGTTGGTCATCGAGGTGATCGGCATGAAGAAGTAGGTGAGATGCGTCAGCAGAAAGAGCGCCCCACAGATGATGACCACCCTGGATGAAGTGAGAATGGAGCCGGTGCTTCGATCCTTTTTGAACATCAGAACAGCGATGACAAGGGAGGCCAGACCGACAACCCAGAAAATCCCGTTCAGCACCCCGTTATCAAGGGAGACAAACATGTCATTATTGAGGGCCCTGGCGATCACCACGAGCAGAAACACAAGGCCGTTGGCCGCAATGAAAATGCGCCCCAGCGCCGGGCGGACGACCGCGATCACCACTTCAATCCCCATCGCCGCACAAATCAGCGTCTGGTGGCTGGTCACCGCCACCCCGAACATCAGAAAGCTCAGGTAAAGATACCGGTCCTTTTCCGGACTGTGTGTCCAGCGGAAGAGAAAGAGCAGACACGCGATGAAGAAACACACGGAGAATGAATAGACCTCGACAATCACGCTCTGGCTCCACATGACGCTGTTGAAGGTGAGCATCAGGCCGGCGACCACACCGCCAAGCAGCCGCATCCAGCTTTCGTGGTTCTCGGGAAGATTCCTGATGAAGTCAGTGCCGCGCAGCAGCCGACGACTTCCGCGGGAGACAATAAGCGACAGCATCGCCGAGGACATCACCCCTGCCACCGCAGAGGACAGCGCCACCCGGAAGGCAATATTTGAAATCGGCACCAGTTTGGTGAACAGCCATGAATAGATTGTCCAGATTGGATATCCCGGTGGATGGGGAACACCGGCATAAAAAGAAGCCACTGCCAGTTCTCCGGAATCCTCAAGTGTCACATCGGGTGCGATGGTCCACAGGTAGGCAACCAGACTCACCACCAGGGTGGTCCAGAAAGCAATCCAGTCCGTGCGGTCAAAATAGTTTTCCGTATCATGAGAGTGGCCATGCCCATCGCCTGAAGAGGAACCACGTGTCTCCTCTGCCGGTGGCACCGGCTTTGCCTGCTCGTCCGCAGTCTTTCCGGGTGCCGACTTCTTCTGTTTCTTTCTGGTGGTCATGAAAATCCGCTGCGTCTCCTGTATTTTTTCAGTGAATTTGACGGGGTGATACTCCGGCAATTCCGGCGGTCTGACAAGATATCATATTGACGGGCGAATTGCGCCGGGCCATGGAGACACCGGGAGTCGGCCGGCATGGAAGCATTGTGAAAAGTGGTGATTTGATGAATTTCCAATTGTCGAAAGACACGAAATGTGGATGATGGGGGAAATGTCAGAAATTGTTGATTTTGTGAATCATGGCGCGGCGCTGATCACTCCGAAGGTGACACGCGAGCTGCTGCCCCAGATTCCCTTCCTGAAGGCGGAATTCGCCACAATCAACGAGCCGAGGTTTCCGCATCTGGTCAACCAGCTGGAGTTTCTGGCCGATGCCGTCGAGGATTTCATGGAAGGCGCCTATGACCTGCTCCCCTATTATGCCTTCTGCCAGGCGGTTTTTGCACTCACCTACGCTCACAAGAAAACGGATATCATCCCCGATTTCGTCAACAGTCTTGGCAGAGCTGATGATTCCAGCGTCGTCAGGGCGGTGCTGATCCAGAATAAAAGACACTTTCAGGCCTACGCCGAGAAGCAGAATTTCGAGATGGCCGCGCGCCTCCGCGACATCGCCGACATCGCAGATCGGGAAACCCACGCGCGGCAGCATCGGATCCTTGCCCTCCAGCAGTCGCTCGATCACGGATACCGAAGTTCCATAGGTTTCGCCCAGCGGGGCAC
>JAUIAG010000364.1 GCA_030425355.1 Verrucomicrobiia bacterium
GGAACGGGGTGACTACCGCGGGACAATTCTGTCTGGACGGTTTTTGCGGGCATTGCAGAGGCTGAATCCGCTGATTCCGCGAACGGCTCTGGAGGAATGTGTGAGGATGGTGGCGAAGCTGGATCATCCGGTGGTGGAACAGCGGAACAGGGCATTTCACCGGCTGGTGGTGGATGGGATCGGCGTGGAATACAGGGACGGTGAGGAAACACGGTTTGACAGAGCCCGGCTGGTCGACTTTGAGGACTGGCGGACGAATGAGTTTCTGGTGGTGAATCAGTTCGCGATCCAGGGGCCGAAGAGGTCAAGGCGCCCGGATATTCTGGTTTTCGTCAATGGTCTTCCATTGGCGGTCGTGGAACTGAAGAATCCCGCCGACGAGCATGCGGACGTGTGGAAGGCCTACGACCAGATCCAGACCTACAAGGAGGAGATTTCCGACCTGTTTGACACCAATGCGGCGGCAGTCATCAGTGATGGATTCACGGCCCGGGTCGGGTCGCTGACAGCAAGTCGGGAGCGGTTCATGCCATGGAAGACCATCCGCAATGAAAATGACCGCCCGCAGCTGGAATTCGAGGTGGAGAAAGTCATCCGGGGCTTTTTTGATCCTGAGCTTTTTCTCGATTACCTGCGGCATTTCATACTTTTTGAACAGGATGGGGACCGGATCATAAAAAAAATTGCCGGATACCACCAGTTTCATGCGGTGAGGGAAGCGGTGAGGGTGACCGTGATAGCCTCGGGGCAGGGAGCGGAAGAGGATCAGTTCGGGGACGATCGTGCCACCTATGGCCGCGATGTGGAACGGGGCTCACGGCGGGCCGGCGTTGTCTGGCACACCCAGGGTTCGGGCAAAAGCATTTCGATGGTGTGTTACGCCGCCAAGCTGCTCCAGCAGCCGGAGATGAAAAACCCGACCCTGGTGGTGGTGACTGACCGCAATGATCTGGACGGGCAGCTTTATGAAACCTTCTGCGCCGCTTCGGACCTCCTGAGACAGACACCGGAACAGGCCGATGGCCGGGCCGAACTCCGCGAGAAACTCGAATCGCGTCAGGCGGGAGGGATTATCTTCACGACAGTGCAGAAATTCTCACTTCTCGAAGGCGAAAAGGATCATCCGGTCCTGTGCAACCGTTCGAATGTTGTGGTGATTTCCGACGAGGCACACCGCAGCCAGTATGGCCTGAAGGCGGTGGTGAACAGGAAGACCGGAGAGTATACCTACGGCTTTGCCAAACACATGAGGGATGCCGTACCCGCAGCCACTTTCATTGGATTTACGGGAACCCCAATCTCAAATGAGGACCGCGATACACGGGCTGTCTTCGGGGATTATATCAGCATCTACGATATCCGGGATGCCGTCGAGGACGGGGCGACCGTCGAGATTTTCTACGAGAGCCGACTGGCCAGGCTGGACATCAACCGCGCGGATATCGAGGAACTCAACCGGCAGGTCGAAGAGGTGGTCGAGGACGAGGAGGATATTGCCACCCGGGAGCGCACCAAAGGAATGTGGGCCGCACTGGAGAAGCTCGTGGGATCGGAACCGAGACTGCAGGAAGTGGCTGCCGATCTGGTGGCCCATTTTGAAGCCCGCACCGCCACGATTGAAGGCAAGGGGATGGTTGTGGCCATGAGTCGGGATATCTGCGCCCGCCTCTACAACGCCATTGTCGGGCTGCGGCCGGACTGGCATGACCCGGATATAGAAAAGGGACGCATCAAGGTTGTGATGACCGGCAGTGCCTCCGATCCGGAACTATTGAGACCGCATGTAACCACCAAACGCCAGAAGAAACGACTCGAAAAGCGCTTCAAGGACCCCTCGGATCCGCTGCAGCTGGTGATTGTCCGGGACATGTGGCTGACTGGATTTGATGCCCCCTGTTGTCACACCATGTATGTGGACAAGCCGATGAAAGGCCACAATCTCATGCAGGCCATCGCCAGGGTGAACCGGGTCTTCCGCGACAAGCCGGGTGGCCTGGTGGTGGATTACATCGGCATTGCCAATGACCTGAAAGAAGCCATGAAGGCCTATGCCGATTCCAAGGGACGGGGCACCCCGACGCACGATTCGCGGGAGGCGCTGCAGGTGCTGCTGGAGAAGATGGAGGTCTGCCGCACGATGTTCCACCGCTTTGATTACTCCGGATTTGAAGACGGGGCCGGAGGATTGCTTGTCCCCGCAGCCAACCACATTCTCGGGCTGGAGGATGGAAAAAGCCGGTTTCTGAATGTGGTGACCCAGATCACCCGGGCGTTTTCATTGTGCGGGACACTGGATGAAGCGGCGGCGCTGAAAAAGGAGATTGCCTTCTTCAGCGCCGTGAGGACGGCGATTGTCAAATACACCACAGTGGACCGCAAACTGACGGATGCGGAAAAGCATTCGGCCCTGAAGCAGATTCTCGACAATGCGGTGATCCCCGGCGGTGTTGCCGACATCTTTGAGCTTGCCGGTATTCACAAACCCAACATCGGACTGCTTTCAGAGGAGTTTTTTGAGGACATACGCAACATGCCGGCAAAGAATCTGGCGGTGGAACTGCTCAGGAAACTTCTGCAGGATGAGATCAAGGCGCATACCCGGACCAATGTGGTGCAGCAGAAGAACTACGGCGACAGGTTGCTGGAAACCTTGAGGCGATACCATAACCGGTCGATTGAAACCGCCCAGGTCATTGAGGAATTGATTCAGATGGCCCGCGAGTTTCATGAGTCCATCACCCGCCACGAGGACCTCGGATTGAGTGAGGAGGAAATAGCCTTCTATGACGCGCTGGCTGAAAAGCCGGAGGTTCTCCGGACCATGGGGGATGACACATTGAAAAAACTGGCCATCGAACTGACCCGTAAGCTGCGGAACAGCACATCAGTCGACTGGACGGTCCGCGAAAGTGTCAGGGCCAGCATGCGTCTCATGATCAAGCGACTCCTGAGGAAATACAAATACCCTCCCGAAGGCCAGGAGGACGCCGTCATACGTGTCATCCAGCAGGCAGAAGCCCTCGCTGGTCACTGGCAGGAGGACGGATGGTTCATGGTCGGAGAGATGTGAAGACCAGTTTTGCAATATTATCTCCAGTGGGGCCGTGAATTGCCAACACAGGCGGACTCCAGAAGGAAGTTACTGAATGAAAAGGAATGGTGCACATAGCAGGACTTGAACCTGCACGGGATTTCTCCCACTACCACCTCAAGGTAGCGCGTCTGCCAATTCCGCCATATGTGCGCGAAAGGGAACGAAAAAGTAGAGAAAAGTCAGATGGGATGCAAGAGGAAATTTTGGAGGCGGTTCCGGCGGCGGATTTGTTGGGCCGGCTGGTGGGCAGTTGTGGGCTGCTGTTGCTGATTCGCTGCGGGGGCGGCGGTGTGACTGAAGGTGGACGGGGTAAAGGAAAAGGCAGGCTGTGCGGCCTGCCTTAAGTTTCCAGTTTGCTGGAAAATGACTGTCAGTGACGCCGTGCTGGAGTCGGTTCTCAGCGGGTGGAGAATTTGTGGACGGTGGTGTGGGTGTAGGTGTCACCAGGGTTCAGGACAACACTTGGGAAGTTCGGCTGGTTGATTGAATCCGGGAAGTGCTGTGTCTCGAGGCAGAAGGCATAGTGCTGGTGGTAGACCTTGCCGGATTTTCCGGTGAGGGTCCCGTCGAGGAAATTGCCGGTGTAGAGCTGGACTCCCGGTTCGGTGGTCGAGATTTCCATAACCCGACCGGTGGTGGGTTCGTGGATTTCGGCAAATTTTTCGAGCTTGCCGGATTCGGATTTGTCGAGGACGAAGTTATGGTCGTATCCGACCGGGTCGCCGCCCACCTGTTTTATATCGCGGCCGATGCGTTTGGGCTCGGTGAAATCCATGACCGTGGAGGCTACGGGCACGACGGCACCGATGGGGATGAGTGTTTCATCCGCGGGGGTGTAGTTGGAGGCGTTGAGCTGCAGCACGTGTTCGTAGATGTTGCCGTTGCCCTCTCCGGCGAGGTTGAAATAGGAGTGATTGGTGAGATTGACCGGGGTTGCCTTGTCCGTGGTGGCCCGGTAGTCGATGCGCAGTTCGTTGTCCTCTGTGAGGGTGTAGGTGACGTAAATGTCGAGGTTCCCTGGATATCCCTCCTCGCCATCCGGGCTGAGGTAGTGGAATTCCACGGCGACGCCGTCTTTGGTTTTCACTTCACGGGCTTCCCAGACGCGTTTATCGAGTCCCTTCTCTCCGCCGTGGAGGTGGTTCGGGCCGTTGTTGGTGGCGAGGGTGTATTCCTCGCCATTGAGGGTGAACCTGCCTCCGGCGATGCGGTTGGCGACCCGGCCGGTGGTGCAGCCGAAGTAGGGATGGCCTTCCAGGTAGGCTTCGAGGTTGTCAAAGCCCAGGACGACATCCCCGGGATTCCCGTCGCGGTCGGGCACGTGGAGTTCGGTGAGCATGGCGCCGTATGTGATGATGCGGGCGGTCATGCCGTTGCCGTTGGTGAGGGTGTATTGATCGACCTGCTGGCCGTCTTCCGTCTTG
>JAUIAG010000365.1 GCA_030425355.1 Verrucomicrobiia bacterium
GAATTACACCAAGATGGTCGATCTGGACCCCAATGACATCAGGGGACATATCCGCCTCAGCCTGACGGCGTGCATGACAGGCCTCACCGAGCTCGCCAGACAACACTTCAGCCGTGCCCGCGCCATAGACCCGGATCACCCCGACCTCCTCGAGGTCGAAGTGGAGATCCTGATGCTCGAGAAAAATTTTCTCCCCGCTGCCCAGCTTATCTACAAGGCCATTTCAACCGACATGACCCGCGTCGACCTTCTCTCCAGACTCGGTCTGTGCTTTGAAAACCTCGGTGACCCCCAACTCGCCGCGGATACTTATCGCAAAGTGCTGGAATGCGAACCGGAACACGCATTCGCATCCACCAGCCTCAAACGCATCGAGCACCTGCTGGAGGAAAATGCTGAGTCCCATCATGTGGCTGAGGATGCTTCCTCGGCGGCAAGAGCACAGGTCGCATGACATGAAGTCGCTCACCATAGCCATCACCCCAGAATTTCGGCCATAACGCCGATTACAAGTCCAGTTTACACACAAAACCGCAAAACTGGCTCACTAAACGCCGTCCCGGGTTCCTTCCTCCGGGGCGGCTTCTTTTTTACCCGCCACAAACCGTGGTGCCAGGTACCGCATCGCAGTCCTCGCCGTACCTGGTACCACACCTTCATCTTCCATCCCCATCCGGTGCCAGGTACTTTTTCCCCAGGTACTTTTTCCCTGTCCCAAGGATGATCCACTCCACTCCCGAACTTCCCGGGGTGTATCAGTTTCAATGCAGGCGGGTGCGGTGCCAGGTACCACTGGCAAGGGACATACGTTCACATCGCACCTTGATGGGAGTGGGCACTCCGGGGCGAATCATCCCGGTTGTCTGTGCTTTTGAAGGGGGAGATCCTGGATTGGATTTGTCCCGGTCCTTGTGGAGATATTATTGGGAATTGCGGAGACGAATGTGGTAAACCCCCGAGTTCCGTGTGGACATCGGTATCACTGTATCGGTTATCGGGAAGATGCCGTCCTCGACCTTGATCCGGCCAAGCTGCGCGGGATTGGAAACCGACCCCGAACCGAAGATCTGATATTCACGACCGAACTGGCCGGGCCAACTCAAGCGGAGGAATCCGTCCTTCCAGATGGAGACGCTGGTAACAAAGGGTCGGTTGTCGACGACAGGATCTGTCCCGGCAAGCTGCTCGTATCCGTTGCGGAACCCGTCCCCGTCATTGTCATCCAAAGCCGATGAGGCAAGTGATCCGATCCGCTGCCGCTCCCAGTTATCATCCAGGCCGTCGGCGTCGGAGTCCTCGATGGGCACACCTCGGATCATCAGTGTCAGCGAATCAACCACTCCGGTAGAGATTCCTGACTCGAGATTACTGATCTGCACCCGCCAGATCCCCCTCGATGGTTCAAAGAAATGCTGTGCAGAATGAAAAGTCCAGTCCTGCAGGCCCGAGACGGCATCGCTGTTCAGCGTATGCAGCTCGCTTTTGGTTCCGCTGGGAGAAAAAAGGGTGATCCTGTTGCCTAAACGCTGATCGATGGTGGAGGTGATCCTGAGACCGACATATTCAACCATGAGATCGTCGGGAACATTGAAGGTCACATTCCGGCCCCGCAGTGTCAGAGTCACTTCAAGATCAGGGTTGTCGGCAATCACCGTCCGCAGAGCTTCACCGTCATCCCTGCCGATGAAGATCGCCGGGATACGGGTATAGTCCGTCTCCGCCATGATCAGGGTGTTGTTGTTGTCGTTGTTGTAGATGACGGCAAATTCGGCACCAGCCTCTGCCGCCCTGTTTATCTTTTCCTTGAAGAAAATCTGACCACGCTGAATCAGGGCTCCCCGCCCCGTAAGATCCCGGTTGATAGTCGTGGTCGCAAGGCCGACGAATGTGAGGGGAGCCGTTAAAGTCTCGGTGTCATTGACCGGACCCTGTGATGGTTTCCCCGGAATCCATGGCCTGAGATTGGCTGACCCCTCGGCACCCGGTATGGCCAGGCCGAAGTTTTCCTCGTCAATATCCAGAATGACCTGTTTCTCATACCGCCGCTCGACGTGACGCGGGCGCGAGACCCATTTCTCGGCGAGTCGGACCGCCACCCCGGCATCGGGAATGCCGAAGCCGATGTTGTCATTCACCAGAAACCCGCCTCCATTCAGCTGGGTATGCGGGTCGTCAAAATAGTGTTTTGCCGACATCGCAAGTATGTACTGAACGTCGCGGTAATGGAGATTCGGACGTTTTGACAGAATCAGTGCAGCAATCCCGGAGACCAGTGGAGAGCTGGCCGATGTGCCATTGAAGCCGGTCGATCCGAAAGCATAGTCAGGCCTCGAGGAGGGAAGTGAGGAAGAGTTGGCTCCGGATGAGCCGACCAGGTCTGTAGTCATCAGGTTGGGGGAGTTGTTCTCTGAATCACCGGAGGGCGCAGCAACGAGAACAGGCGCTCCGGGGCTGCTGTAGGTGGTGGCTTTTCCCTCCCGGTCCGAGGCCGCTACAGCAATCACATGAGGATCGCTTGGATAAAGGTCGTCATTCACATTTCCATTCCCGGGATGCGAGACACCACCCGCTCTGAAATTCCCCGCTGAACGGACTATGACCACTCCCCGGCCATTGCGCCCGCGTGTCACCGCGTTGGTAATCGCCTGCCTGACAAGCCGGCTGGGCCCGTTCAATATTGCCGTTCCACTGGCCCAACTGTGGTTCTGGATCTGCACCCTGCTGGTTTCATGCTGAAAAAGCCTGGCAAGTTCCAGATCGGAGGCAAAATCAAAATCGCTTTCACCGAAAATCACCATGCTGGTCAGCCTGGCAGCAGGGGCTACACCACTGATCCCGACGCCATTGTCACCCCGGGCAGCGGCAAGACCCGCCACGTTGGTTCCATGCCATCCGTTGATCGGGGGGGCCGTATTGGCATGAGAACGACCCTCGACAAAATCATAATGCGGCTGCCCCTCCCCGGGGTCCTTTAAATCGGGGTGGATAACCTGGAAACCATCATCGACTATCCCGATCGAGATCCCCTCGCCGCGACTCATCGGCCATGCCGCTCTTACATTCAGATCAATGCCCGACCGAACGCCGCTCCCGGTCCTGTTCTCAAGATGACCCTGTTCGTCAAAATACGGATCCGTCGGATAGGAGGAATAGCTGTCTGTCCGCCGGACAGGCCACACCATCACGGGACTCGCCGCATAAACGTCATCAATCTCGCCAAGAAGTGAAGCAGCCTCGGCAGCGTGATAAGCATTTTTCCCCTGAAGAACGAAAATCCCTTCCCCTCTGTACTCCACAACCTCAAGGTCAAGTCCCGCTGTGAATTCACTGACGTCTCTGTTCTCAGGAATGTGAATGAACAGCTTGCTCGTAATTTTCACCCGGAGGTCGGCATCCTCAGCCACACGCCCGAATACTGAGTGAGCATCCACTTCCCCGGCCGACAAAGGACCGCCACCCCACGCGGGGACGTCAAGCAGAACAGTGGCTTGCCGGTCGTCTGAAAAATGAAAAATCCTCGTCTGCTCCAGATTATCCGGGGCAGCCGTCAATCGAATGCCGGATAACAGGCAGAAAATCACTGCCGCCCCCACTGCCGGACAGTGGAGCATGTTATGAAAATGTCTCTGCATCTCTTTCTTAATCTAGCACATCCGTCCCATTATCCGGACCGGTTGATTTGGCTTTAGCCCGGACAGTCCCGTCTGAAATGCCGGACTACAAAACCCGGAAACCAACCCGGTGAACCGGACTGAACACACACCAGCATGGACTGATCTGAACTATCTTCTCCTATCGGCTCAATCAGCGAAGGGATTCAGTGCGCCATGCCTGCCAATCTGGTAACCGCCGGCAATTGCCCTTGATGTCAGATGCTTTGCTCCCCGTATCGCCACCTCAAGCGGGGATCCGGCGCAAAGGTATCCGGTTATCGCCGCGCTCATTGTGCACCCCGTGCCGTGGGTCCATTTACCGGTCACGCGCGACCCGGAAATCTCCAACATCTGCTTCCCGTCAAAAAATATGTCAACCACATCTCCGGGACCGCCAAGGTGTCCACCTTTTACGAGCGTCCCGACTCCAAAACGGTCGTGTATTTCCCGCGCGGCAGAGCGCATTTGATCTGTATCAGTGATCCTATGACCGACGAGGATTTCCGCCTCCGGAATATTGGGCGTCACCAGGGATGCCTGGGGAAGCAGATCCCGGCAGAAAACTTCAAGGGCACTTTCATCCAGTAGCCTCGATCCGCTTGTCGCGACCATCACAGGATCCACAATGATCCAGATCCCGGCGGAAACTGCACTCTTCAGACAGTCGCTCACCATACTGACCACCGAATCATTGAAAAGCGCGCCGGTCTTCAGCCCCGCAGGAGTCAGCTCGTCCATCACAGCATCAAACTGGGCCTTCACCACCGCAGGATCGATCGCCTGAACTGCTTTCACTCCCAGTGGCGACTGTGCAGTAACTCCGGTCACCACGGTCGTC
>JAUIAG010000366.1 GCA_030425355.1 Verrucomicrobiia bacterium
GAATGGAACCTATGGTCCGGCAGCTGAAAAAGTCCGGGCTTTCGTCGGTGAACTCGGCAAGCGTGTCACGATTCCGATAAAACTGGTGGATGAGCGCCTGAGTTCCACCCAGGCCAACAGGTCCCTGTCTGCCGGCGGCGTCAAAGGGAAGAAGAAAAGGGAATCAGTGGACGCAGCGGCCGCGGCGATTATCCTGCAGAGCTACCTCGACAGTCCAATGAACCAGGGACTGTGAAAACTTGATGGCAGAACTTCACCGCAATCAATTCCCGGGAATCGACCGCAATTTCATCTTCCCGAGATGAACACACAGTCCTGCCGGTACAAGATCGTGGTCTCATTTGACGGATCGGGCTATGCCGGCTGGCAGTGGCAGGCCAACGGCATCTCCGTTCAGCAGCGCATCGAGGAATCGATTGAGAAAATATTCAGGGTCCAGCTCCGTATTCACGGGAGTTCACGCACCGACACCGGAGTTCACGCCCGCGGTTTGGTGGCACATTTCGATCTGCCATGCCGTGCGGATGGGAGTCCGCCGATGTCGGCGGAAAAACTTCCACTGGCCCTGAACAGTGCACTTCCGGAAGATATCCGTATCACCCTCGGCGAGCTGGTTCCCGATACTTTTCACGCGAGATTCAGCGCCACCGGAAAGCAGTACCGCTATCATGTATGGAACCATCGTCATGCGAATCCTCTGATGAGAAACACAGTATGGCACGTCCCGGTGGATCTCGACCTTGAGTCCATGCGGCGCGCCTGCCTTCTTTTTCCCGGAAAGCGGGATTTCCGCAGTTTTGCCTGCACCCATGATTATCACATCGAGGACACCGTGAGGACTGTGACCCGGTGTTCGCTGCGACACGCCGGTCCCCTGCTCACCTTCATCATCGAGGGGGACGGATTTCTCTACAGGATGGTCCGGGGCATGGTCGGCACGCTCGTCCAGGTGGGCAAGGGCCGACTGGATCCAGAATCCATCACCAGCATCCTCGAAGAAAAGGACCGACAGTTTGCCGGGCAGACCGCACCCGCTCACGGACTGGTCCTCTGGGAAGTTTTTTACTGAAGATGGATGAGGCGGTGCGTGTTGAACTTCAAAAAAAGCTGTCCTGATTTTCAGGAGCCGGGCACCTACGGCTGTCCCCCGGTGCCGGATACGGCCGTGCCTGGCACCGGGGAACAATGAGCACACCGAAAAACGCAAATAAGCCCATGAATCATCACACCTGTCTGAAATATGTTTGATGTCGCCTTACTGGAGCCGGAAATACCGCAGAATTCCGGAAATATAGCCCGGACATGTGCCGCCAGCCGGTCACGGCTTCACTTCATCGAACCACTGGGGTTCGAGCTTTCCGATCGGTATTTAAAGCGCTCGGCGATGGACTACTGGGAGAATGTGGACTGGCAGGTGTGGAGAAACTGGACCCATTTCCGATCAGTGGCACCTGATCCAGTGGAAGAAGTCCGAAATGACGGTGCACCCAGAATGTGGGTTATTGAGTCCGATGCATCACTGCGCTATTCGGATGTACGGTACAGGCCCGGAGATTTCCTCCTTTTCGGACGTGAATCCTCGGGAATTCCGACGGCCATCCGTGAGGAGTATGCAGCGACATGGGTGTCGATTCCGATGCTCAACCCTGCGGCCCGATCCCTGAACCTCAGCAATTGCGTGGCGCTGGTGCTCTTTGAGGCACTTCGTCAGAACAATTTCGGGAGTCAGGCCACCGGGCTCGGCTTGACGAATTAATGGAAATTTCACGACAAGCTGTTGATAGTCAGCGCTTTTGAGCGATATTGGACCTGACCCTGAGAGTTTCGACGATATTCAAGGAAAGGTTGGTAAATTATGTCATTATTTTGTGTGAGGCCGGAGGTGTATGCCCCGGGCATCCGTGAAGTATCGGTCAAGGCGAGGCCCAGACTGCTGGCAGGCACTGCAAGCGATTTGAGCTGGGTGTGTTCAAGAACCCTCCAGTCGCTGGGAATTCAGCCCGAGAAAGAACTGCAATTCACCTTCCCGGATGGAGAAAAGGTCATTCGGCAGGTAGGATTCGCGGTGGTGGCCTGCGGAAATGTCCACACCATTGATGAGATTGTATTCGGACAGCCCGGCGATCTTCAGCTCCTTGGAACCCGGACACTGGAAGGGCTGAGGCTGGCAGTGGACCTCAATCGACGCAGGCTGGTGCGGGATGAAAACGTGATTGCCGCCTGAGATTGATGCCCGGCATGAATGCTGTTCCGCATTTCACCCGGGTTATTCCCTTGATATGGAGATCCGGAAATACCTGGGCTGACTCACGGCAACAGGCGTGCTGTCACGAAGAGTCAGACTTAGGAACTGCGGCATTTCATCGAGGGTTTCCTGACTGGTGATCACTGCCGGATTATTATGAGCCACACTGGCACCGGATGGTGAAAAGATCAGAGGATTGCCGTCCCAGCCGGCTCGGTCGGAAGAGAACTGCGGAATGACCCTGAGGGCGGGATCATCAGTTCTCACCCGCAGCTTTATCTGATGGTATGAATCGCTGCCGGTCGGGTCGGTGAATATTGAAGATTCAATCCACCGGTCTTTGATCTCGCGCACCAATGGGTGGCCACCGAAACAGAACTCGGCAACATTCTTCCATCCATCCTGATCCGAATCCGCGTTTTCACCCCAGAGAACATCCTCAAGGTTTGGGTCAAGAAGTTCCTCATCCGTCACAAAATGACTGATCCATTCCATGTATGTGTCAATAAGAACGGGAAACTCGATGCTGTATTGGCGGAAGTTGGAGGAATAGGCTGCGAATGAAAACAGCAGGCTGCCGCGCATATGTTCTCCGGGTTCAAACCGCAGGGTTCCATTCTCGAATTCCAGATTGCTTACCAGTTCACCATTGACCACCTTGAAGAGTGACAGTGAGTCCGGATCCGATCGTCCCTGACTGATGATTCTCTCCCCGATATTGATTGACTGAGGAGAGGAATCCGAGGCGATGATGAGCCTTGGCAGTCTGATCAGTGGCGTGGTGGACTCGGCAATAATCTGAAGCTCTGCATTGAATGGACGGCCGCCCCCGGAAACACCGTTGAGCAGAACTGTGGCCGTGCCGACGCTGTCCGGGACCGGCACAATAACCGCCAGGAACTTGTCGATATGGAAGTTCTGCAGTACCGATCCGGAATCCGCCACCCGGTGCTGTATGGACTCGATTTGCGTGACTCCCGAAGTGGCAAAAAAGCTGGAAAGGTCCCTGATCTGCTGGCCGTCACGGGACAGCACATAAACCGGAGGCAGATCAAGATTCATGGTCTCCGGGATTATCCGGATTTCCTGACGGATCTCATAGGGGCGGCCATCAGGTCCCACTGCAGTGAGTGTGGCAAGCAGATCGCCGAACATATCCCCGGCCGGGGTCACTGTCAGTGTGTCACTTTCAACTGAGGCTGAATCAATCAGCTCAGGTCTGGACAGGCTGATTATTTCAACTTCATCCAATGCATCGACACCGGTCGTGGCGAGGTCGAGGCGGGCATTGACACTGTTTTCCAGCACCTGCCATGGGGCCGGTGTGAGAATGCTTTTTTGAGGAAGGATCATCATGTCCAGCAATGCCCTGAAGGGTCGACCGGAACCGGCTGTTGCATTGAATTCGAAGCTGATCAGACCGAATTGATCTCGGGCTATCTCGATGACAAGGGAATCGCTGGTGGATCCAATATTCCTGACAAGATCCTGGCCGCTGATTACGCTGTAGGTGAATCCGCTGAAGCTTTCACCTGATGACTCCTTCATCTTCGATATGACGCCAAACAGGTATTGGGGACTGTTTTCAGGCAGCTCAACTGTCGACAGCTCGAGTGCGCGGGTTTTTGGCTGCACCTCAATGGTAACCGTTGCCGAATACGGGCGGCCGGTTTCATCCACGGCGCGGAGGTTAATGCTGGAAGTGCCGAACCGGTCGGAAGCGGTGGAAAATTGGAGTGCACCCTCGACGATCTGGAATGCATTGAGAATTTCTGCGTTGGTAGAGGAAATGATTTCCGTCGACTGGAGCTGGTCCGGGGAACTCAGTCCGAAAAACCCGAGCAGCGGCAGAACATGCTGGCCGCTGTTTTCCGCCACCGTCTGGGGCGGGATGGAAATACCGCGGGTCAGCGGGGTGATTTCGATGGATACCGACGCGGAGTATGGGCGTCCGGTGGTGTCCAGGGCACTCAAGTTCAGTTGCACGGATCCGAAAGTGTCGGGAGCCGGAGTGTAAACCAGCTGCCCGTCGAGAATGGCGGCACTCTGGAGTTTCTCGCCGTTGGTGGAGGCAATGATTTCCATCGACTGGAGCTGGTCCGGCGAACTCAGTCCGAAAAACCCCAGCAGCGGGAGGACATGCTGGCCGCTGTTTTCCGCCACCGTCTGGGGCGGGATGGAAATGCCGCGGGTCAGCGGGGTGATTTCGAT
>JAUIAG010000367.1 GCA_030425355.1 Verrucomicrobiia bacterium
ACTTTCTATGGAATCATCCAGATTGCCCACAAATGCCAGACTGGCATTGGAAATCACCTCGACGCCCCGCGAAAAACGACCATTCGCCATGTAATCTTTCATGATCTGGATGGTTTGCGGATCCCGCACCCGCATGCCACCCACCTCGTCAAAGGCGACAACATCCCAAAATCCAATAATGCCGACACGGCTTCTCTGGTTATTGTAAAACAGCACGGAAGTACTTGTCTGACCTCCACTGATGAGGGTTCCATAGGGAGAAAACTCGCTGAAAGTGAAAGACTTGCCGTTGCCGCGGGGGCCCAGTTCAATGAAATTGTAATTTGCCTCAACAAATGGCATGAGGCGGGCTATGTAATGGAATTTGAGCCTTTTTGACATTTTTTCAGCCTCAAGCCCAATGGATCGGATGATGACATCCAGCCACTCATCGCGTGTAAATTTCTTCCTACCCTCGCAGTAGGCCGTAAAATCAAATCTCGACAACTGAATTGGTCTGAGGTCCTCGATGAAAAAGGCATAGTCATCATCCTCCACATCATTGTGACCGAGGGTGACCTCGGCCCAGAGTCCGCCCTCAAGAAGCCGGTCATTGTCGCGATAAAATTTTTCATTGATGGCAATCCGCTTGGAATTGAAGTTTTCCATCTCAGCCCAGTGGCGCTTTTCACGCTCAACATAGCGCACGTGGACCTTGTCTATAAACTTGTGCCTACCCTTCTGCTGAACAAAGGATTGAGCGCGATTCGATTCATCCGGGCGTACGTAGTTTTCCTGAATCGTTTCGATCACTGCCTGCAAGCCCGCCTGGATCTCATCCTCCTCTTCCGAGGCACAAAACCGTGCCAGCAGGAACTCCAGAACAAATGACGGGACATTGGTCCCCTTCTTGATTTGGTGGAGAAGATCCTTGCGGACCACACGCCCCGCGAACTCCTCGATCAGCCTTTCGTCCAACTCGTCCATCTGATTAAACAGAGTAATCGGTTTTTAAAACAATTGAACCATAAAGCACCCCGGTAAGCGGATTTGATGCTTTCACGGTGAAAGCCCCCTCGAAATCGTCATCCATTCTCAGATTGACAGAAATGGTTGACCCCTGACTCAGACGGACACCTTGTGTGGCCGGATTGACATGGGGGCCGGTGATGACCTCTCCCACCACACGGCCTTTTGAATCGTAAGCCTCAAGAAGAACCTCCAGCTCCGCATCACCGGAAAAAAGTCCCCCCATATGAAGCTCAATGCTGGGACGGCGCACGGTTACTTTATCGGTCTTACCCTTTCGGTATCCAACCTCTACGACTGATGTTTGGGAAATCGAGTCGTCGGGAGATGACAGTTCGATCTCGATCAGAGGCAGAACACATTCCTGGAGAGAGAGTCCGCTATGAAAATAAGTCTTTCCGCGAACGAAGGGAACCATTTGTCGCGGCACAATGTAGTCCTCTTCAGAGCACGGGATCGTCAGGTCATTCGGAGCAAACCGGAAGACATGAGGGGAGACTTCGCCCTTCCCAATCAGGCAGCGGTCCTTCTGCAGCACCCAGTTCCCATTAGGTCTGGGGGCGACATCGCCGGCTTCATATTCATGCAGAATGAGAAATCCGTGATCAGTTCCGATCACCACCCGTTCCCATTGAAGTTTTCGGAGGCGGTTTACTGCGGCGATAATTTTTTTCAATTGTCGGGGGATTTCCATGAGAGCCGCTTTCGGCTGTACCTCACCCAGCTCATCGATCTCGTTGGTTTTAACCACGATGAGGTTGGTGCCACCCTTTGGCTTCCATTTTTTTGGTGGGACGAGCTCATCCAGATGAATCATTTCGACCCGGTCTCCATAAATCCTTTGAAAGTATGCCATGCGCTCGGACGGATTCCTGACCGGCTGCCCATCCAGCACTGGCACGAGAGTGTCTCCCAGGAGCTCAAATCGCATTTTCTCCGAAGCGCTGGGCAGCAGGCTTGCCATGCCGAAGGGAGTCACTGTCGGCAATTGAGCTGAAACCGGCCTGAGACTTGCTCTGGCAGACCTTCCAAGTTCCTTTTCCAGCTCGGCTGCCAGTTCATATCGTAAAGCATCCACCATGATGAAAGCGACCTTTCTTCTTTCTTTCAGGTGGGGTGACACACTCTGTTCGAAAAGGTTTCGATTTGCTCCAAATTCTGGAGCCGGCCAGCCATGTTTGGCAACCAGCCTGAGGAAACATCCATTGAGGTCCTGGGTGAATCGTCGATACCTGTTGCGAACAAGCACAAGGAGGCCCTCGATCATTTCACTCTCAGAAAGAGCGATCTCCACAGCCTGTTCAAACTCTCTCTGCAGTCGATCCACTTCCTTGGCAGAGCTGGTGTAGAAAATCAACAGATCCTTGAGAGACTGTGTATTCTCAGGGACCATGGGAGTAAAATCTGAAACTTTGACCAACAACATGAGAGCCTTGGACACCAGATCCCATTCTTCCGCCCCCTCCCCTTCGCGCGCCCAGATCGATTTTTGGTGAAACTTCATCACCTCGCGTGCTGTATCAAAATCCTCGGTGACGATGGCATTGACACAGCGCCTGAGGAAGCTCCGTTCCTCAAAGGCAAAAGTGTCTCTTTGGCCGAGATCCGGGGTTTCTTTCATGCAGTCGTGGAGAACCAGCTCGTCTTCCACACGGTTTGCATGCTCAATATAGGCATCCTGAAAAG
This sequence comes from Verrucomicrobiia bacterium, assembly GCA_030425355.1. GTDB lineage: Bacteria > Verrucomicrobiota > Verrucomicrobiia > Limisphaerales > JAJOIW01 > JAJOIW01. Next base: position 2,695 of record JAUIAG010000367.1, read on the forward strand.
GACTGCGCTCCCGGAGCTGTGAGCATAGCCTGTAAACCAGCTCACGACTGGCATCTTTTGCTTTAGGCACTCCGGACAGCTCAGCCGGCAGCTCACCCGGGAGATCAAACGCAAACTCGCTGAAGAGCAGCACCCGCCACATTTCCTCAGCCACAGAGCGCCACTTTCTCCCTTTGGTCTTCAGGGCTACTCCGAAAATGGCCTTTGAAAGCCTGTGCATCTCTGCCACCCATGTGTCGTTTTTTTCCAGTACTGAGCGCAGGGATTCATCCGCGGTTAAAAAGGTCTCCAGAATCTCAAGCGGTGATTCAGCCCCAAGGCTGGACTTCAGTGTCGGCCAGTCACTGCCACCACCATCCAGCGCATCAATTGTCTCAAATGATGGTGCGTTGCCCTTGAACAGTTCATTTATTTCCTCCTCCTTTCCTGGCTTGGATTCCCGACAGAGCGATATCAGCGAATCACCGTCACCTTCGGGAAAAACAGCTCCCACAGGTGCGAGAAACGCATAGGGATCGCCGCACATTTCCTCCCTGTCCACAGGTGCCTTGACCGGGAGATAAACCACCAGCCGATAGCCATCGCCCTCCCGGGCGGCAAGCGAACAGAATCCATCCATCACCTCCTCACGGGCCATGATGGTTGATTTTGTCCCGTCGATCACCCGCACAAGTTCGCTGTTCATAGACAAAGCGATCTCCCTGTAACGCTCCTCAGGATCATAAATTACCAGAACCGGATGATGTTCAAGACGCCTGCGAAAAATTTTATCCCGAATGTATTCAGCGATCTTCATGGGAGTATTAAATCAAAAAAGATGACTTATGAAATTGGCGGATGGCTGTCGGCATCGAGCGACTCAAGGAAGAGACGACCCTTTTCCGTCATCCGATACTGTTGTTTGCTGCTGGTAGGCTTGTCCGGAATGGTCATTTCCAACAGGCCTTCGGCCAATAAAAGGCGGAGGACCTGGTCCCGGAACTTGGTCCGGTTGGAACGGTCGGCCGCCTCCATCAAATCTGTTATGCTTGTCGGCACCAAAGCCTTGCGAAGAATTGAGACTTGGTCCCCTGTAAGAATCAACCTGGTCCCTGAAACAAGAGACTTGGTCCCGACCTGGTCCCGACCTGGTCCCGACCTGGTCCCGGTCGGATCCTTGCCTGGGCCGGACTGGGTGACAGGCCGGTGGATGGTGACGACAAATCCATCCGTCAAATCGAAATGCGGCGGCTCCAGTCCGGCTTCATTGCACAGACGGAACATATCACGGGTTCCGGTGCCTAAACGCTCAATGTATTGGGCCAGGTAGAGGGGCTCGGCGAGCAGTGGATTGGCCGGAAACGACCCATGGCGTTTTCCCAGCTTTTCGAGGGTCAAAGAAGGCGGCAGGGTCCCTGGATTCCAGACTTCAAGCCGATCGGAAAAAAGCATGACCTGCACGCTTGCGGTACTCCGGTAATCACGATGAGCCACCGCATTGACAATGGCCTCGCGCACCACCGCACGGGGAATCTCATAAGCCAGAGGCGCCGCCGCGCTTTCCACACGGGTTCCAACCCGCACATTAATTTTCGAGAGCACAAAATCGACGGACTGATCGACAAGTTCAAAGGCAGTCCCTTTGTAAACCTGATAAGAGGGAATCGGTTTGGCCACTTCTGTTCCATGGAAGTGTGCACACTTGACTTCCGATGAGCGGATGTATCGCTGGGGCTTTTTTCCAAACAGCAGAAGAGCCGCATGGGTAGGCA
>JAUIAG010000368.1 GCA_030425355.1 Verrucomicrobiia bacterium
AGAGCATGGAGGGAGCTGCCGCCGGGGATGTCAAAGCTGACCCAGTTGTCAGCCGTATCCAACTGCCGGACCAGCCTGGCTCCAATGAGTTCCTCCATGGTTGATTCTGCAAGAGGCGCGCCCATGCGGTCGAACTGCCCGGTCTGGCCGGTGATGAGCAGGTTCCCTCCCTCGCGGACATACTGACGGAAGACCGGCAGTTCAGTGTGCGGATCGAGAATGGCGGCGTTGGGAAGGACGATCACGGGGAACTGTTTCATGGTTTCGAGCGAGAGGTTCCCGCTGTGGAGCACGCCGAACATCTGGTGATCATAGACCATGGCCCGGTGTGCCCCCTGGAAGGACCTGAAATATCGGGAGGGCTCATCACGGCCGTACCAGTCCCGGGTGCGGGCACTGAAATAAATCGCCGCGTCATAGACCGGCTGGTGTCCGAAGAATCCGGCCTTATGATGGACTTCATCGAAGAGTTGTCCGAAGCGGGTCCATGCCACGGCATCGAGTGATCCGTCGAAGGCGGTCTTGTCGATCATGGTGACAAAGGCGCCGTGAGCAAGCAGGGTGAACAGTTCCCACTGCATGTCCGCCAATGGTCTGGTGGTCTGGTCATGATACATGCGGACACCCCGCTGGATGGCCACCTGGTAGGGCTTTCCCGGAGTTGCCCCGCGGTAGAACTGTGCGTTGAGACCGACGCCCAGCGCACTGAATCCCCACAATCCGGTCTCGCCGGTAACGAAGTCCGCCGTATTGGCATGGATCACCGGGAGTTGTCCCACTTCCCACGAAAAGGGCGGGTTTCCGTGGTAGTTGAAATCGACGGTCAGTTCGGGCCGGGCGCTGCGGATGAATCGGACGAGGTCCTCCTCGAAACGCTGGCTGGTCCGGTAGCGGAAATCGAGGATTCTGTCCCAGTCAGCATCCCATGATTTGGCCGCCCGCGGCATGGGTTGGCCGTGTTCCTCCCGATAGCGTTGCTCACAGTGATTGCACCAGCATCCGTGGGGCGGGCCGAAACCCTGGTCCACCATGTCGAGATGAAACCCGTCGATGTCGTATTCCATTATCTCAGCGAGAATTCCCGTCACGTGATCCCGGTAGGGGGAATTGAAACAGACGAGGTAGTCGATGGGGCTGCCATCGGACTTTTTCATTTTCCACTCCGGGTGGGTGCGCAGGGCGTGGGCCGGATACTGCAGCACCACGTAGACAATAACCGGCTGGCCATGCTCGCGGGCCACTTCGATAGTCTCCTGAAGAACATCGCGGTCTCCGAGAGCCGGGGCCTTGGGCTGGATGGACGAATTATAATAGGTGTAATCGCCGTCCCGTCCCCAGATGACCATGTACTGCGAACCGGCGTCCACGCTTCGCTGCATGATTTCCCGTCCGTCGAAACGGCTGGCATAAACCATGTCCTTTGGCCCTTCCGAGGACTGCGGTCCTGTCGGTCCGACCTCCATGCCGATCAGGACCTCCTCAAACCACTTTGGAGCTGTTCCGGTTGGATGGCTGACTTTATCCGCGGCGGCAGCGGAACTGATGATTCCGGCTGCAAAAAGAACCGCCATGACGGCATTAAAAATTCGCTTCATAACAGGGCTTTCAAATTTGACGGTTCCCGATATGCGCGGGGCAGGAATCCGCCCGCCGCCACACCGCGGGCGGCAGTGACTCATCAGGATGGGTCCATGATGCCTGTTCCGATTCAGATGGCCAGTTGATTCATCCGGATTTCATGGGCTCCGTCGGCGCGGCAGAATTCATAGTAAAGTTTCACGTGATCGCCGTGATCGACGGGATAGCAGTAACGGAGCGAGCCGGTCTGATGCCGCGACACGACATGCGGGCCGTACGGTGTGAGGCGATGCCATGTTTTCAGGTCGATACTGACTGCGAGGCCGGTGCGTTCCTCATAGTTTTCCTTCACACTGGCGCTGCCGTCATAGAAGCCGAGGAAGAATGGCTTCCTGTAAATGAATGAGTTCAGCCGCGATGCATAGCAGTCCCAGCCGTCTTCCGAGGGAGCAAAAACATCCCCGAGCCACTGGAAGTTGATGCCGTCATCGGAAACCGCGAGTCCGGATGAGGAGCGGGTCAGTCCGGTATTGTAAATATCGCCGGTGCCGTGCATGTCGGCTTTGTCGGCCCCGGTGATTCCGGTGGCGTAGCTGACAAGAAGGTAAATTTTTCCATCCATGTGGAAGGCAAACGGGTCCTTGACGCCCTCACATCCGATCTGTGCCGCCGTGAGAACCTCCTCTCTGGTGGAGGTATCGAAGGCATCGGGTGATCTGGCGCGCAGCAGGTCGATCTTCCAGCGCTGGTCTTTCGGATCGACATAACTGGTATACAGCCACCACAGTCCGTCGGGGCCCTTGAGGAGGCTCGATTTTTCGATGGACTCGGACCCGTAGTCCTCCTTGCTGCATTCCCAGATGGTCGAGAAGGAAATGCCGTCGGGGCTGCTGGCGATGCGGCAGCGTCCGCCTCTGACCGGTCTCGGTTCCCGCACCCGGTAACTGAGATACCACATGCCGCTTTCCTCGTCGTGGACGGCTCCGCATGCGCCGACCCAGTAGCCGGGCCCCGATCCGGTTGGTTCGATGATGACCTGACTTTCCCGGAGGTCCAGTAGCGGGCCTTTCTCAAAATACTTCGACGCAGCAGACGCGGCTTTGGAATTCATGACCGGAGTTTACTGACTGCTGCGCCGGGAACCGAATAAATTCTGATTTCCCGGCGGGCCGCTTCGGCGAATCAGCTTATTTTCTGCTTTCCATGCCGGGGCACAGTGGTAACCTGTAACCATCAAAACTTTCACTATCATGAAGTCTATTATCAAAGGTATCCTCATGGCATGCGTCCTGGCCGTGGTCACCGTCGGCTGCGGCTCCAAGGACGCTGAAATCTACCCGCAGGAAATCAAGTTCCCCAACGCCAAGGCCACCCTGGAAAGTGTCAGTGGCAAAGCCGGTGAACACCTTCAGTCCGCCTACTCCGCGATTGAGTCAATGAATATCACCGGGGCTCTCAATTCCCTCATCGACTCTGTGTCCACCAAGGAACTCTCCAGCGAACAAATGGAAGCCGTTATGGAAATTTACAGCGCCATCTCCGCCTACCTCGCCGGAACTCCCGAGAACCGCACCCCCGAGGTCATCACCCTCGAGCAGAAGTTCACCAACGTGTGGAACGCCAATTACAAAGGCTGATCACGGCGGATCAATTCACTCTTTTTCGCATCAACCCTGTCCACGCGGCAGGGTTTTTTCGTGCGGGAAAGGCACGACAGGCGACAGCGAGGAGATTTCGGGAATTCATGGCCATCGGGAGGTTCCGTGCGCCCCGTCGGTGCGCGTGGTGTCGGTGGGGTCCTCATCCCTGGGGTTCTGATGCGAATTTGTTTTCCTGGTTGAATTTCTCGTGACTAAAGTGTCAGGTGAATTGGCCCCGGTGGCGGAATCTTCCGGCTCACCGGCCAGGCCACCGCAGAGATGAGAAAAATTGCAGCAATAGTCGGAAGACCGAATGTCGGGAAATCCGCTCTTTTCAACCGCATTGTCGGGCGCCGGATCTCCATTGTGCATGACATGCCCGGAGTGACACGTGACCGCGTCAGTGCCGAGGTCGAATTTCGTGGGCGCAGCTTCACCCTGGTTGACACAGGGGGCATCGGTCTGGTGCGCGGGGAGAAAACCGGGGACCGGATCATGAGTGTTGCGATGGAGCAGGTGGACGCCGCCATCGAGGCTGCCGAGGTGATCATCATGGTCGTCAATGTCCAGGAGGGGGTGGTGGCACTTGATGAGGAAGTGGCCCGCCGTCTTCACGACAGCGGGAAAAAAGTCCTCCTGGCTGCCAACAAGGTGGACAACGCCTCAGCTGAGAAGCATGTTGACGAATTTGCTGTGCTGGGATTCGAAGACATATACGGCACCAGCGCCATCCACGGGCGGGGAGTCGATGACCTGCTTCGGGATCTGTGCCGGAATTTTCCGCACCAGCCGCGGGAGCAGCCAAAGCCTGCGGATGAAATGGGCGGGGGGGAGTCCACTCAAGCCGGGCCGTTCAAGCTGGCTATTGTCGGACGCCCCAATGTGGGTAAGTCCTCACTTGTCAACGCACTGACCCAATCGGAAAGGGTGGTGGTTTCCGACATTCCCGGAACGACCCGGGATTCGGTGGATGTCCCGCTGCGCATCGAAGGGGAAGGGGAGGCACTCGATCTGCTTCTCATCGACACCGCGGGGTTGCGGAAAAAACGTCGGGTTAAGGACTCGGTGGAGTTCTTCTCGGCCAAAAGGACTGAGGACTCCATAGAGCGCTGCGATCTGGTGGTGCTGGTGATTGATGCCGATCACGGTATTCACGAGCAGGACAAGAAGATTGCCGATCTCATTACCAGTAACAACCGCGCCTGCATCATTGTTGTCAACAAA
>JAUIAG010000369.1 GCA_030425355.1 Verrucomicrobiia bacterium
GAGTAAGCGGAGGCTGCCCGGTATAGGTTTCCGGAATCTGATTATTCGAATTGGTTGGCACTACCGTGGCATCATCAGCCGCGCCTTCATAGGACCAGGCACCAATCGGATGGTAGTGATTCCGGAAGACATTGTCCTTGTTGGCATGGGCATACAGCAGGGTCAGTCGTCCGAAGTTAGGATTTTCGAGTCCGTTGTAAACGCCTCTTGTGATCATCTCGCCGGTGTCCTTACCGACATAGAGAGTCCGAATCTCAGCGTGACTCGTTACAGTTGAAAGACCGGCCAGTATCAGACTGGCCAGGACCAGATTTCTTGTATTCATCATTTTTCGTTTTCCAGGATGTTGGTTTGGTTTAGGGTGGAGTGTCGGCTGCAGGGCGATGGGAACAGACAAGACCTCCCCTGTCACCGGGGATTGAAGACCAGATCAATCCCCGGAGTCGACACTCCAAAATTCAATTTCTGAGCTAAAAATTTTTGTTATTCACCTCCGGGCTGGACTCCAGCAATGCATCGAGAAGCATCGTGAACAGCGTCCACCAGCATTTCGTGAGCCAGCGGGCAAACAGCAAATGTCATTACACCATCAGCGCGTCAATAAAACATGCGTCAGATGAAAACAAAATGATGTCTGCAAGATACGAAAGGAGGTAAATCAGCTTATCAGTTATCCTTACGGAAACTTATGAACTGAAAGTAAAAGGAGGAAGAGGAGGAGCGCGCCCCTGACAGGGGGACAGGAGATGAGAGTGGAAGAGAGTCTGAAATTGCGGAATAACACGGCTGAGATCACCGACGGTAACAGGAACCCCTACAGGCACAAGTGCCGGGAAAAGCAGCATACCCTGATGAATGGACTTGAAGAGACACAGATTCGGGTTGCAGCCCCGAGGCTCACGGTCATTGTCTTCATTGCCACTCCGGCCGGGATAATGTTTTCCACCATCACTGTTCCTATTATGATGATGATCATGGCAACCGTGAACTGAATGAATATCAGAAGGCTGAATAATACATTCATGCTCCATGCTGTGCAACAGTGCATGGACTCCCGGGCCGCCCTGAAATGAAGACACGAGGAATATCACCAGACAGGCGATGACACACAAAAACCTGTAGAGGCTTCTGAGTATTCCATCTCCAATATTTTTGGTAATATCCACTGCAGCGAACATAATTAAATGTAGTTATTCAGTCAATATCCGGAGCACTGAATACTTAATCAATACTCATGATTTAAGAAATGGCCTCAGGTGGAACATATGGAATCCGAAACTGTTTATTTTCCGGATTTTTGATTTTCACTGTGATTGCGCAGTGCCCCGGCAAGTTGATCGACGTTGTATTGCAGCATTTCAAAGTAGCCGGCGGTATTGTGACGGCCCCCTGTCTGGTGGCTCATAGGGACGATACGGGCACCGGTTCTTTCACTGACGAAACGGACATGTCGCTGGTCAAAGTAGGGGGCAGTCAGGATGACACCGACATTTTCCGTCTTCATTTGTGTGATTATTCCCGAGAGGTGACGGGTTGTAGGGGGAATGCCGGGACTTGGTTCAAGGTAGCCGAGGACAACGAGGTGAAAGCGTCGGGCGAAATACGGCCAGAGGTCGTGGTCACCGACAATGCGGGTATTCCTGAAGGGAATCAAGGTGCCGGCCAGTCCGGAATCGGGATTGAGATTGTTGTCTGCGAGAATTTCAGCGATTGTTTTTTCTATTGCATCGCCATCGGCAGAATTTTCCAGGTCCTCACTGCCGATCGCGCCGGCCAGCTCCGGACCAAAGAATAAGACCGCCCAATCCGCGACAAACTGCGAGTAGAGTTTTTGGAGTTCGTCCCGGTGAGGCGGCAGGAGCTGTTTGAGTTTCCCAGAGACAGTCCTGGCAGCTTTGAGTCCTTCGACAGGGTCAAGCAGGTAATGAGGATTTCCCTCTTCGTGAAAGGACCCGGTGATCTGCTCTTCGGGGTTTGAGTCGCTTTCCGGCAGCGGGCGTATCCCGCTGGACAGATCGAGATGTCCATTGTTGCCGGGATTGACAGATGGGTTCGACACCCGAGCAATGAGGTCCTCGAGCCAGGCATCCTCAATCCCGTTGCCTACCATGATAAATAAATCCGCGTTCTGCATCTGCAGTACATGGCTGGCTCGGAGATTGACAATATGCGGATCGTCGGGACCATTGGTGATGGAGGAAACCTCTACAAGGTCACCGCCGAGCATGCGGGTGATACTCATGACATCGGGAGTCGATACAACGACCCGGAGTGCAGCCCCGTTGTCGACGCCCATGCTGATTCGCCATGATGATAGCAGCAGGAGAACTGCCGCAATCGCCTTGAATTTTCTGAATACTGTCGATGTAAACATAATGTGTCCGGAATGGGTCGGTTGACTGGTAACTTCACGGTTTGTTTAACTCTGAGCGATCGAAGACTGAATTATCTTCGTCGGGGTCGGGCATCTCATGGGGTATATCCCAAGGGTTGAAGGGGTCAGTGAAGGAGCATTTCCAGTTTTCAATGCCGAAGTCCATTTCCCTGTCCGAGAGAAGACACCCGTCCAGTTTTGACGATATGTGTTGCTGATCCATATTCCGGCCAATGATGACAATTTCCTGACGGCGGTCTCCCCATACTGGGTCCCATATATCCAGAATCTCCCGGCGCTCGTCGGGGTCATCGGGCCACATCGATTTGTCCACACTGCACCACCAGAGTCCGGCACCCTGGGTGCGGCAGGCGGCGCCGGCCTGTGACAGAAGACCGGCCCATTCCATGCGGGTTGCCAGCCAGAAAAAGCCCTTGCTTCGGATAACACCCGGCCAGTCTGAACGCAGGCAGTTCATGAACCGCTCCGGATGAAATGGCCGCCGTGCTCTGTATACAAAGCTCGATATTCCATACTCCTCCGTTTCTGGAGTGTGTTCGCCCCGGAGCTCTCTGAGCCACCCGGCCGACTCCTGTGCTTTTTCCATGCTGAAAAGGCCCGTGTTGAGGATCTCCCGCGCAGCGACCCTGCCAAATGTGGATTCAACAAGTCTTGCCTGCGGGTTGAGACCCAGAATGATTCCCTTGATCAATGACAACTGCCCCGCGTCAACGAGATCAGTTTTGTTGAGAATAATCACATCCGCGAATTCGATCTGGTCAACAAGCAGATCCACAATACAGCGGTCGTCCTCATCGCCACTGGCCTGATTGCGGTCCCGCAGCGATTCCTGAGATGAATAATCCCGGACAAAATTCAGGCAGTCCACCACCGTCACCATCGTATCAAGCCTCGCCATGTCGTTGAGGCATGAGCCACTTTCGTCCTCGAAAGTAAAGGTCTCAGCCACCGGCATGGGTTCGGAAATGCCCGTGCTTTCAATGAGCAGGTAATCAAAACGCCCCTCAGCCGCAATGGTCGAAACCTCCCTCAGCAGATCCTCCCTCAGGGTGCAGCAAATGCAGCCATTGCTCATCTCCACCAGTTTTTCTTCAGACCGGCTGAGAGCCGCGCCGCCGGATCGCACCAGCGAAAGGTCTATGTTGACTTCGCTCATATCATTGACAATGACGGCCACCCTCATTCCTTCGCGGTTGTTGAGTATATGATTGAGCAGTGTTGTCTTTCCTGCCCCCAGGAACCCGGACAACACAGTCACCGGCACCTGGCCAGCTGTGTTGCATTGCCCTCCTTTTTCATGGTCACGCATAAATTCTTCTCCTTATTATAGTTTATGTATCTCGAATTACAGTATTAGTAGAGTTGCAGACTTGGATTAGTTTTTTCGTGCGGAGTATGAGTGCCGATGGATCGGTTTTTAGTTGGCAGCTGCTGAAAGAAAGACAGCAATTGCGGGTGACGGATCCATGGTTGTTTCTGAACGTCTGTTGTGCAGCCTTTCGTGGATGACCCATGCAGGATGTTCAACTGCAATTATCCATCCGGACAGCCTGATGATGAGCCCGGAGCCATGAGGCTTCAGAGCGTCATATCATCGAATGCTGGTTTTATGGCTGGTAGCGGAACAGGAAAGTCCGGGAAACATTCACGCGCAATTGAGCGGGCGGGGCGGACCGCAGCCTGGGGGAAGCTGTATATCCGCTATAGTTGGTCGCAGGTGACCGTTGAGAAGATTATTATGTAGAACCGCTGGAGCTGAGTGACTCAGTTCAAAGAAGGTGAAAACCGAATATACCTGACCACTTTGAATCAACTGAAAAACGCAGATGTGGTCGGGGAGAGCATCCGGGGGAGAGCTTTCATGTTCATGATGATGAGATGCAGTTCCCCGATGGGTGCCGCATTCGTGTTTTTGAAGCTCCCGCGCTTTTTGCAGAGCAAGGACAAATTCCCTTGAGTTGGAGAAGTGCGAAGTGTTCTGGCTGCAG
>JAUIAG010000370.1 GCA_030425355.1 Verrucomicrobiia bacterium
TTCCATTATCGCCTCGATGACGCCGTCAAGGTATCCCAGTCCATTGAACCGGCCCCCGCCGGTGTTGGCCTGACTTATCACTTCAATATCCTGGGTGCCGGAGAGGCCGTCAGTCTCCACTTCAATTCGGCCGTGGTCAATTTTGAGTCCGACAAAGGGCAGATCCGCGACGGCGTTCTCCTGCTCAGCTCGGATGAAGCCCGCGACTTCCATCTCACTCTCTACCCCCGCAAAAACAGATAAAAACCCGCAGACATATGAAATCAGAATTTTATTCCACGAACAGATTGTCGAACAGTATTACGGGCATCGCCGGCCGGATAAGCGGGCGGGCTTCCGGTATATGGCCGATGGTGGCGCTGACGGCAGCTCTGGCCATTGCGCTGTCGCCCGGTGCCGTGAATGCGGCTGATGATGAGTGGACCAAGGTGCCGGATGGATATTCGGTGGAGAAAATCGAAACGCCCGATGGCGTGGATCTCGGCGTGAGCGGCCTGGCCATCAACAGCCGCGACGAGCTTTTCGTCTGCAGCCGGGAGGGCCAGGTATGGAAGTTCCTCGATGATGAGTGGACTCTGGTCGCCGAAGGCCTGCACGAACCGCTGGGGATCCTCTACGACGAGAAATCCGGGGATCTCTTCGTCATGCAACGCCCCGAGCTCACCCGCCTTGTCGACGAGGACAACGACGGGAAAACGGATTATTTCCAGACGGTCAGCGACGACTGGGGCCTGACCGATAATTATCACGAGTATGCCTTCGGACTGGTCCGCGACGATTCCGGCAACTTTTACGGGACTCTGAACACCAGCCTCAGCTGGCCGGGCTGGGCGGGCAGTGACCGCTGGGACATCGGCCGCGTTCACGATTCGAAGATGGGCCGCGCAGCTCCGTACCGCGGGTGGTCATTCCGTGTTTCTCCCGATGGGGAATTCACCCCGTGGTCCGCCGGTCTCCGTTCACCGGCCGGCGTCGGCATGTCCCCCTCAGGCGAACTGTTCTATACCGACAACCAGGGGGACTGGAACGCCAGCTCTTCTCTGCATCTGATCACAAAGGGCCGGTTTCACGGCCATCCGTCATCCCTGATGGATCACCCGGATTTCAAAAACAGAGACCTCAACGACATTCCCACCGGCGACTATCAGAAAATGTGGACCCGCCCGGCGGTGTGGCTTCCCCACGGCGAACTCGCCAACAGCCCCGGTGAACCGACATTCGATACCACCGGAGGGAAGTTCGGCCCCTTCGATGGCCAGATCTTCGTCGGTGATCAGACCATGTCGAATCTCATGCGCGTTTCCCTCGACAAGGTCAACGGGCAGTATCAGGGAACTGTCTGGAATTTTATCCGCCCGCTGGAATGCGGCGTGATCCGTCAGGTCTTTGACTCCAAAGGCCGTCTCTATGTCGGCCAGACAGGCCGTGGATGGCGGTCCTCCGGCAAGGACATCTTCGGTCTGCGCCGCATCACATGGGATGGTTCCACCATCCCGATGGAAATGAAACACGTCCGACTGACCAAAGAAGGCTTCGACCTCACCTTCACCAGACCGCTGGCGCTTGAGGCACTTGAAAATCCTGAAAATTTCCAGGTTGAAAGCTGGGGATACAAGTACCACGCGGATTACGGCTCGCCCAAGGTCGACAATAAAAAGCTTCCGGTGGAAGTTCGAATTCATCCCGACAACCCCGCCGTGGTAGTCATCAGCTGTCCTCTTGAAAAAGAGAAGGTCTACAAATTCACCCTCTCCAATGTCCAGTCACAGGGAGGCACCCGTCTCACCAACAACATCGGGTATTACACCCTGAACGTTCTCCGATAACGCAGCCGGTGCAGCCGGCGGTGCCAGTCAGCACCGCATCCACTCTTTCAAAAAGGAACCCCGCACGGCGTCTGCCATGCGGGGTGTTTTTATCAGATAACTTTCTGCCCCGGCCTCTCACAGAGGGAGCCAAAGTCAGCCCGGCGTTCCGCCGGAAATCTTCACGGTGATCCTCAGACTGTTCCGAAAATGGTCTTGCCATTCGAATCGAGGTCATTGCAGGCCTCGATGAGCCGGTCTGCCATGGCCTGTTCGGCCTTTTTCAGATACGAGCGCGGGTCATAAACCTTTTTGTTTCCGACCTCGCCGTCGATTTTGAGGATGCCGTCATAATTCTTCATGATGTGGTCGGCCACCGGTCTGGTGAACGCATACTGCGTGTCGGTATCGATGTTCATTTTCACCACACCGTAGTCCAGTGTTTCCTTGATCTCATGTTTTTCAGAACCTGAACCGCCATGGAAGACGAGGTCGAACTCGGCGGCCTTGCCGTATTTGGCCATAACCGCATCCTGGCCTTTCTTGAGGATATCCGGACGCAGCTTGACGGCTCCGGGTTTGTAGGATCCGTGGACATTGCCGAAGGTGGCGGCGAACAGATAGCGGCCGATTCCGTTCAGGGCCTCGTAAACAGCCAGCATGTCCTCCGGAGTGGTGTAAAGCTTTTCAGATGGCGTATCCTCGCCTCCGGCAGCACCGTCCTCCTCGCCGCCGACGACGCCGGCTTCCACTTCGAGAATGATTTCATTCTCGGCACACAGCCTGAGGTATTCCTGAGAAATCTCCATGTTCTCGGCAAGAGGCAGGATGGAGGCATCGAGCATGTGGCTCTGGAAGAGGTTGTTTTCGCCGCGGGCACGCCGTGCGGCTGTCGCCTCGATGAGGGGTTTGAGGAATTGTGCGGCATCCTTTGGCTGGCAGTGGTCGGTGTGGAGGCCGACGAGGATGTCGTAGCGCTCTGCGAGCCGGTGGGCCGCCTCTGCCAGAACAATGCATCCGAGGACGTTATCCTTGACGTTGAGGCCGGATGCGAACTGGCCGCCTCCTGTGCTCATCTGGATGATCCCGTCGGACTTGGCATCCGCGAACGCTTTGAGCGCCGCATTGATGGTGGTAATGGAGGTGACGTTGACGGCCGGGTAGGCGTAACTTCCTTTCTGGGCGGCGTCGATCATCGCCGCATACTGTTTCGGTGTTGCTATGGGCATGGTTGTAGTCAGGGATATCTGGTAGTCAGCCGGGTCAGTTGGCTGAAGGCCGGGACGCTCCCCATATATTTCAAGGAAGGGCGGTCCCTGCCGGCTCCAGCCACTTTACCGGATCCGTTTCACTTCACAAGCCCGCTTTTCCCCGCGAATCCCGAATTTTTCCGGCGATTTCCGCAAACTGCCGCGGTCGGGCATGGAACACTCCACTCGACACCGGCCGATTGGTGATTCATAATAAGAACCAATCTCAGACATACCTTATCAAACCATGAATTTCGACAAGACCCTGAAGCTGGTGCTCTGCGCCGCTCTGACAGTTGTGGTCGGGGCCATCATGACCGTTCCCCGGTCCCAGGCCGAAGAATCGACAAAGAAGAAAAAGCTGCTTCTCATAGCTGGTCGTCCCAGCCACGGTCCCGGTGATCATGAGTTCAATGCCGGCTGCATGCTGCTGCAGAAGTGCCTCGAGCAGTCGGTGCCCGAGCTGGTGGTCGAACTCCACAAGGGCGGGTGGCCGGAATCGGATGAAGCCTTCGCCGGTGCGGATGCCGTTTTCTTCTACATGGACGGCGGAGCAGGGCACCCCGCCATCAAACCCGAGCGCCTCAATACCCTGCAGAAGCTGATGGACAGGGGCGTGGGCATGGGCTGCGCGCATTATGCCGTCGAGGTTCCAGCCGGTGACCCCGGCGAGGCATGGAAAAAATGGATCGGCGGTCACTACGAACACATGTTCTCCTGCAATCCATTCTGGAGTCCGGAGTTCACCGATTTCCCGGACCATGATATCACCCGCGGCGTGAAACCATTCTCGATCCGCGACGAGTGGTATATGAACATGCGTTTCCGTCCGGAAATGAAGGGCGTGGTTTCGATCCTCGAGGCGCGTCCATCGGATGATGTCCGTGATGGGCCATATGTCTATCCACGGGGTCCCTACAAGCACATCATCGACAACTCCGGGCGTCCCGAGACCATGATGTGGGCGGTTGAACGGGAAGATGGCGGACGGGGCTTCGGTTTCACCGGCGGTCATGTCCACACCAACTGGGGTGAACCCAATTTCCGCAAAGTTGTGCTCAACGCGCTGCTCTGGATTTCCGGTGTGGATGTTCCTGAAAACGGTGTGGAATCCAGCCTCACCGACCATCAGCTGACTCTCAATCTGGACCCCAAGTGAATGGCCGGCCCCCACATTATATCCAATCCTCCAAACAGGTTTTCGAATATGCAAAAAAGAAGAAACAATAACCGCTTCCTCAACTCATCGACGCGGATGCATGGATCACTTGCCGGCTGCAGCATGGCCGCACTGGCATTGATACCCTGTGTGGCCATGGCGGC
>JAUIAG010000371.1 GCA_030425355.1 Verrucomicrobiia bacterium
TCGGAACCGGGAGAACAGGGAAGACAAACTGGATCCGCTCAAGTACTCCGCCTCGGAATTGCTGGATATCACCTGCGCGCTGGCCTGAATGCCTGCCGAAATTTTTTCATGTGGGGAAATGAAAAACCCGGGCACATCCGCCCGGGTTTTTTGTTGCTCATTGGATAGATAAATGATGAGGGGTGACGCCGCGGGCCGGTTGAGGCGGCCCGGGTTGTCGTGCTATCTGATCAGTGATCAGTGGCCTCCGGAGGATCCGGCAGCGGAGTCGCCTTCCTTGCTGGAGTCGACGACGATGTCGACAGCCTTGTACCCGCCGCGGGACTTGAAGTAGAACATCAGTCCGAGGTAGCAGATCAGCATGAAGATCGGGAAGATGGTGATGCGGGCCAGAGCAGACTGGGTGGCATCCTCGCGGAGAGTGGCGATTTCCTCCTGCGCGGTGACCGGCAGGGTGGCGACCTTCAGGGCGTCGATCTTGATGTATTCACCCAGGACGTATGAGCCCTCGCCCTTGACACTGTCATAGACCTCAGGCTTTTCCTGTTCGACGATCTTGGCCACGTTGTCCTCCTGGAAGTAACCGATGAGCGGCGTGCCGATGATGCCGACAGAGAGCATCCCGATACCGGCGATGGCGTTCAGGGTCAGGGCACCGCCTTTCGGACACTGCTCGGATACAATCCCCAGCATGGTGGGCCAGAAGAAGGTCTTGCCGAAACCGTAGAGAGTTGCAGCCGCGAAGATAACAGTGATGCCGGCGACTGTGGAGAGCCAGAAGAGACCGGCGATGGCGAGAACACAGCTGATGGCGAGGAGACCCAGCGGGGTGAACTTCTTCACCAGGAACCCGGAGGTGAATGAACGGAGAATCATCATGATGAAGGAGGTGTAAACCAGAACCCATGCCGGGTTGGCACCGGATTCCTTCATCGGTTCCTCCATGAGGCCGGTGATCCATCCGTCTGTGCCCAGCTCGGTGACAGCCAGAGGCATCATGATGATGATGAGGACGATGAGAATGGGATTGCCGAAAGACCGGCAGTAGACGCCGTAGGCCACCGTTCCAATGATTATCAGAGCCCACTTGGCAGTTTCAGGCCACCCGAAGACCTGGGTGAGCTGGGAGAAGACCAGCCATCCGGCGATGGCGGCGCCGAAGATCCCGAACTCGGCGAGCATCTCGCGGTAGGAGGCGCCGGCCTGAACCCGTTCGTTGACCGGGAAAGTCGCCTTGGCCAGCATCACCAGATAAATGACGGCCGGGAAAACGATGATACCGACGATGATCCGCCAGTCTCCCTCCATCACGATCCCGTTGAGGGCCATGGTGATCAGACCACCGATGACCAGACCGCCGGGCCATCCGGCGTGCAGGATGTTGAGCCACTTGGTCTTTTCCTTGCGGAAGAGTGTGGCCACCACGGGGTTGATGAAGGCTTCCACGGTTCCGTTACCGAGACCGAGGATGATCGACCCGGCATAGAGGAGATCAAAACCGGCCTTCTGGGCATCGGCCAGTGCCTGGCCTTCCAGACCCGTGGCGGAAACCTTGGCGTAGGCCAGCGACGCCATCAGTCCGTAAAGGGCATAACACACAAAGGAGAAGAACATCGCGATCTTGTAGCCGATCTTGTCGATCACAAGACTGAAGAGGATGATACTGATGGCAAAAGGCCAGACACCGGCTCCGAAAAGCTCGCCGACCTGAACACTGTCGAGGTTGAAATCACTGGCCCAGCGTCCGCCATTACAGAGGATGGCTCTGGTGATGAATGCAAAAGAAGTCGTGATCAGGGCAATAAAACAGCCCCAGAACACGATCTGGTTGTTCTTGTTGGAAGTTTCTTCTGACATGGAATTGTGGTTCGTTGATTAGTTGGTTGGAGGTGTCGAATTTTAGAGCGTAAATTCCGGCAGGTAGACCTTTTCTCCGCCCTTGACGGCTGACTGGTGGGCGCAGATGCCGACGCAGGTCCAGTTTGCGGCGGTAACGGCATTGGGCCACGGATCGCGGTCCTGCAGCAGGGCACTGATGAATTCGTTGACCATGTGCGGATGCGATCCGCCATGACCGGCCCCCTGAAGGAAAGACAGATGGCCGGCGTCCTCGATGGACTGGGTGAATTTCTGGATTTCCTTGGGAAGGAGGTGGGCGTAGTCGGGCACTTCGACCTTTTCGGGGATTTCCGGCTCGGGCCGTTTGGCCACGTGGAGGATGTGGGGTTCATTCTCGACGAGTGTCCACTCGAAGCTCTTTTTCGACCCGTAGACGTCGATGCTTTCGCGGTACTGGCGGGCGACATCGTAGAGGAAACGCCAGATGTGGGCGGTGAGGTCGGAGTCCTTGATCTTGATATGGCAGGTTTCCACCGCGAAGGAGTTGCCGCTCTTGGCGGCGATGTCATCCCGGACTGTCCCCGATCCGAAGCAGCTGACATATTCAGCCTTGCCGTCGACCATGCCCAGACAGGGACTGACCACGTGGGTGGCGTAATGCATCGGGATCATCTTCTCCCAGTATGCAGGCCAGCCGTCCATGTCCTGCGGATGACTGGCGGACAGATACTGAAGCTTCCCGAGTTCGCCCTTGTCGTAAAGTTCCTTGATGAAGAGAAACTCGCGGCTGTAGACCACTGTCTCCATCATCATGTATTTCTTCCCTGTTTCGGCGACGGCCTTCACAAGCTCCTCGCACTCGTCGATGGTGGTGGCCATGGGGACGGTGCAGGCGACATGCTTGCCGGCACGCAGCGCCTTGAGGGACTGCGAGGCATGGTCCGGAATCGGCGTGTTGATATGGACAGCGTCAATCTCCGGGTCCTTCAGCATCTCATCATAGCTGGTGTAACGCCTCCCGATTCCGAAAGCGTCACCGATCTGATTCAGCTTGTCTTCATTGCGCTGGCAGATCGCCACGAGATTGGCTCCGGGATGAGCCTGAAAAATAGGGATGAACTCCGCACCGAATCCC
Organism: Verrucomicrobiia bacterium; assembly: GCA_030425355.1. Taxonomy (GTDB): domain Bacteria; phylum Verrucomicrobiota; class Verrucomicrobiia; order Limisphaerales; family JAJOIW01; genus JAJOIW01. The sequence continues at coordinate 2,975 of JAUIAG010000371.1, forward strand.
AGTCCGGCAATAGCCACATTGATTTTTTTGTCACTCATAGATCCTGATTGAAAAAATTTATTCCGTGCAATGCACACGCCCGCTCCGGGGGCTGATCCCGCAACCAAGTCAACATCTGGTGGAGATGCGCATCACAACCGCAGACGGCCTTTCTGTCAATCTCAAATTAGGCCCAGAGGCCGTGTCATGGCGGATATTGTCTGCATGGGCGGGGCTCGGGGAACGCCATCCGTTGCGGGGGTCGGAAATGCTGCCCAGGCGTGTTTCCGCCGGAGTGCCAGCCGGTTGTAAATATTTCTCAGCGAGCTGTTGTGTCGGAATGGAAATAGTGATAAACCTTTGGGTCATGAAAGGTCTTAGATGCCGAATTTTACTGATTACCCTTGGCGCTCTTGTGGCCGCCGGTCTCAGCGGATGCGGGGGTGTCAGCGCATCTGGAGGTGTTTCACCGGCCACCTTTCTCATGCCGGGAGTGTTGTGATCCATCGGTCCCCTTCCCCAATGACCGGCGGTTCGACAGAAACAAGCCACCCTCTCCCGGATCAGTCCAAGGCCACCAGGCTCAGGTCGATACAATTGACAATCAGGATCGTCAACCCCTGCGGGAAGGAATCACACAAACCTTTCCACCGGAGTGGCACGACCCGGAAAATAACTGCGGATAAAAACTAGAAACAGGAAGAACTGACGCCAATGCGTTTTCCCCTACCACTGACATTCAAGATCGCCCGCCACATCGTCATCAACAAGATCAAGCGCACTCCCAAGTTTGCCATGGTCCTGCAGCTGGAGCCTCTTCACACCTGCAATCTCACCTGCACAGGCTGTGGACGCATCCGGGAATACTCGACATCGCTCAAGGACATGATGCCCCTTGAGGACTGTCTTCAGGCGGCGGAGGAATGCAACGCACCGATGGTTTCCATCTGCGGCGGCGAACCACTCATCTACCCGAAGATTGAGGAACTGGTCAAAGGCATCCTCGATCAGGGGCGCATCGTCTATATCTGCACCAACGGCATGTTCATGCGCCGCAAGATGATCGACTATCTTGCCGCGTCCTACAGTGCGGAGATGGAACACAAGCTTTCCGAACTCCGGTCGTTGAACCTGATCAATGACAAGGACATCGAAAAGATCCGTCAGGGGAAAAATGACGGCCGCCCGGTGATCGCCCCCACCCAGTGGATGTACTGGAACGTTCACATCGACGGTCTGGAATACACCCACGACCTGATTGTCGAACGCGAGGGGGTCTTCCGCGAATGTGTGATGGCCATCAAGATGGCCAAGATGCTGGGTTATCAGGTCGCCACCAACACCACCGTCTACAAGGAGACAGACGTCGAGGAAATTGAACAGATGTTCCAGTATTTCTCGGC
>JAUIAG010000372.1 GCA_030425355.1 Verrucomicrobiia bacterium
TCATCCGGAACAGGAACAGATTTCCATCCAGCCGCAGGAAATCGCTGAAAGACAGAATTGAAAGCCCGGCCAGAAGATTGAATCCACAGAAAGGACTCACACTCATCCTCATCCCAATTCACATTCCAATGACGCCATGAAAAAAATTCTTCAACTCCTCGGATGCCTTGCCCTGCTCGGTGTCGGCACGATCCTCATCATATTCGCCATCGGATACTTTGCAGTGAGTAACTTCCTCGATCTAAAGAACCAGCCGGGCCTCGCGGAAATCAACACCCATTACGGTGAGCTGCTCGATGAAACCAGTTCCGCACTCACCAATGTCACCAGCTACATTGAACTGGATCTCCCTCCAGAAGTTGTCGCAATCCTCTACAGAAACGCGGAAGAAGAATACCCGATCATCTATCCCTCCGATGTCTCCTTCCGGAAGGGGGGACACGTCCTGATCAACGGGGCAGGGTCGGGAGTCATCACTGTCGATTCCAGAACCCATCGCGCGATCATCCGGGAACTCAACCTGAACAGCACCAACTACATGATCTATCTCCGTGATTTCAGGCAGAGCGGGGCATCACAGGATGCCTCGGATGCCTCCGCTACTCCACCCTCTGTCAATCGAGAGTAGGGAGATTCCAACTGGATTCTTTTCATGCCATCAAACCAAGTGAGCAACGCGTCTCAAGGCACAAAAGTCATTCTCAGGCACGAAGAAGCGGGGGAGGAAGAGACTGGGAGAATTTGCTCTCAAAGTCCATAAATCCCGTCCCACAGTCTCTCAGTCCCATGTTCCCGCGGTTCAATCTCAGACTCGCGGCGCGGTAGCGGGTTGCCACCCACGCCATGTTAGTCTCCTGCATCGGCTGCGATGATCTGACCGTCCTTCAAAGTAACGGTGACACCTGGATCGCCCCAGGAATCGTCACCTGCTACATCGACGCCGGCGTAGCCCATCGACGAATACTCAGAGAGGTCAACAGACAGTATCTCTGCTGCCTCGGTGCGCAACCCATCCCAACCAGAGACACTGTCACGGGCCGCCATCAGGATCTGATCCTTCAGCTGCTGGACAATCGGGGCCACAGATCCAGCCCACGCAAAGACGCCAACATCAAGTTCCCGATGGCCATAGGTGAAATCAATTCCCTCTACGGTCAGTTCCCATTGCTCGACCTGACGGGAAAAGTTCGCAGTCACCCCTCCAACGGTGACCGGGTCTGGCAACGGAAGCTTCTTAAACGGCCACATGTTTTCTAACGAACGTCGAGTCCTTCAACGCCTGACCGGGGGCGAAGTTGGAACACGGGGTTGAGGTTATGGCGGTCATGACGGCTGGTAATGGAGGCGGGTCAGGCGTTAGGATGGACGTCTTGTTCGCCGTTGGTTGTTTGGAAAAGTAATGCATCACTTATGCTGGTGATGAATGAAGAGGTGATGGAGGGCGACGTGACACAAGGCAATCCTTCGTGGCGATCCACTCTCTATCTCTCCGAATCCTCGCTCGAACGAGTGATCCAATCGAGAACCATGACCGAGAGGCAAGGTGATGAAGAATCCGCTCCTCCAACCAGACAGGATCGAATCCTGCCCACTCGCCAGCGATGCACATCAAGTTCCAACGGCAAACCGGATGAACCTCCTCTGCCAGTATCGTCTCCAGTTCTTCAACATTGTAGGGAGTCTCCAACAGGCGCTCAACCCGCCAATCCCGTGAGAGCGAGGTGTCAGTGTCCAGGTAGAGATCAGACAATGCCTCCCATGCGATCCGGCGATGGGTAAGATCATCTGCGGCTGGCTTCATTCGTTGGAGGGTCAACGTGTTGATTTCTGGCGGACTTCCACCGCTATTCCGTGTTGGGTGCACTTGCTTGCCGTCGGCGGCGTCATGGGGTGAAGGGGTGGTAGGCGATTCCAGAAGCCCAGGTTGCCGAGATCAGGCGCAGATCCAGAGTCGCAAGCTGTGCCTGATTTGTCGCTGCCAAGGCCACCAAATAAGCATCGGTGGCCTCCTTGTAGCTTGTGATTGCGGGAAGGCTCTCCGCTGGAGCATCATCGGCAATGAAACTGGCGCCACTCAAATTCCTGATCGCCTGCAGGACGATCATCGAAGATTTGAAGTCTGCGCGGTAGGCGGGACTCATGCTGACCCTGGGGAACCCGAGCTCAGTAATAGGGCACGTGAGAAAGCTGAGTCCATGGAACCAGCTTCGGGTCCGTGCGTGCTCCGCATGGGTCTTCCAACCGTATGCCAGGAGCAGATTGACGTCGGGAAGAACGCTCACGGGAAATCGGAGAGAATTGACTTCACTATATCCGGCGTCATGTCAGGAGCGCCCTCTGGAGCTGAAAGTGCAGGTATGCCGTCTGTGTCGGTCTCCAGAGTGGCGATGCCGGATCCCTCAGGCTCAAGAACAATCTTCCCATCAACCACCTCGCAAACAAACTGGTCACCTGCCTTCAAACCAAGTCGACGTCTCACTTCCAAAGGGATCACCAGCTGGCCCTTGCTTGAAAGGACTGTGTTAGCCATTGCTCGATCTTACCAATCTTACGGTGTGGTGCAACCCCATCTTGCATCTTTTGGCGGACGCCGAAGGCCTCCAACACCTGCCCTTGGGCGCAGTGATCGTGGGTATTTCGACTCGCGGCGGGGCAGGTTTTAGGAGCGCCGCCTTGTTCGCTTTTCCTGTTCGGTGTGCGCGCTCACATATTCGAGCGCGGCGTGCGCTAGAAAACCCGACCTGGTATCGCCCGTCTTCGACGCAAAGGAGTCGATCTGCACCAGTATCCGTTCGGGAAGTGTGATGTTCACGCGTTTAGCCTTGCCGGAGAGCTTGGAAAGGTCGACATCGACTAAAGCCCAGATGCCGCCTGAAAACTCGCGCTTTGATCGGTGGTGCTCGATCGGCTGCCTGTGAGGAATTGGTTCTCCGTCAATCAGAAGGCCTTCGATATGGCACTCGATCGCTTCGACCGCGTTGCTCAGCGCCTCATCGGCTGTGTCGCCTGCCGAGAAGCATTCCGGCAGGTCGGGAACCGTGACTCCATAATCGGAGTTCTTGTCCTTGTGGATAACAACTGGAAATCTCATGTCTTTCTCAGGGTGGCCAGTTCCAGCCAGTTTGACGGAAAATGCTCCGAACCGTTCCCGTTCGGAAGATCCTTCTTTGGGTGCTTGTATTGGTGGTGCGACCCCCGAACGTTCACGAGGGTCCAGCCCTCGGCCTTGAGTCTGGCAATGATTGTTCGGCTCGACACCACCCAATCATACACACGGTGCGCACGACTTCAATCAAGGGGTTGGTATTTTGGGAGCGAACAATGAAGCCCGCTGACCGCCTGAGGGAAAAACTTCACTTGCAGCACACCAGTCGGCGGACCGTCGAGGCATACTTGTCCTGGTATCTTCGGTTTGTCCGTTTCCATGATATGAGGCACCCAGCCGAAATGGGCCAGGCTGAGGTTGAAGCTTTTCTGACAGATTTGACGGTGCGCGGGGGATTCCCCGAACCTGCCCTGGTCAACGACCTGACCCGGCGCCAGCGACTGCTGCGCGAGGACATCGTGGACAAGGTGCTCAAACGCGATATGACCGCGCTCTACGGGGTGCGTCGGGTTCTGGAGGTGGATGGGATCAACCGCCAGTCAGTGAACAACTTTCCGGACCTGTTCGAGGTGGCACACCTCATTTACCGATTGAGGCCATTCGGATATGGCAGGGAAGTCCTGCAGGGGGCGCTCCAAGGTTTTTCCGGCCGACGCGGCACTGCCATGATCGGTTCTTCTTCCGGGCCGACGTGGAAAGCGCCTTTTTCAAGCATCTTTTCACCCGGTGGTATGGACATCAGCCAACTTTTTCCTATTGGCAGGACAAAAAGAACCGCGATTTGGAGGTGGATCTGATCGCGCAGATCGGGGATCGCCTGGTCCCATTCGAAGTGAAGTATCAGGATGCCGGGCTGACGCCCCTCAAATTGAAGGGCCTGCGATTATTCATGGAGGAGAAGGACCTCCGGCACTGATATGTCATTACTCAGCGATGGGAGGATTTCCGGGTGATGGAAACCACATCCGCCAGAAAAGGGCAGGAGGGGAACCTCTTCGATGCCAGGATGCTGGCCATACGCGCACCTCTTGCTGCTTCCGGCTTTCTGATTGATGGATATATTTACCAAGCTGGATGAAAATCAGAACACTAATTATCTCAGCAGGGCCCGGGGGAAACAGGGACATCTGAACAGTAAGCATTTCACGCACTGTGGCGCACGGCCTCCACGGGGCTCATGTTGGCTGCCTGATTGGCCGGGTAGATGCCGAAGACGATTCCGGTGATACC
>JAUIAG010000373.1 GCA_030425355.1 Verrucomicrobiia bacterium
GCCGTCACTCATGGGTGCGTAGTCGAACTCCATGGGCCTGGGCAGAATTTCACGGCATCGCTTCCATCCTTCCTCGAAGGCCGCATGCGCCTGGTCCGCCGTCAGGGTCCCCTTCCATTTGTCCATCGCGACGAGGACTCTGACTGTGTTCGCACTCATCCTGGCCGGACCTCCAACCGGTGACTTAACCGGGATTCCGGAGTCGGGGAGATTTCAACTCTCGGAGGCTGCGTAATAGTCATCCACCCGCTGTTCAACATCCCGGAAGCCGATGTCCTTCTCGTAGATCTTCTTGAACTGGGTAATGGATTTTTCGGCTTCGCCCATCTTTTCGAGTGCAACACCGTATTCATACAGCAGTTCCTTTTTTTCATCGTCGAATAGCTCTTTGGCTTCCAATGCCGACTCGAAAGATCCGGCCGCCATGTCATACAGGCGCCTTCTCATGAAACAGATGCCCAGATACTTCAGCGAGGAGATGCGGTGAGCCGGATGATCCTGTGACCGCTGGAACTGTTTGATGGCATCGCCGACTTTACCTGCCTGAAACTGCACCACCCCAAGCTCATAGCGAAGGCCGAGGTCATTGGGGTGGCTCCTCACCCTTGCCGCATAGTCTTCGATCTGGATTTCCAGTTTCTGCTGTTCCAGGGCCGCCAGCTGTTCTTCATGATCCGCGGCACTGGAATCCAGTGCATCAATCTGCTGCTGAACATTCTGCACCTTGCAGCGGGTGATGTGCCTGAGAAGACTCGGATCATCACCGCCCCGCAGTTCGTTGCAGCGGGTATAATACTCAATGGAATTATCAAACTGCCCCGCGCGCTCGTAGAGATCAGCAATGCGCTGAAGAATAGTCTGATTATCAGGGGACTCCTCCAGCTGGCCCTTGAAATTTTCAATCAGTTCCAGCGCAATTTCCGGATCTTTGACCTCGCGGGCCATCTGCTCCAGTGTCACTGTTTCCTTCTCATCCTGGAGCATCTGCCGGTAGCTTTCCACTTTCCCGCCGGACAGCGACTCCGTCAGTGTCCGCTTGGCTGACCATGTGTTGTAGGCGGAAATCAGCTTCGGATCATCCGGAAAAACCTTGCTCAGGGCCTCCATAATCCTCTGGCCCTTCTCGCTCCGCCCGACCCGCAGCAGTGAATCCGCCAGCTTCATGGCATTGTCGCGGTCAGTGGGATTCTCGTTGAAGGCAATCTCCCGTGCGAGCGCCTCGGTATTGGGGAATTCCAGCGCGAGAGCCGCTTCGGCAAGGACCTTCTGGGCCGCGGCATTGTAAGGGTTGCTGTTCAGCACCTGCTCCACCATCGCCATCGCCTCGCGCGGATTGGACTTCACCTGCATCTGCGCACGCGCCAGCAACGGTGACGCCTTACCGAAAACCTTGCTGAAAATCGACCGGTTCTGGCCGCACTTCTCAACCTGTGTCTTTCTCAGGGCCTCCCGGCATGCCACGAAACCGGGTTCCTTTTTCAGAAGATCATTGAAAATGGCAATTGCGTAGTCATAATTGCCCTTGTTGAGGGCTGACCGCCCCTTGTCATACATCTCCCGGAGTGAAACCGGAAGATCAGTTAAAGTCTTCTCTGCCATAGCTTTATCTCACAAATCTCATACGCCGCCCTACAGAAATCTGTCGCGACTGATTCATTTAATTTACCCGATATTTCCCGGTTTGAAAACACCTTGATCACCCACCGGGGGCGAATGGATGAAAGCGATGTCCAATGGTATTGATACGGCCGGTACGGATATTTGTTGAGTGATATCCGGCCCGCCTACGCCCCACCGGACTTCTTGCTGTTGTGATTCATGAACTCAATCAATCGACGATTGAACTCCTCCGCAGAATTGAATCCGGCCTCCCTCAGTTTGTTCTGGAAAGCCGCCACCTCCACCAGCCGCGCAATATCACGTCCGGGTCCCACGGGAATTGTCACATAGGGAATCTTCACCCCGAGGATTTCCTGAGTCATCTCCTCCATGCCAACCCGTTCCATTTCATTCACGTTGGCCCATTCCTTGAGGTGGACTATCAGATCGACCCTTTTGTCGAGCCTGATCGATTTCACACCGAACATCCGTGCGACATTGATGATTCCCAGGCCACGGACCTCAAGGTGATCCCTGGTGATTTCAGCGGACGTGCCGATCACCTGATCTCCGCCAATGAGGATCACTTTGGTGATGTCATCGGCGACAAGGCTGTAGCCGCGTTCAATCAGTGCCAGAACACACTCACTTTTTCCGACGCCGCTGTCCCCTTTGATGATCACGCCAACCCCCTGAATGTCGACCATGCTCCCCATCTCACTGCCGCGGGGAGCGAACTGCGACTCCAGGGCCAGTGTGGCGGAGTTCATGAAATTCATGGTGATGAGCGGCGACCGGAAGACCGGCACACCGCGGCGGGCAGCTTCCTCGAGGAAAGCGGGATCCGGCTTGAGGTTCCGGCCGAACACCACGCATGGAATACTGCGGCGGAAAAAAAGCCGATAGCGGTCAAGACGGGTCTGGCTGTCCAGACTGCGGAGGTAAGTCGATTCAGCACTCCCGAAAACCTGGATCCGTTTGCTGGCAAAGTACTGGGTGAAGCCGGCCAGGAGCAGCCCCGGGCGGTTCACGGTCGGTTCGCGTATCGGCCGGGCCATGCCGTCATTCTCCGCCACCACACTCAACTTGAGCCTGTCCTTCCACGCCTCGAAAAACTGGCCGACGGTAATCTGTTTTATCTGCTGCTCACTCATCGAATTGGAATCAAAGATTGAATTCAGGGCCAAGGTAGATTTCCCGGGCCTGCGGACTTTCGGCGAGAAACCGTGCCGAGCCTTCCATCACGACCTTGCCGTGCACCAGGAGGTAGGCACGGTCCACAAGTTTGAGCATCTCCCGGACATTGTGATCGGTGATCAGCACCCCCAGTCCGCGCTCCGCCAGTCGACGGACGATCTTCTGGACCTCGAATATCGCCAGCGGGTCAATGCCTGCGAACGGTTCATCCAGCAGAAAGAGCTGCGGATTGGTGACAAGGGCGCGGGTTATCTCAAGGCGCCGCTTTTCACCGCCGCTGAGTTTGTAGGCATGGCTTTTGGCGACATGAGTCAGGTCCAGTTCTTCAAGGAGCCATGCCAGTCGCTGAGCCCGGTCGGCACGGCGGATCCGGCATGTTTCGAGCACGGCGAGGATATTCTGTTCAACGGTCAGCTTTCGGAATACGGACGGTTCCTGAGTGAGATACCCGATGCCCAGCCTGGCGCGTTCGTGCACCGGCAGCCTTTGAATCGGGGTGTTGCGGTAGAAGATACGGCCCTTGTCCGGACGCACCAGACCGACAACCATGTTGAAAGTGGTGGTCTTTCCGGCACCGTTCGGGCCGAGAAGGCCGACGATTTCCCCCGGTCTCACCAGTATGGACGCATCATCAACGACATTGCGCTGGCCGTAATATTTGGCCAGCCCTTCAGTGGACAGCAGGTGCTCTCCTGCCGGTTTCTCGTTGTCATTCACCATGTGGCCCCTGATTCCTGAATGTTCCTGTTCATGGCTTTCGCGAGGGAGCAAACTGTTCGATGGATTTTTCGGGCAGCTGGATACGATATCCCCCGGTGTCGCCACTGCCACTCCTGACGCTGCATGTCCCGCGCTGCAGATCCCAGACAAACCGCGCTCCCCCGTAACCGACCATTCGCACACCGGACTGAAGCTCAAAGACAGGCTCAACGGACAGTTCGATCGAACGGGACCCCTCAGGCATCCGCATCAACCCGCCGGTCCCGGTATTTCCTCCACGTTCAATCCGAACATCTTCAGAGGCCTCGAAACGGCGGATATCTCCGGCATCCTCTGACAACTCCAGAAGGAGTCGGCTGCACCACATTTTCCACGGAATGCCTTCCTCAACAAGTCCTCCCAGAAACTTCCGCACCCGCTCCTCCGGTTGCTGCCGCAGCGGCGTCGAGACCAGCGCCTCGAGGTAAACCCCGCCATCGGCCGTCATTGTCCGGATCCGACGCGTCTCCTGATCCAGTCGGATGAATACTTCGCGGGCATCCATCTTCCACTGGGGATGGCGGGCCTGGACCCCGCCGGTGAGCCGCGCCTCATCATTGGCATAGGAATACTCGCGGCAGTCAATCCGGGCGGGCACACTGCCGTCCACTCGTTCCACCAGATCGCCGGTGATGACATTGATGTAGGCTTCGTCACGGCACTCGATCGCCATGCTCGAAACCTCAAGACTGAGGGTCCGGGCTCCACCCGACTGCTGCCCCCAGCTCCATCTCCCTTCTCCG
>JAUIAG010000022.1 GCA_030425355.1 Verrucomicrobiia bacterium
TATCACTGACCTACGTTGCCGGTCAGATGCGCGGTGTGGGCATTGTCTTCTCAAGATTCCTCGGTGTGGATATCAACCTCGGCGTTATCATCGGCATGGTCATCGTCTTTCTCTATGCAACTCTTGGCGGGATGAAGGGGATCACCTATACCCAGGTGGCCCAGTATGTCGTGCTGATTATCGCTTTCCTCATCCCGGCCGCTGCCATTTCACACCAGCTGACCGGCAACTGGATACCCCACATCGGCTTCGGATCAAGGATGATCACCGATGATGCCAACGGACTTTACCTCCTCGAAACGCTGGACCAGATTCATCGCGACCTTGGACTCCCCGAATACACCGCCGCATGGGTGGACGGAAAAAAATCCATGATCGATATGATTTTCGTCACCGTCGCCCTGATGGTGGGCACGGCCGGACTCCCACACGTCATCATCCGTTTTTACACTGTTAAAAACATGCAGGCTGCCCGATGGAGCGCGTTCTGGGCCCTCATTTTCATCGGAATCCTCTACACCACAGCCCCGACGGTTGCCGCTTTCGCCCGGGTGAACATGGTCCAGGCCCTCAATGGACAGGCTTATGCAGATGTCCCCGAATGGTTCAGGACCTGGGAATCGTCGCGTCTCGTCGCATGGGTCGATAAAAATAATGACGGACGGATCCAGTATGCTGCCGGAGCCGTCTTTAATGGCTCCCCCGAGGCGCTCCCCGAAGACCGTAAAGGCGCTTATGGAGAGCCGCTCTTCGCCAATGAGCTGGCTTCCGGCCCCAACGAACTTTACGTAGACCGGGATATCATGGTCCTGGCCAATCCGGAAATTGCGGACCTCCCCAACTGGGTCATTGGTCTCGTTGCTGCCGGAGGCCTGGCAGCCGCACTTTCCACGGCAGCCGGCCTGCTCCTCGTTATTTCATCCGCTATCTCGCACGATCTCCTCAAGAAAATGCTGCTGCCTGAAATGACTGACCGCCAGGAGGTCACCTACGCCCGCATTGCCGCCGGTGTCGCCGTCGTCGTCGCCGGGATTTTTGGCATCGTCAACCTCGGATACGTCGGCAAGGTCGTTGCCTTCGCCTTCGGGCTGGCCGCCAGCAGCTTCTTCCCGGCCATTGTCATGGGTATCTTCTCCAAAAGGACAACACGTGAGGGGGCCATCGCCGGAATGATCATCGGGATCCTCTTCACCATGGGATACATCATCATCAATGAGTTCGTTTCACCGGGATCACTGATGAAAGTCACCGGGATCAGTTCCGAAGGCATTGGTGCTGTCGGGATGATTCTCAATTTTCTCGCAAGCTACTTCATCTCCCGCATGACTCCGGAACCGCCGATCGAGGTCCAGGAGGCCGTCGAACGTATCCGTCACCCCGGCGAGGATACTTCACCGGCACCGCTTGCCCACTAGTCTTCACCCGGCTGACAATCAAAAAGGCGAAATCTCAGTCCAATTGCTCTCCAATAGGGCGAATGCACTTCTGAATTCTCTGCTCGTCGGCATACCCAATCGATGGTAGAAACTGATTATGGGCTTTTCCAGGGACCCAAGAGCTCCGTTCAATCGACCCCCTCTGCGGATAGCGCGTTCCCGCTGCTCCGATAAGGATTCGGTCCTCTCCGAGTGGCGGCATACCCAGCCACAGGCATGGGAAAAGGAAACAATCCGACAGGTCCGTCCCATGGATGACCTCGTCAAATCCGTCATCGACAAATTCCAGCTGGAGAAAAAAAGAGCCGACTCCGAGGTCTTCCTCGTCTGGCCCAGAGTCGTCGACCCCCATATTGCACAGCATGCCCGCCCCGTCGGTCTCAGAAACGGCACACTCTTCGTCGCCGTCGATTCCCCCGTCTGGCTCGAGGAAATTGTCCGCTTCCATCGCCACAATATCCTCAAAGCCATCCAGTCCGCCTTCAGCCGCTCCGAAATAAAAAAAATCTCCTTCCGCTGCTCCGGCTAACCCCGCCACCTCCCTCTCCCTCCTCCAAAGTGCCAGGCACTTTTTGAAGATTTTGTGCTTTACTTTTATGGTGATATCTTATACGTGATTGAAGCGTATGAGAACGCAAAGGCGAGCCCTGTTGCTGGGTGGCCGGCCCCAGCATTTTCATGTGACCAGCCGGATTGTAGGACGTGAGTTCATCTTTGGTGAGGATGAGAAGAGTTTTTTTCACCAGATCCTTCGTCGATTCGAACAATTCTGCGGAGTGGAAGTCCTCAGCTACTGCCTGATGGACAACCATTTCCATCTTTTGCTTCTTATTCCCGCGAAACCGTCCGAAATCCCGGAAGAGGAGGTATTCCGGCGCATGGAATACATTTATACTCAGGAAAAGATCGAAGAATTCAGGCAGCGCATCAGAGAGGAGGAGGAGAAGGGAAACGGAGCCTACAGGGAGGAATTCCTTCAGTCCCAGCGCCGTCGCATGTACGACCTGTCCGAGTTCGTGAAGGAACTCAAACAACGGTTTTCACGGTGGTATAACAAGAGGCACGAACGCAAAGGGACATTATGGGAGGATCGATTTAAAAGTGTGGTTGTCGAGGGGAATGAGTGCTCATTGCTGCATGTGGCTGCCTATATTGAGCTGAACCCTGTTCGGGCCGGGATTGTAAAGCATCCGGGTGAACACCGGTGGACTTCCTATGCCGAGGCGGTTGCTGGTGGAAAGCGGGCAAGGATTGGCATCCGGAAACTCATATCCGGGCGCGGAAATCTTCTGGATTGGAAAGACGCAGTGCGGGCGTATTCCCGCTATTTCGAGGAAAGAAGCCATCAGCAGAGTCACTATCGACAGGCCGTCGAATCACGAGCGGAGCCTGTGGAGGCAGCGGAACCAGCTTCAAATGAGATTTCCCATCCAATTCTGAATCGTGTGCGGTATTTCTGCGAAGGTATCATCCTGGGGAGCCAGGGTTTCGTGGAGAACTTCTTTCAGGAGGTCTCCGAGCCTTACAGAAAACCAAAAAGAACAGCTCATCGGATTATTCTGGACGATCCCGGAGAACTTTATTCCTACCGGAGATTCAGGTCCTGACGCGCTTTTGAGTAATGATGGCATAATAAGCCAGGGCTACCGGAAAGGACTACCTGAATACAGCTCGATATTTCGTGTCAGCACGGCATTGGCCCTGAGGCCGGTGAGCCGGTGCAGAACCGTTTTCGTCCCTGAGAAGACAAAACTCCGTCCAATCCTCCGAGACCGCCCCCCAGTCCTAACATCCCTACCTGGTGCCAGGCACTTTTAGAGGCATTGGGGACTTTATCCGGTGCCAGGCACTTTTAAGGGGGCATGTGGGAAAAAAGGTGCCAGGCACAAAATTGGCGGGCGAGGGTGCAAATTTTTGGAATTGATGGACTTAGGGAATGGGGTGGATGTCCGATTTATGCTGGAGAAGGCGTAATGGTTATTCATCTGAATCATGGAACCGAACAAGAATAAGAGCTTGAAGTCCGAAATTGAGGAGATTCGCGGTCTGCTGGATGCAGGCGAAGTGGAGGAAGCTGAGAATCGTCTCCTGGTAGCCGTTCAGACTCCCACGAGGGATCCGGAAGAGCTGGCAAGACTGGGGGAGATTCTGGTGGAAACCGGATCGCTGGAGAAGGCTCGGGAGATATATCTGAAGCTGGTGTTGATTTGCCCGGGCGACGCGGCGGAGAAATCATTGGCTGAATGTTGTCTGGAGACTGGATGGGATGATCATGCAGCGATTGTTCTGGACCGTCTGATTGAGAGAAATGAGTCCAATGCTGATGCTGATGTTCTGCGCATGCGGGCGGATCTGCATTTGAGAGAGGAGAACTGGACAGCGGCGCGCCAGCTTTATGAACAGGTTTTGCGACTGGAGCCGGATGATTCAGAGGCCGTGGAGCAGATGCTGAAGCTATCATTGGCCACAGGGTTGTTTGAGGAGGGCCAGGACATTGGTGCTGTCTGCCGTCGCATTCTGGAGCTTGATCCGGGGTTCGAGCAGGCTTCCATCATACTTTCGGAGCTGAGCGATCAAGTTTCAGACCAGCCGAGTGCACAATCATCCAAGGATCATGCTGATCCCGGGGCGCTTTCCTTCTGGGCGGAGCAGGAGTTTGATACGGACTGTGGAATTCCCGAAGAAAGGATTCCCGGCACTTTTGTTTCTCTGGTGATTCCGGTTTGCAACGAGGAAGCATTTCTGACAGTGCAACTGGAGGAACTCATGGATCAGAACCTTCCCCGGGGATTGGAGATCGTCGTGGTGGATTACGGCAGCCGGGAAAATGAGAAGGCTGTGGTTGAGTCTGTTGTGGAATCCCGATTTGAAGTCCGGTATGTCCGGAGTTGTCAGTCGAATCTGGTGGAAGCCATGAATCACGGGGTGAAGGCCAGTCGTGGTGAGTATGTGATGTTCACCCGGGCGGCGAACACCTTGCGGCGTGATGCGGTGCTGAGGCTGGTGAAGTCTATCCGCAGCGGAAAAAATCTACGGGTTGCCTATGCTGACTGGGGGCTGAGCTCCCGACCGAACGAGAGTTTTGATTCACCCGGCATTCGGGCGGTCTACCGGCATGGGGCGTTTGATGCCCGTAATCTGTGCCGCGTTCCCGTTGCAACCGGAACGGTTCTTATGGAGCGGCAATGGCTTGAGGAGCTGCTGTTCCTCCATACCGACAAGACGGTTGTCTTTCATGAATTCCTGAGCCGGACGGTGCAGGCCGGGGGCTATGCCGTGGCGGTGCCTGAAGTTCTGGAACTGGTTTTTGATGCCGGCGAAGAGATTCCGTCAAGGGTGGCTGCTGAAGTCGAACGGATGCGCAGATCAATGCTTAAGGACTTTCCTATTGAGTCCATTTTCGATGTTGATGCCGGCGATAATTCATCGATGGCTGATGCATGGGTTGCCTATGGCAACTGGATGCTTGGCGAGATTCAGGGCCCATTTGATCGATACCCATCCGATGAGATGGAGCTGGCGGCTTCCTGTTTCTCGAGGGCTCTGGAGTTCCGCGAGCTGCACGATGCGGCAATTCAGAATCTGGCAATTGTGAGTTCGGCACTGGGTCGTCTTGAGGACGTTCTGGCGCATGTCGAGAAACTTCCCAACCACAAGCAGCAACAACTGCTGGCAGACATTGAAACCTACCGCCGCAATTTTGAGAAAGTGGAAGTACCGCTGCTTCGTGCGCCGTCCATCTATCGGGACAAGTGGACGGGCCGCAATGAACCTCATGGATTTGAACCGGCTGATGCAGCCGAAGTTGAGGCGGCGGAAGACTCATTCGGGCGGCCGGAGGCCGGCGGGATCCGGACACCGGTCCGCTGGCTCGGGTCCTTCTTCGATGAATCGCCGGAATCGGCAGCCGGTATCGAGTGGGTCCAAGCCTTGAAAGGTGTGGTTGACACCGGCATCTGCCATACCGGCGGCAGTTACTCTCAGGAGTTCGTTCACAGTCTGCCCTCAGCGGTCCGCCGGAAACTGTATTCGATGAATGAACGCTATGGCGTTCTTGATCACGGGATAGCGGTTTACCAGGGCATCAGTGAGAAGACACGTCTTCTGCCGGATGCGGATTACCACATTGGGATTGCATCCTCACCGAGCAGCCGCCTTGCACCGGGGGTTGTTCGCAAGTTCAATCAACTGGATGAAATCTGGGTCGCGAACACATTTCTGAAGGACGTACTGTTGTCCAGCGGAGTTGAGCAGCGGAAGATCCGGTGGATGCCGGTGGCCATGGATGAAAACTTCTTCCGTCCGGAGAGGGAATCGTCCATGCATCTGCAGCCTTCCGGAGCCTTTCATTATCTGTCGGTCGTTGACGATCCATACCGTTGTGGCCTTGATCTTGTTCTCCAGGCTTTCAACTCGCGGTTTTCCGGGGATGAATCGGTGCACCTGTGGATATATCCATCGGGATCCGGGAAATCACGAACTGCCAATCTCGAAGTTGTCAGGAAGTTTGTTGCAGGGCAGGTCAGGAGTGCCAATCCATGCAATATCCACCTGATCGAGGACATGGTTCCATGGAGGGAAATGCCAACGCTTTTCAACGCCGTAAATGCAGTGGTCATGCCATACCGGCACGACAATTTCGGTGTGGAGCTTGCCCGAGCCATCAGTTGTGAGAAACCAGTCATTACGACCAATCACGGGGGGGCGGCCGCCTTCACCGCCGGAGGCAACATCCAGCTGGTGTCATTCCGGTATATTGACGCACCTGAATCGGCTGGAGGGCAGGGCAACTGGGTGGAACCCTCATTTGAGGAACTCACGGACAAGCTTGCGGAAGTGGTGGATCACTTTGAGTCGATGCAGCAGCAGGCCGCTGCAGCCGCTTCTGAACTTGCCAACGATCACGGGATTTCCACTGTCCGAGAACAACTGGAGGATCGTTTTTCAGCCATCGAGAACAAGCTGTTGAATCCGACCCTTGAGCCGGTTGAAATCCAGAAGTCCGCCCCGGTCTCAGGGAATGCTGTGAGAAATGACGATGCTCCCGAAGCGGAAGCAGTCAGGCTTTATCTTGAAGGCAGCATGGAGGGCTATGGTTCCGTGCAGGTATTCAACCGCCACCTCGGGGAGTCTCTTGAGAAGGCCGGGTATGTGGTGTTCTGCAATCAGGGCGGTCATGAAAGTGCTTTTGATCATGGCGAGCGGTCGGTGCTTATACGGAACACCGATAATCCGCGCTTCTCCAAGCCATCCCATGGCCGATGGGTGCACATGCACGACTGGACACTCGGTCGGATCCCGCAGGATTGGGTTCCAAGTCTGTCCCATGTGGATGAAATCTGGGTCACCAGCGAATCCCAGCGCCGCGCGTACGTTGACTCCGGCGTTGATCCTTCAAAACTGGTCGTCATTCCTGCGGGGGTTGATACGAACGTCTTTAATCCAGGGGCCACTCCGATGGACCTGGGCGCGCGCCGTATTTTCCGTTTCCTTTTTGTAGGGGATGGTCACTGGCAGCGCGGTGCTGACATCCTGCTTGGTGCCTATTACCAGACCTTTAAAGGCAAGAGCAACGTGGAGCTTGTGGTTGTGGATACTGAAGTCAATCAGGAACGCAGCTCATTGAGGGCGCTCGTTGACCAGTTCCAATCCAAGCTGAGTGCTCCTGCCGTCCGTTACATGAAGGGCGATTTCAGTGACGAGCAGTATGCGGGGCTGTATCGGGCCAGCAACTGCTTTGTCTATCCGTACCGGACAGAGGCGATGGGGCTGCGTGTTCTTGAGGCGATGGCCTGCGGGCTGCCGGTCATAGTGACTGGTGGTGGTGCGACGGATGATTTTGTGGGGGATGAACATGGATACCGTGTTCCTTCGCTTCGGCGGTGGGTTGGAGCCAATCTGAATCCCCTGAAACTGGTCGGACGCGGGTTCTACATGGAAGCCGACAGCGCCGCTCTCGGTGCCGAGATGACACACGTGCTCTATCATGAGACACGCGCACGGGCTGTTGGAGAGGCGGCAGCCCGTTGGGTGGCCGCAAACCGGACATGGGACCATGCAGTTTCCCGGGCAGCCGATCGGATTACCCTGATGGCCCGCAAGCCCATTCAGAAGGATTCCTCAACGGAGACATCGCCACAGTTCCGGGGCTTCTGGGAGCATTTTGAATCCATGGTGGAGAACGGGAAGTTCCAGACGGCATGGCAGTTCATGTCGGAGTCCATCGAACGTCATCCATTTCACCCCGATGCCTGTCATGGTCTCTACCAGCTTGCCTCATCGAATGGCTGGGTTGAAGCAGCGGAAGCCGTTCGAAGCTGGATGGTCCGCTGGATGCCCCGGCATGTCATTTCCAGTCTTTACCCTCAGTCCGGCCGGAATACTGATAATAACGGAGTGACCCCTGAGTGGGTCAAAATCCCGTCCGTGCTTCTCGAGCAGAACGAACTGCCGAAGTTGACGGTCGTGATGGAAGGCGGCACATTTGATGCGGGTATTCGAGCGACATTGGAGCCCCTGGCTGAGGTTGCGCACCAGATTATCATCAGCAGCAGGGAAAACTCACCCGACTTTGCCCTTCTGGAGGAATTCGAGGCGGAGTGGGTGCGTGAATCGGCCGACCGCACCCGTGGACAGAACCGGAACCAGCTTCTGGAAAAAGCGACCGGCGACTGGATACTCTTCCTCAGGCCCGGAGAGATTCTAAGGTCCAACCAACTGGCACAACTCGCCCAGGCGTTGTCGGAAACTGGAGTCCTTGCCGGATATTTCCCGCGGGTCATATTCCACGGTCAGAACCGGCGTTCGCGTGAATTTGCCCTGCGTTTGTTCCGCAACGCCCCAGGCCTGGAATTTTTCGGGGATTCTCTGGAAAACCTCGGAGGTGAATGGGAGGCACTTCAGGATCGCTGGGATCTGAGGATAGCCCATCAGGTTATCTATCTCGAAGCCCATGAGGAACCGGTCTCACAACTGTCTCCACGCGACGGCCAGCGCCGCATTCAGCTTGAAGCTCTCGTGGCTCGCCACCCGGATGATGCGCGGATCCGCCTCAATCTCGCCGAGGAATTCGAGGCATGTGGCATTATCAGCGACGCCGAGGAGCAGTATCAGGAAATTCTCAGACTGCTGAGTGCGCAGTCCGTTGACGCCGACACCCCGGCCCTTGTCGAGGCAACCGTCACCAATCTTGCACTCATTCATCTCCGGAAAAACAGCTGGAATGAAATAATGGAACTCTTCTCCCACCCGCTGGTGCGCAAGAATGGTTTAACCTCATCCATGCATTACATCAAGGGCAAGGCCTTTCTCGGACTTGGCGGCACGGATGAAGCCATGGTCGAATTCACCAAGGCATGGGAGAAAAAGGGCGAGAATTCATATTTCTTCCCTCTGGAGGAAATCGCCGAGACCGGATTCGAAACACGGGTGCGTGAAGTTATCTTTGAAGCGGGATTCCCCCGCAAGGCTCTGGCCTGGGAGGAGTTGACCAGACAGGGTCAGTCCGCTCCCGTCCGTCAAAGAGGAAATGTGGAGGAACTGATTTTTGGAGGAGCTCACTCCGGGAGCCTCTCCAACTGACGGGGCCTTCCGGACCGGACCGTGGATCCTGCTGATTTCATCCATATCGGATTCTGAATGAAGAGGCTGGCCTGATGGCCGGCCTTTCTCCGTTTTCCGGGGCTATGCGGAGTGTTCCTCGGGCTCGTCCCTGTCCGGGGCTATGTATGAAACCATAATCAGAGCAGTTGAGGCGGTGATCATTGCCGGAAGAAGACAATAGAGACTGTTGTCCAGAATCGGGATATTTTTCCATGCCATGACGGTGATGAGCCCGATGAGCATCCCGGCGAAGGTTCCCCATGCAGAGGTTCTTCGCCAGAAAAGTCTGAACAGCAGTGGAGGGCCGAATCCTGCCCCAAGTCCCGCCCAGCCATAGTCGAGAACGAAATTGAAAATCGACTGGACTTCCGCCGCGGCATAAGCGGCAGCGACAAGGGTCAGAAGGAGGATGGAAACACGTGTCAGTCTCAGAAGGGTTGTCGAATCCATGCGGATACCGAACTGGTTTTTAAGGAGGTCGTGGCTGATGGTGGACGCGGAGACCAGTAGTTGTGAGTCGGTTGTTGAGCAGATGGCCGCGAAGATAGTGCCTATGATGAATCCTCCGAAGACCGGATGAATGAAGTCACTGGCGGCGGCAAGGATCGGGAGCGTGTTCTCCGGTGACTCCAGAGACCCGAACCATGCTCTTGCCGATATGCCAAGCAGAACCGCGGATGTGAACACCACCAGGATCCACAGTGACGAGATGATGCCGGCCTGGCGGATGGCCCTGCCGTCCCGGGCCGCCATGAAACGCAGGATGACGTGAGGCTGCCCGAAATTTCCCAGCGGGATGCCCAGCCACAGCGAGAAAAACAGGAGTGATGCTTCACCGGACCGGCCGCCTGATGGATGCAGGAAGGCCGATGACTGGTCCATTTCGTGGAGCTTGTCCATCATCGCTTCCGGCCCGCCAATCCTTGAAACAAGCAGCCAGGGCACTCCGACAAGTGTTGCGATCATAAAACCGGCCTGGATGGCATCTGTCCATGCGACCGCCCTGAACCCCCCGGCCATCGTGTAGAGCATGACAATTCCGGCACCGGCAATCACCCCCCACAGGTGGGCTGACCCAAAGGCCCCTGTCATGGTCCTGCCTGCTGCATTGAATTGAGCCGCCTCGTATGCCGTCAGCATCGAAAGAATAATAACGGCGGACAGGAGCCGGATGCCGGTGGTGGCCCTGCCATCACGGAACCCGTACGTCAGCACCTCAGGAATAGTCGACGGACCGGATCGCGACAGTTGATTCAGCCTCGGGGCAATAGCAAACCAGTTCACCAGGAAAGCGGCAACGGTGCCGGGCACGATCCAGAAGGCGGCAACCCCGGTGGTGAAGGCAAATCCCACCAGTCCCAGAGTCACCCATCCGCTTTCCGCCGAGGCCGAGGCCGACAGGGCCGCCAGCCACGGTCCCAGATTCCTGCCCGCCAGCAGAAAATCATCGCTGTCCTCCCTGCTGCCGGCCCGGTGACTCAGGAACCCGACCACGGCCACTGCTCCGGTGAAAACCACAAAGCTGATCAGTGCCAGATTCATCTCATCCCGTTTCTGTGTTCCATCCGGAACACAGTGCCCTCCGGAATGGCCTTTGACAATCACCCCGTCAGGTGTCCGGAAATCACCCATTTATTTTCAGATTATTCCCCGTCATCCGATACTCCGTGCGGGGAAATCCCAAAAAATCCGTTATTTTTGCCCTCTCCGGGCTTCACAGTTGACCAGAATTGTCCTATTCTTATCAGTTAGACGTTGAAATATGAGCCGTAACCAACTCCAGACGCAGCGATTTGAGTTCAAATACCAGATTCCCGAGCGCACCGCGCTCCAGATCCGGGATTTCCTCGCTGCCTACCTCGATCTGGATGAATATGGTGCCAGCCGTCCGGACTATTCCTATCCGGTTCACAGTCTGTATTTCGATTCCGACGACTTCTATCTCTACAACTCGACCATTAACGGAGACAAGAACCGCTACAAGCTGCGCCTGCGTTTTTACGAGGACCGGCCGGAGGCTCCGGTGTTCTTCGAAATCAAAAGGCGTGTTGACAATACCATTTCCAAGTCACGGGGCGGTGTTAGGAGAGAAGCCGTTGATGCCGTGGTCGCCGGGCAGATACCCATGGTGTCCGAACTGGTCTCCCGGGACCCAAGGCATTTGCTGGCCATTCAGGAGTTTATCCGCCTCTCCCAAATGATCGGGGCAAGGCCGAAGACCCATGTCGCCTATCTCCGCGAGGCGTGGCTTTCCCGGCATGACAACTCGGTTCGTGTCACCATGGACCGCAATGTCCGCTCAGCAGTTGAACACACCACCCGCATGTGCGCTGAAATGGACAAACCCGTTCTCTCCTTTGAAAACCGTGTCATTTTGGAACTCAAGTTTACCAACCGGTTTCCGAATTGGTTCCTTGAACTCGTTCGAATTTTCGGACTGCACCAGACTGGTGCCGCCAAATACGTCGACGGTTTGTCATTGATCCAGAGCAGGGTGCCCCGGGACCTCGCCATGATGTTTTAAAATTCAATTGTGAATTTCTGGTAAATTTTCTGTGACAACGCCGTGATGGTGTGGTTGATTGGGCGAGGATAAGGTCATCATGGACTGGTTTGTTTCTAGCGACATGGGCACGATGCCCACAGATTTCGGCTCTCTGGCACTCGGCCTGGTTCTGGCATTTGTCTGTGGTCAGGTCCTTTCATGGGTTTACATGCTGACTCACACGGGGCTTTCCTATTCACGCTCTTTTGTCAACTCGCTGATCGTGATTCCGGTGATTGTTTCACTGGTCATGCAGATACTGCAGAACAGTCTTGTCACGGCTTTTGGCATGATGGCGGTGTTCGCGATTGTCAGGTTCCGTAACATCCTTCGTGATACACTGGATACCAGCTATATCCTGTCGACGATTGTGGTCGGCATGGCCTGTGGGACCATGAAATTCGCATCGGCAGCTTTCGGGACCGTTCTGACTTCCCTGATACTTCTATTTCTCTGGGCGACGGAATATGGTTCCCGCCACCGCTACGATGCGGTGGTGAACTTCCACTGGAACCGTCCTGCGGATGAATTTTCCGACCTTCAGAGCTTCTTCAACCGCCATGTTCTCAAGTCCTTCCTCGCCAATCAGCGCTCGATGGACGGCGTTGAGGGGGTTGATTTTTCCTACCGGATGCGTCTGAGGGACCCCGAGAAGCTCGAGCTGTTCCTGGATGAACTCAAACACTTCCCCGGCGTTTCCCGTGTCACCGGGCTCATGGCTGCCGACGAGAGTGAAGTATGAATTTCTCCCAATTCAGAATTAATCAATGACGACGGATCCTGACACAGGCAAAAGGACCATTCCGGCACAGCCCATACCAGTGCCGATGAAAGTCCGTCTGCGGCAGTTTCGCTCCACTGTCGTCCCGGTTCTGGTGTTCGCCCTGTCTTTCATTTCGCTGGTTGTCCTGTGGCGGCATCATCTGAACTACGGTCCCGGCGGGCTTGAGGCGCGTATGATGGCTGCATCGGCCGTTGTGCGTGCGCCTGTGGACGGCACCATGTCACGGCTGTGGGTTGCACCGGATCAGCGGGTTAAGGCAGGAGACATTCTGGCGACCATTTCAGTGGCCACTCCTGAATACGTGGATGCTTCTCTGGCATTGCTAAGAGCGGAGCTTGAACTACTGCGAGCCGACCAGGATGACCAGCTCAAGGATTCTGTATACCGCCTCAACCGGCTCCGGCTCGAGATGATGGGCAACAAAGTCGACCTGGCCTCCAAGCAGGTTGAACTCAAGCAGGCGGTGCAGAATTACAACCGCGATCTCCGGCTCAACGAAAACCTGGTGCTTTCAGAACAGGAACTTGAAATGTCACGAACTTTCATGGAAGCCCTTGAGGCCGAAGTCAGTTTACTGGAATCGATGATCGCCGATCTGGAGACCGATCTTCAGGCTATGCCCCCTGTCAACGCCGATGACCCGGAAATGGCGCGCATCATTACTGATTTCGATGCGACCATGGACGTCGCCGCGTCCCGCATCAGGCTGATGGAGGCCCAGTTGAAACCCGTTGAGGTGCGGGCCCCCATCGACGGCATTGTATCCAGTCTCAGTCTTTCCACAGGGCATTCGGTCTTCACCGGCGATACGGTGCTGACGATTCATTCCACCGAACCGGATTCGATTGTCGGCTATATTCCGGAGCCTGTGGAAAGGTTGCCCCAGCCCGGAGAGATTCTCTATGTCAGGGCCCGCAATATGGAAAAGCAGCCTGCTGAGGTTGTTTCTGTCGGCGCCCAGATTCAGGAGATTCCACCCGAGCATCTTCCATCCAGCTCCTCAGGATCGAGTGCTATCCATTACGGCCTTCCCATCCGCCTTCAGGTCCCCGCAGAGCTGCGCACCTCCCTGCCCGGGGAGCGCGTCAATATTATCTGGTAAACGGGATTTCCTCACTCGGATTTCTTTTCCGCCGCTCAACGCAATGCTGAGCAGCCAGAATATCTGTGTAGAAGGTATTCGTGCGGTGATCGGACCATGCTGCTTCGTTGAATCCACTGCCTCCGGTTTCCTATCTGAATATATGAAATGCAGGGCAATGAGAATGCCCGGGCTGCAGTTGAACTTCATGGATGCCATGACGGCGGTGTGAATACTGATGCTCTGCTCACAAATGCAGCCAACCTCAGACTGCTCGTTTCCGGACGCGGAGGCAGGTTCCTGATGCCTTTCCAATACACAGCATTCTTTTCTGAAACACCGTTCGGTGAACAAGGCTGTAATGAAAGCGACTTCCCATCCCTGACGGATCCTGCCAATCAGGCTGGGGCCAGGCAGCGGAGTGCATATAAGCTGCGCCTGCTCCGGGGCGCGGAGCCGTGGAATTACCACACCGATGAATTTCCCCGGAATCCAAATTATTTCAGCTTTGCATTGATTCCCCCTGATGGGCTTAGCTAGCGGCTCAATGGATTTGCAATCAGAAGGTTCGGCGCAGGTGCGCTGGAGGAGATTTCTCTGGTTTTTCGGGGTGCTGGAACTGCTTTTCAGGCCGGCCATCGGATTACTGCTTCCCGTGGACCTTGCCGGGGATGAAGCCTACTACTGGGAGTGGGGGCAACACCTTGACTGGGGCTATTTCAGCAAACCCCCGGGGATAGCATGGCTTATGGCACTCGCGGACTGGGCTGGCGGCGGTTCAGCAGCCGGCATCCGTATAACGGCATCAATTCTGGGGGCTGCCGGGGCCTGGTGCGTCGTGCTGACGGCACGCCGCTGCTTCAACACGGATGTGGCGATTCTTGCCGGACTTGCCTGGCTGCTGACACCCGCTAACTGCGCACTTCATCTGCTTCTGACAATCGATGCTCCACTGGTCTTTTTCTGGTCTCTTTCGCTGTGGGCCGTGGTGGAGTGGATGGCCCGTTCCGGAAAATCGTGGTTTCATGCGGTGGCGCTGGCATTCGGGATTGCCGGAGGCGTTCTGAGCAAGCAGATGATGCTGATTTTTTTCCCGCTGCTTCTTGCCGCGCTGATCACTGACAGGTCACTCCGTCCGCTGCTTCGGAGACCGCAACTCTGGGTTGCGGCAGTTGCCGGTCACTCCGGGCTTCTGCCTCCGCTTTTCTGGAACGCCGGGAACAACTGGATCACACTCCAGCATACCATGCATCATTTTGAATCCGCTGCTCCGACTTTCGGGCGTCGGGTTGCGAGGTTCTTCGAGTTTCTCGGTGCTGAAGCAGGGCTGGTGACTCCCGTTTTATTTTGTCTGATACTGACCAGCGGCGTCGTGGTTATCAGGCGCTGGAAAGTGGTGGAGTCTTGGGTTCGTCTTTTCTGGTGGATGAGTTTTCCTTCCATGGCGGCCATGCTGGCGCTGACCTGGCGACAGCGGGTCAATCCAAACTGGCCGGCTGTATTTCTTGTGGGAGGGACCCTGATGGCTGCCGGCTGGTTCGGTCGCCGCAGATCGGAACCAGCCCTGCCGACCGGGGCAGGCGGTTCCGGGGAGCCCCGAAGAGACTGGCTCCGCCTGGCAGTCAGGGTCTCGGCGGCGTTCACCGCTGTCACCTACATCACCATGATCCTCCTTACTTCCGGCCTTGTTCGATTTCCCGGGATGGATCCCTCTGCACGGATCCGCGGCTGGTCGGGTCTTGCCGATGACATTGCCGCGAGGGTGAACTCACACATAGAGGCCGGAACTGTCCGGGAGCCCCATTTCTGGGTGACCATCAGCCATCGGTTTCTGACCAGTGAGATGGCATTCTATCTCGATGGCAATCCCCGGGTTTACCGCTTTTCGCCTGAGCCCGATATCCTTCGCAGCCAGCATGACCTCTGGGCAAACCCATCGGTCCTCACTGGTCAGGATGCCATAATCGTGGTTCAGGGACCGCCAGCCAACCTCCCGGAGGCCATGCGTGATTACTTTGAAAACCTTGAGATTCTCGAAATTATCGAGAACCCGGAACGCCGGAAGAAATGGCGCACGCTGAGTTTATTTCATGGATCAAACCTGCAATACTGGCCGCAGAAGGACCTTCTCAATGCACGACACCAGTAATTCCATTCCATCCCGGAGCAACGGGCTTCGATCCATTCTCAAGGGATTGAGGCCCGTCTATTTTCTGTGGCTGCCACTTGCTCTCATTGCCACAGGATCCATACTGGTTCATCTTTTCAATCTGGACCTCCGGGTTTCCGCAGTCTTCTGGGATCGTGTCAACGGCTGGACGCACCTGGAAAATCCATTCTTCGTCTTCCTTTACCGATATGGCCCAGTCCCGGCTTTTGCATGCGCGGTCGGCGCACTTCTGATTCTCATCTTCAGGAGATCCGGAATCGAATCAGGAATGCGTTCGCGGACCTGTGTGATCATCATTCTCCTCCTGGCCCTCGGCCCCGGCCTTTTCATCAATGCCCTGTTCAAGGAACATTACGGACGCCCGCGTCCGCGCTCGATAGAGCAGTTCGGCGGTGAGGAAGCATTTGTGCCCCTGTTTATTTACAACCCTGAAGGGGATGGCAAATCGTTTCCATCCGGCCACGCATCCATGGGATTTTTCTGGCTCGGACTTGTCCCTCTGGCTTTTGCGTCCTCCAGGCGGAAAACGGGCTGGGCCCTTCTCGCTGCCGGGCTCGTGCATGGTGTGCTGATGAGTCTTGGCCGGATTGCTCAGGGGGGGCATTTCCTGAGCGATGTCATGTGGTCGGCCGCCATGGACTACTTCATCGGTCTGGCACTTATGATCGCGCTCTTTCCGCCAGGGGTATCGCTGTCCGACAACCGGACTTCATCAGCCATTACCGAAGCAGAACCATCAGCGACCGGTGTGATCGAAGATTGACTGCGGGCCTGCCCGGGCCTTCCCGAAGGCATGAATAAATCCTTTCTGCATTTATGGGGTGCAGCTATACTTGTCGTCTGTTCTTAATGAGTGGCTTTCAAATACCTCCCGGCCAGACCCTCAGCATCGTCGTTCCATTTTTCAACGAGGAAGAGAATGTGGATTTCGTCCTGACGGAACTGGTGGCGGCGACCCCCGGAGCGGAAATCATCGCGGTGGATGACGGTTCGTCGGACCGTACATGGGAGATTATGAGTCGGATCCCAGGAGTGCGGGCGATCCGGCTGGAGAGGAATCAGGGGCAAAGTGCGGCGATGCTTCAGGGGCTTCGACTTGCAACAGGTTCCCTTTGTGCCTGCATGGATGGTGACGGTCAGACCGATCCATCCGAATTTGCCAGCCTTCTTCAGACGATGGAGGCTTCCGGAGCTGATGTCGTATGCGGGGTCCGGGCCAAGCGCAATGACACAGCCAGCCGGAGACTTGCCTCAAAATTTGCCAATCGCGTTCGTCGGATGATTCTGGATGACGGCGTCCGTGACACGGGCTGTTCCCAGAAGCTTTTCCGCCGTGAGGCTGTCGATCTCCTCGTGCCTTTCAATGGCCTGCACCGATACCTGCCTGCCATTTTCAAGCATGCGGGTCTGAAGATTGCCGAAGTGGAAGTGCGCCACAGGCACCGGCATGCCGGAACGTCAAAATATACGAATTTCGACAGAGCCCTGCGCGGCATCTATGACCTCATCGGTGTATCATGGATGCTGAAGAGGAAGGTCTATCCACGGGTTGCCGAAGATGTCACCGCCGGGCTGGAACCATCCGACTGACCGGACCCGGACGAAGATCCATCGCAATCCCCGCTGTCCCAAATTTCATCCATGCACGAAGTCTTATTTGAAGGAAATATATTCGGTCAGGACCTGGTCATCACCTGGTGGAAGATAGTCGGCTATCTGGGCGTGTTTCTTTTTGCCGGTCGATGGATCGTCCAGGTTGTTGCCAGTGGAAGAAAAGGCCGGACGCACATGCCGGACCTCTTCTGGTACATGTCGATCTGCGGGAGCCTGATGCTTCTTGCCTACTTCACTTTCGGAAAAAACGATTCAGTCGGCATCCTTTCCAACCTCATGCCATCGGCCATTGCCATATACAACCTTTTCCTGAACATTCGCTATCGCGCCAGGAATCCGGAACTGGTTGACGGTCAAAGCGGCGGTCGTGATTGACCGGGGGCGACGGTCCCGATCACGGATCTGTGTCAGGCAAGAATGTCGCGAATGACCCGCCCATGCACATCGGTGAGTCGGAAGTCCCTTCCGGCATACCGATAGGTCAGTTTTTCGTGATTGATACCGAGGATGGCCAGCAGGGTTGCATGGAAATCGTGGACATCCACGGCATCCGTGGCGGTGTAGAATCCATAATCATCCGTTTCGCCGTAACTCAATCCGGGGCGTGTCCCTCCTCCGGCCATCCACATTGTGAAGGCATGGGGATTGTGATCCCGGCCATTGCTGCCCTGGGCGGTGGGGGTGCGGCCAAATTCACCTCCCCAGATGACCAGTGTTTCCTCGAGGAGTCCACGCGCGTCGAGGTCGGTGAGAAGGCCCGCGATGGGCAGGTCGACTTCCGCTGCATTTTTGGCATGCAGCTTTTCAAGGTCGCTGTGCTGATCCCATTTGTAGCTGTGTGACACCTGGACAAAGCGGACGCCTTTCTCAAGAAACCGGCGGGCCATCAGGCATTGAATTCCGAAATTGCGTGTACCGGGTTCCTCGATGCCGTAGAGCTTTCTGGTTGCCCCGCTTTCGGACTGCCAGTCCATCGACTCCGGGGCTTCCATTTGCATCCGGAATGCCAGTTCAAAGGATTTGATCCGTGCCTCCAGTTCAGACTCCATCCCGAAATCCTGTTGATGAATCCGGTGGAGTTTCCGGATCATTTCGATTCTGGACTTTGGGGCACCCAGGTCTGAATCCGGGTGGGCGATGTTATGTACGGCCACTTTTTCGGCTGGGGTTCCTGAGTGGCCGAGAGCTGTTCCCTGGTGTTCACCGGGGAGGAAGGCCGATGAGAAGTTCCGGACACCCCCGTGCCCGAGAGTCGGGCAGATGGTTATGAAGGATGGAAGGTTGGCGTTGTCGGTTCCCAGTCCGTAGCTGATCCACGAGCCCATGCTGGGCCTTATGAAATTTTCGGAACCGGTATGCAGCTTCAGCAATGCCCCTCCATGAGCAGCGTTGGTGCCGTGCATGGCCTTGAGAAAACACAGTCGGTCCACGTGTCTGGCGACGTTGGGAAAAAGGGATGAAACCCATGCGCCACTCTGACCGTGCTGCGCAAATGAAAAGGGCGATTTCATCAGGTTCCCCGTGGCTGCAAACTGGATACGCGGCTTGGCATACGGCAGCGGTTTGCCACTGTCGCGTTCAAGGAGTGGCTTGTAATCAAAGGTGTCCAGATGCGATGGGCCGCCGTGCATGAAGAGAAAAAGAACCCTCCGGGCCCGTGGAGCAAAATGCGGCGCCGGGACGGGAAGAGCAGGGGACAGCGCATCATCTGCTGCTGCGGATGACGCGCGCCCCAGCATCGCCAGAGTGGCAATTTTTCCAAAGCCAAGGGCTGTCTGTTCCAATGCCTGGCGGCGGCTGATTCCCCTGGACGGCATAATCCGATGGCAAAGATTCATGGGCGTCATCAATATCTGTGGATTTGCGGAGCGCTGATGGTGCCAGGCACGTCCGTGCCTGGCACCATCAGCTTCGGCAGCCTCGGAGCTTGAAAAACTGTAAAGGCCGGCCGCATTGCTGTTTATTACTTTTCGATACCTTTCCTTCCGGAGGCATCAAAGCCGATAGACAAATTCATTGGATCCCAGGAGAACCAGGGCGACCTCTTTGAGAGCTGCCGGGTCGTTTTCCAGGCCGGCAAAGACTTCGAGTTCGCTGATATGCGGTTCCCGACTCAGCAGCACGCGGTAGAGGAACTGCACCGGCTCCGGTTCTCTGAAGGCATGGGTTGCGAGTTTTTCGGCCCATTGGTGGATACGCGGGTTATTAAGAAAATACAGAGCCTGGAGAGGCACGGTGGTTGTCGGGCGCCTGCCGCTGGAAACTCCCGGGTTGGCAAAATCAAATATCTCGAGATCAGGGTGCACCCGGTCGCGGATAATGGGGAGGTAGACTGTGCGTTGGCTGGATTCGAAAATCTTCCTGAAGAAGTCACCACCCGGGACATAATTGAAATTTTTAACATCTGCTGGCCCCGTTTCCGGTGCCGGCGCAAGATCGCCCGTGGCCTTGAGCAGCGAGTCGCGGATCTGTTCGACCGTCATCCTTCGCGGGCTCATTCGCCAGAGTGTGCGGTTGTCCGGGTCGATACGTATGGCCTTCGGTTCAGGTCGCGAAGCCTGCATGTAGGTGCTGGATGTAACAATGAGGCGGATGATGTGCTTCAGCGACCACTGGTTTTCGATCAGGCTGCCAGCGAGCCAGTCGAGCAGCTCCGGATGGCTTGGCTGATCCCCCCGTCGACCGAAGTTATTCGGGGTGCTGACGATTCCTTTCCCGAAGCAGTTCTGCCAAAGCCGGTTGACAATGACTCTCGCTGTCAGCGGATGGCCGGGATCAGTCAGCCACTGCGCAAGCTGAAGCCGCCCACTCGAATCATCCGGCACGGGATAGTCTTTCAGTCCCAGATGGGCCATCGGCATCCGTCTGGCCAGTGGGTCTCCCTTGAGACTCAGGTGGCTGCCGCGCACGTGGAGCTTCAGATTAATCAGCTCATCGGAGTCCTTCACGCACATGGCCGTACCGGGATCCGGGGGAATGGAGGACTGCAGACCGGCTTTCCGTGATTCGAGAGTGCTGAGCTTATTCCGGTCCGCTTCAGAAAAGTGTTTTTCGGGCTCCTCAGGGAGAGAGAATGGACCACCGTCGGCCTTGAGATCCGTTCGGATTTTCTGGTATTTGCCGAGCATTTCCAGTTCTTCAGCGGGGAGGTTGAAGGACTCGTGCCAGACAGGTGGTTCTTTCAGACCGTCAGCTTTACGGCTCTCAAACAGCGCCTGAACGGACTCTGCGCCCGCTGCGTAATTATAAATCGCTGCTTCATCGAGAAGGCCTTCAAAGAAATTGTAATTGTCGGGCCGCTTTCCTATGGCAAGTACGCCTGAGCCGAAAGTTCGGGGTCTGGGCAGCGCCAGTTTCTGTTCGAGATCGCCATCAAAGTAGAGCCGTGCTTCTTCACGGGAGACGGCAAGCACCAGATGATGCCATTGACCTTCGCTCAGATCCCGACTGCCCGAGAGTGAATGGACCATGTCCTTTCCTCCACCGATGTTAAGATAGGCGAGTGGACGCCGCCCCTGAAGGCCAAGGCTGAAGTGTCCGTCGGCCCATTCGTTCGGATTCTTCGCCAGAAGCCATCTCCGGCTGTCTCCTTCCCCGCGGGAATCCCCACTCAACCTCACCCAGATGGAGGCAGTCATTTCAACTGATTCCAGGCTTTTGTGATGCCCGATTTCAAGAGCTGAATCCTTCCCGGACTTCAATGAACTCAGGTGGGCTCCCTCAGCGCTCAAACTGTTTTGTGAACTATTCCCGAGCAGTGCCTCGATGGACTTTGTAAGTTCCACGGACCTGGAATGCAGGTCCTCTCTCTCAAGCAGACGGGCCGTCGTGACCGGATAGAGCCCGTGCTTTTTCAGCAACGGAATCCAGTGAGCGGCACTCTGATTCCCGATCCTTTCAAAAAGCCTGGCCCATGCCTCCACCGCCGGGATCCCGTGCGGTTCCCCGTCGCGGGTTTTTCCGGCAAGGGCCTCGGTGATGCTTTCGGCCGCTCCGGCCCTGACTGCCTTTCGCAGCCTGTCCTTCGCCGCATTGGTGGCCCTGACCAGCTCGTGATCAATCTTTTCAATCTCTTCGCGGATCAGTCTGCGGTGCTCCCGTTCTTTCACGGATTCCAACGGCACTTCCAGCCAGTGTGAGACAAAGTCGAGGTTTCCCATCGACTGAGTGCTCCGGAAGATGCCTGCCATAGCGTAGTAGTCCGCCTGTGTGAACGGATCAAACTTGTGGTCGTGGCATCTGGCGCAACCGATGGCCAGGCCCATGAACGCCTGTCCAACCACATCCAGCTGCTCGTCGACCAGATCCATCAGCAGCTTTTCCTTGTCCTGCTCTGCCACCAGTTTGGGCCCGAGATTCAGAAATCCTGTGGCAATGATTCTCTCCGGCTGAAAACCCCCGCTGTCCTGATCAACAAGCAGATCGCCGGCAAGCTGTTCCGTCAGGAACTCATCAAACGGCTTGTCCTGATTGAAGCTGTCCACGACATAGTTGCGATACCTCCAGGCATTCGCATGATACAGATTTTCATCCGAGCCGTTGGAATCCGCATAGCGTGCAACGTCCAGCCACATTCGGGCCCAGTGCTCACCAAAACTCCGGCGGCTCAGCAGGTCATCGACCAGCCGGTCGTAAGCATCAACTGAGGGTGCCGAAAGAAATGACTCCATCTCATCCCTCCCGGGAATCATTCCCGTCAGATCCAGATAGACCCTCCGTAGAAGAGCCGGCCACCCGGCGCGCCCGGAAGGGGACAATCCGATATCTTCAAGGCCCTCGGCGACAAAAGCATCGATGGGATTTCTGCCCCAGCCCGCCGGTTCCGGAGTGGATTCGGTTTCGGTCGCCTGGAAGGCCCAGTGTTCCTCCCAGCTTTGAGGGTAGGCCCTGGCGTTTTCAGATGTTGCCTCATGCCGGGCAGGTGACGGATCCCCGGCCGGTTCAGGCATGGGTGCGCCGTCGGCTATCCATTCACGGATTATTGAGATTATGGAATTCTTCAGCCGGTAATCCGGAGGCATCCGCTCGTCCGGTTCACGATGGGATATCAGCTGGAAGAGTCTGCTGTTGTCCGGATCACCGGGCACAATAACAGCCCCGCTGTCTCCGCCCCTGGTGATGCCCGCAACCGTATCGAGGGACAGTCCACCCTTTGACTTTCCGGAAGCGATCCCGTGGCATTCAGAGCAGTGTTCAATCAGAACCGGTCGGATGGACGATTCAAAATAATCCCCGGGGAGGGCCCGCAGATGATGCGTGACCATGATGGATATCACTGCCAGCACCGCCGGGATGATTCCCGCGAACCGCCTTCGCCGTCTGAACTGATGCCCTGAAATCTGCATAGGCCTTGTTGTGTGCCCTGATGGTTTCACCGCTTCCAATTATTCTGGCACCATAGATGGCAAAGGCAAAAGAAAACCCGCCCGAGTGATCCTTCTGAGACCAGCTCCGGACGGGAGAGAAATGAGAGTGTCCCGGGAGAGCCGCAACTCTCCATGACGCTGAAGGAAAAGCGCTTACTCAGTCTGATCTCCTGAACTCCCGACTGGAAGCAGGGATGTGTCAGCCTTGGCGATGTCCTTGATCACAAAGACATTGTGGCGGTCACCGAGATCAAATTCGACCTTGTCCCCCACCTTGCGATTGAGGAGGTTCTGGGCCATGGGAGTGAGGTAGCTGATCACCCCGTTGTCAACATCGGTGTCCCATGCTCCGAAGATGGAGTAGGTCTCATCGCGGTTCTTCACCTCGTTGAAGAGCGTGACGCGGGTTCCGATGTTGACCGTATCAGTGGAAGCTGTTGAGAAATCCGTGCCTTCGGCCCGCATCAGGTCGCGCTCCAGTTCGGACTTGCGTGCCATGAGAATACGCTGGTTCTCCTTCGCCGACTTGTATTCGTGGTTTTCCTTGAGGTCCCCATAGCTTCGGGCAACGGCGATTTCCTTGGAGTTGGCCGGAATCTTGTTCCGCACCAGTTCCTGGTATTCATCACGGCGACGGCTGAGGCTCCCGAAGGAGACGATAAGTTTGTTCTCGTCCTTGCCGCCGCTCTCCTTGGTGATGAGACTCTGAATGGCCGGATAGCTTTTGATGAACCGCCCGAATATGGATCGCTTTTCAAGATCCGGAAAACTGGGGGAAAACTGCAGTGTTCGGACAAGGTCGCGAATAACCTCGATATCGGCAGCCCCGATCAGATCATCGATCAGCTTCCTGTCATTGAGGATGTAATCGCCGAGCCGGTTGGATTTGACCTCGTTGAACTGGTCCCGCTCAATGGCCGCCAGCATCGCGCGGAAGACTTCAGGACCGAGAATGTCCTGGAATGATTCGTTCCGGTCCTTGGCCAGCCACAGCAGCACCTCGCTGCTCGCCATGTTCTGCTTGATGAGCTGACTCAGCATGTCCTTGAATTCCTCGAATGCCCCGTCGGCAATAACCGCCTTGGCAATTTCACCGACCAGCTTCGCCTGAAATTCGTTGATGTTGGTCAGGAGCATTTCCTTCCACTCACCGGGATAGCATACCTGGAGAGACTGTATGGCCGTCCTCTGTTTTGAGGCGGCAATGGCCTGTATCAGTTCGCTGAAGTTCTCCTGATACATGTCCCAGATTTCCTTGTCACTGGTCAGTTCACCCTCCGGCTCAAATCCCGTGCTGCGGTTGATTTCATCGCGGATGAAAACCGCCTCGAGGGCCAGTTCCGGCTGGCTGGTCTTGAGAAACTGTATCTGCTGGTTCAACTGCTCATTGATCTCTGCTGCCGCGGCCTTCGAATCATCCAGCTCTTCAAAAGACTTGAGGATCTCGCCCACCACGGTCATCTTGGCCTTGATGTCATTGAAGTCCGTCATCTGCTGCAGCAGACGGTCCTGGATGGAAACCTGCTCAGAGTGATAAGTGATGTTGTCAGACTTCTTGATGGGGACGGAGAAATGCGGGTTCTGTTTCAGCTCCTTCTTGACCGCATCCCACCACTTTTTCCAGTCGTCGCTGATGACGTCCGGGACAAGGGCCTCCTGTATCTGCGTGACGGTGCATGCCCCGTCGAAGCTCATCAGCACCAGCTTGATCAGCTCAAGGTGGTCCAGCGCGGCCATGCGCTTCAATTCGTCCAGGTCGGTTATCTTCCGGGCCAGGACATGTGTCTTGCGGATCGGCTTCAGGAGGTCCGCAGCAAACCCCATGTCCATCTGATGCCCGGGTTTGCCCTCGAAGTCGATGGAAAGTTTTCCGGCGACAGTGTCAACTGTTGTGATTCTCCCACACCCCCACTTCCGGTGGAGGCAGAACCCTTCCGTCGCCATCTCCACGAGTGGTTCCACTTGATGCGGCCGCAACTTGCCCACTGCGACCATTCTTTCGATTTCCTCTCTCATTTTTTCCTAAGTCCCTCTTTCAAAACAGGGCTATTATTTTTAAAAGAATATAATAAGTGTTAAAGCAAATACCACGACAAATTGTTTTCGAACTGCTTTCCAGTGACTCCGGGGCCAGTGGGTTTATAGAAGAGCGGATGACCCGGGCCTTTGAGTCCGACCAGGTCGATTCGCGGGACCGCCGGTTTATCCAGAGTCTCTGCTATGGCGTCCTGCGCAATCTGAGCCTCCTCGACTGGATCATCGACAGGGAGGTCACCAGAAAGCCCCCCGGCGGATCTGTCAGGACCCTCCTCCGCATGGGCATCTACCAGCTTTTCTTCATGGACCGGGTGGCCGAACACGCCGCCATCAACGAGACGGTCGAATGCGCAAGGCGGGCCGGCCTTGAACGCCAGTCGGGCTTCATCAACGGTCTTCTCAGAAATGCCCTGAGACATCTGGACGCCACCACAGCCGCCTTTGCCGAACTGCAGGCTCAGGAACCGTGGGTCAGGTTTTCACATCCGCAGTGGCTTTACGAAAAGATGGCTTCCCAGTTCGGGCCTGAGCCTGTCCTGAAATGGATGGCGTGGAACAATGAACCGGCCGAAGTCTTTCTCGCACCCAATTTCCGGCAGACGAGCCTCCAGGATCTTGTCCGCCGACTGGAAACCGAAGGATGCTATGTTCAGGTGCTGCAGGCCCCTGTGCTGCGGGACCAGAAATGCCTCAAGTGGATCTCGGGTGTCCCGCCGCAGTCCACAGGATCCTTCAGTGAGGGACTTTTCTATATTCAGGATCCCAGCACGCATGTCGCCCCTATGTGGATAAGGGCACAGTCCGGGGAGTCGGTGCTCGATCTGTGTGCTGCACCGGGTGGAAAGACCCAGCTCCTCGCTCAGCTGCTCCCCGAAGGCGTCCACATCAGTGCTGCTGACGCCGAGGACTGGCGGGTGGAGCGCCTGCGGCAGAATCTCACCCGTATGAAGTTGATCGAACACGTGCGGATTTTTGATGAAGCCATACCCGCTCAGGAACGATTCGACTGGATTCTTGTGGATGCCCCCTGCTCGAACACAGGTGTGCTCCGGAGAAGAGTCGAACTGCGGTGGCGCATCGGCGAGGACGAATGTTCCGAACTGGCTTCCCTGCAGCTTGATCTGCTCCGGCGGGCCCGTGCGCTGCTGAAGCCGCGTGGAAAAATCGTATACTCCACCTGCAGCCTTGATGCCGATGAAAACGAAAAGACGGTGAGGTCCTTTCAGCAGGAATTTCCGGAATTCACCCTGCTTCAGCAGCGGCGGCTCACTCCATGGGAGGATGCGGTCGACGGGGCATTCATCGCCTGCCTTGCAGCAAGGTGACCCGCAGCATCATTCCGGATACGCCATCACCCCGGGAAAAACCTGCCCGGGAGCATAGTCTGATCAGTTGCTTCGCTTTCAATAAATCGAATTGATTTCCTGCCGGCTCAACCGACCTGTTATCTCAGTAACCCGTTTGACTCTTTTTTGATGACAACCGCTCCATCCAGACCGGCTGCAAGGACGCCGTCGCGCCCGAAGGTAGTATTCTTCGATATTGACGGCACCCTCATTGACACCGGGGGAAGCGGTGCCCGGGCTTTCAGCATGGCAGGTAAAACCGCCTTTGGAATTGCCGACGGAACCGCCGATCTCGTCTTTGCCGGAGCTACGGATTTCGCCCTCGTCGACCAGTTTCTCGAATGTCACGGGTTCGAACGATCACCCGAAAACCGTTCCCATTTCCTGGACACTTATGTGTTCTGGCTCGATCACTTCCTGCAGCAGCAGGACAACACGCCATTTGATGGAGCATGCGACATTCTTCATGTGCTTCACGCGACGGAGGGAGTTTCAACCATGGGACTGATCACCGGCAACACCCGCCTCGGCGCTGAAATCAAACTCCGGCATTATGGACTCTGGGATTATTTCTCGGTCGGTGGCTTCGGCTGCGATCACCATGACCGGAATTCCATCGCCCGCATCGCCTGCGACCGGCTTGGCCGCGGCACCCGGGCGGAACTGTTTCTCATCGGCGACACCCTCAGGGATCTCGAGGCGGCTCAAGCCATCGGGGCACGGTTTATTGGCTATGCTTCGGGAAAGATCTCCACCGATGAATTCCGCCATCATGGCGCGGACATTGCCATCGAGAGTTTTGATGATTTCCCTCTTGAATGGTTTGTTTGATCCACCGAGCGCCCTGGGCCACAATTCCTTCAATGGATCCATCGCATCAGCAGATCTATCTTGATTACAATGCGACTTCGCCCCTGTCGCTGGCCGTTGCCGACAGGCTCCCCGAACTGGCATCCCGCTTCTTTGCCAATCCCTCCAGTCCCCACCCTCTTGGCCGCGGGACGAGAAAGATGATTGAACAGGCCACGACCGATCTTTCGCGCTTCCTTCACGTGGCCCCGAATCAGATCATCTATACCAGTGGAGCAACGGAAAGTATTCAAACCGTTATCAGCAGCTTTCTTTCACCGGACACGCCATCCAGATCCATCGCACTCCCGCGAACGGAACATCCGGCGGTCCTCAGCGCCGCCCGCATGTTTGAGCCAGGTGGTGCCGTGCTCCACTGGATAAAGGTCGGACCCGATGGCCTTGTCGAGCTGGACCACCTGAAGGAACTTCTGCGACAGCGCCCCGATCTGGTCAGTTTCTGCGCAGCCAATAATGAAACCGGTGTCCTTGCCCCGGTGCAGCAGATTTGCACACTCTGCCACGACGCCGGCGTTCCAGTGCACGTTGATGCCACACAGTGGGTCGGGCGCCTCCCATGGCCTCAAATGCCCGACGGAAACGGACCGGACTTCGTCTCCTTCTCCGGCCATAAATTCGGGGCACTCAAGGGTTGTGGTGCGCTGATTGTCTCCCCACGAATGACTCTCAATCCGCTGATACCCGGCGGCGGGCAGCAGTACGGGGCCCGCGGTGGCACTCTCAATACAACCGGTATCGTCTCCATGGGGCTTGTCGCAGCGTCCCTGATTGAAAACCCGTATCCCGCCGACACCGTCCGCAATGTTCGGGACACCATGGAGGAACAGCTACTTGAGAAAATTCCGGAGGCCGTCATCCATGCGCGAACCGCTCCAAGACTTCCCAACACCTCATCCGTGGCAATCCCTGGCAGGGATGCAGAGGAAATGGTTCATCAACTCGCGCGTCAGGGGATCTCCATCTCAACCGGATCCGCCTGTTCCACCGGCAAACTCAGTCCGTCTCACGTGCTCCTTGCCATGGGCGTGCCGACCGACCTGATCAGATCCACCATACGCATCTCCCTCGGCCCACTGTCCTCCTCAATGGAGGTCGACTGCCTCCTCAAGGCTCTCTGAGCCCGACGCCACTGACGCCACGGGGTGCCAGGCACATTTTTCCTGATTCCTGCCTCCTGCCCCCGAGTCCTCATTCCAAAGCCAAAGCCAAAGCGACAGGAAGACAGAAAAAAAGGCCCGCTGACGGGGCCGAGGATTCGAAATGCTATGGAATCGTGAAGTCTGCGCTTTTTCCGGATCACTGAAGTGTGCCCGGGGGCGTCTGACGGTTTTCGACTGTCAGATGGCGCTGGCAACCATATCGCCGATCTCCGTAGTGGAGTATCCCATTCGGCCGGCAGCCAGATCCTTGACCTTTTCACGGACCACCGAAATAACCACGTCTTCAATCCGTTTTGCGGCTTCGGTTTCCCCGAGGAAATCAAGCATCATCTGGCCTGCACAAATCGCAGCCAGAGGGTTGATGACATTCTGGCCGGTATATTTCGGTGCAGAGCCCCCGATCGGTTCAAACATGGATGCCCCTTCGGGATTGATGTTGCCACCGGCCGCGATCCCCATGCCTCCCTGAATCATCGCACCGAGGTCGGTGATGATGTCGCCGAACATGTTGTCCGTCACAATCACATCAAACCACTCGGGATTCTTGACAAACCACATGGTGGTCGCATCCACATGCGCGTAATCGCGCTTCACGTCCGCATAATCACGCGCACCGATTTCGTGGAAAGTCCGCTCCCAGAGATCAAAAGCATAGGTCAGAACATTCGTCTTCCCGCACAGAGTGAGCGTCTTTTCCTTGTTCCGGCGCTGCGTGTATTCAAATGCAAATCGCAGACAGCGTTCCACACCCCGACGGGTGTTCACGCTCTCCTGAATGGCAACCTCATGCGGCGTCCCCTTGAAGACAAATCCACCCGATCCGGTATAAAGCCCCTCGTTGTTTTCGCGGACAACCACAAAATCCACATCTTCCGGCTTCTTTCCCTTCACAGGACAGAAACGCTCATCATAGAGCTTCACCGGCCGCAGATTGATATACTGCTCCAGCGCAAAACGAAGCTTGAGAAGTATCCCCTTCTCCAGAATACCCGGCTTGACATCCGGATGCCCAATCGCCCCCAGTAAAATCGCCGGAAACTTGCGAAGCTCCTCCACGACACTGTCAGGACATGGCTCGCCAGTCCGCAAATACCGGTCGCCACCCAGATCATAATCCTGGTAGTTCAGCTTGAATCCATACTTGCCGGAGGCCGCATCCAGAACCTTTCGCGCCTCACGAACCACCTCGGGGCCGGTGCCGTCCCCGCCTATCACTGCTATATCATACGTCTTCATTCAATTCTTACTGGCTCTTCCGAACCACTCTTCCAGCAAGCTACCAAAATGCGCTTCTCATCACGAAAATCCAGAAAATTCCACCAACACAACAAAGTTCCAGGTATTTTATACTTTACCTATCCGGCTGGAAACTGCATTCTTCGGGTATGAGAATTCCGAGAAGCATTCTGGTTTCTGCCCGGATGGGGCAGTATTTTCATGTGGTCAGCCGTGTGGTCGGGCGTCAGCGGTTATTCGGTGATGTTGAAAAGGGCCAATTTCTTCAGATTCTCCGCCGATATGAGGCTTTTTCTGGGATGAAAGTGATGAGTTATTGTCTGATGGGGAATCATTTTCATTTACTCCTTTTCAAGCCGCCGCGTCCTGCAGAGATACCGGACGAGGAGGTATGGCGCCGCATGGGACACATTTATTCGGAAGATCAGATATCAGCTTTTGAATCG
The DNA here is from genome assembly GCA_030425355.1 of Verrucomicrobiia bacterium. Classification (GTDB taxonomy): domain Bacteria; phylum Verrucomicrobiota; class Verrucomicrobiia; order Limisphaerales; family JAJOIW01; genus JAJOIW01. The sequence continues at coordinate 29,694 of JAUIAG010000022.1, forward strand.
TGGATTGAGGAATGCGCGGACGAATGCACCTGCTGCCCCGATTGCTCGGATGTCCCGTGTGACGGGCTGATGGCTGGCGGCATGTGCGACAATCGATGCTATTGCGGCGATGAGCA
>JAUIAG010000023.1 GCA_030425355.1 Verrucomicrobiia bacterium
GGGCCAGGATCTTGCCGGATACTGGCCAATGGATGAATCCAGAGGCCTTGTCGCCAGAGACCTGTCACTCCATGGCAACCACGGGCAGCTTGTCGGTTACTCCTCTGAAACCTCCCAGTGGTTGACCGGCAAGGTGGGCGGGGCTCTCAACTTCGGTGGTGTCGGCACCGGCCAGTTTGTGCTTGTCCCCGACTACCCCAAGCCCACTACAGGCTACACTCTCAGCGCATGGGTTCAGCCCGCCAGCCTGGATTATGATGCCTCAATCATCAGAAACTGGGGAGACGGGACCAGCCTCCCGCCGCCTCAATCCATGGGACAGTTCCAGCTCGGACTGGCTTCAATGAGCGGTGAACTGCAGATCGTCGTGCCTCAAAGTGCTGGCAGCGTCGCCACCGTGGCGGCGAGAGATACCGGATCCCCCATTGAAGCGGGCGGTTGGGTCCATGTCATGGCTGTCCATGACGGTTCAAATATTTCACTCTACCGCGACGGGCAGCTGGTCTCCAGCACGCCGTCGGCCTCCATTCCGTTCAATCCCCTGATTCCTGCCCTGGGGATTGGGGTCCGTCTCAATGATTCCCAGAACGGCCCGGGCTGGGACCTCTCCTTCTGGAATGGATTAATTGATGAACTGACTATATGGAACAGGAATTTGTCCGATGAAGAAAGAGAGATTGTTTATCAACTTGGTCAGAAACGCACCGGGTTGTCGTCGGTTGTTGCAGGAATACAGCCACAATCTCCGGGATTGGACAATCCGGATGCTGCCGTCAGGTCGGTTCTTGCAGCCGGATCCGTGGATTTTCCAGAACGCCCCATTCTCAAGGCAGATCACAATGAACGTGGATTGTCCATTCAATGGACACCCGGATTTGAACTTGAAATGACGGACGATCTGGCAAACGGGACATGGGTGATCCAGCCCGAAGGAGGCAGGGACGAATGGGGACTGTCAACACTGCTGATAGATGAAATCTCACAGGGCCGGTCACAGCTCTTTTTCCGGATACGGAATCAGACCGTCAACGAGTGAGACGCGATCAAATCACATTTTTCAGGACGTAATATATATGGTCAAAACAGTAATCAGGTTCATGTGCGCACTGGCGATTTGTACGATTGCCGGGGCAGCGCCACAGATAACCAGTCAGCCGACTGCTCCAGTCGTCGTGACGGCGGGACAGGTGCTGTCCCTGAGTGTTTCGGCACAGGGGGAGGGGACACTTCAATACCAGTGGTTCAAGAACGGCGTGGAAATGCCCGGCGAAGTCGGACCGGTTCTGGATTTCCTTCCTCTGGCTTTGGGTGACAGCGGCCGGTATGAAGTCCGGGTCACCGACCTCAGCGGTTCACTGTTATCCAGTGCGGTTATTCTGAGAGTGGCCCCGGGCTCTGACCTGCAGATCACCTCACAGCCACAGGGGATCACCGTTCAGGAAGGCGTCAACACCTCAATCCGCGTTGAAGCCTCGGGCAGTGGAACACTCAGATACCAGTGGTATCACAATGGCAGGGCTGTCACAGGCGGGACGACAGCGGTGCTTCAGCTTCAATCCGTGCGCCTCGGCCAGGCCGGCGCCTATTATGTCGAGGTCAGTGATTCGACTTCCACTGTCACCAGCCGTCAGGTCGAGCTTATTGTCCTGCCGGGTGCGGTGCAGATCGTCGATCAGATTGGTGATCAGATGCTTCACTCGGGTCAGTCAGTCAGTCTGTGGGTTGAAGTCGCCATGCAGGAACCAGTCCCACTGCAGTATCAATGGTTCCGCAACGGTGCGCCGGTCACATTCGCCACCGGGCCCACCCTGCAGATTTCTTCTTTCAGCGTGGCCAATGAAGGAGTTTATACAGTCCGCATCACGACACCATCCACCACACTGGAATCCGAGCCAATCAATGTGCAGCTCAACAGGCAGGGAATCTTTATCACCAGAAACCCGGGATCCTATGAAGTATTGATTGGCGGACAGGTGACATTCTCGGTTGAGGCTGTCAGTGAGAGGCCTCTTACCTACCAGTGGTTTCACAACAATGTCGAAATCCCGGGTGCCATTTCACCACAACTGACCATTCCTGCAGTCAGCTCATCGGATTCCGGTGACTATCATGTCCAGATATCCAATTCGATAAGCTTTGCCAGTTCCCTTAAGGGCCGCCTGCTGACGTATGAGGGGGCACTGAAGGTTGAGAAGCATCCGGAGCCGAGAATTGGCCTGCAGGGCCAGTCGGTCACTTTGAGCGCCAAGATAATCGGCTCCGAGTCCATTGCCTATCAATGGTTGAAGAATGGCGATCCTGTCACCGGTGCCACTGCGCCAACCCTCAATCTTGCCAATCTCAGCATGGATGATGCCGGCATGTATTCACTGCGTGGCCAGGCCGGGGATTCGGTGGTGGAAACAAGGGTGGCTGAGGTGGTCGTTCAGGAGATGAAAATCAGTATTCTCAATCAGCCGGAGGACCAGCGCGTGGTATTCGGCGACTCCATATCGCTTTCAGTGATAGCCAGCAGTCCGCGTTCCATTGAATACCAGTGGTTCTTCAATGGGGTGGCAGTCCCGAATTCAAACTCGGCCGTACTGATCATCCCGGATGCATCTGCTGAGGATCAGGGACAATACCATGTTCGACTTCGGTCCATGGACATTGAAGTCGAGTCTGAAAAGGCCGCCGTGACGGTCGGTAAACTCCAGCTGCCACGCAGTTTCTCGGTGCGCATCCAGAAAGGCCCTCAGGACGGTTTCATCCAGCTGAGCTGGCCGCATGATCCCGAGGCCGGGGTGGAGTTGCAGTCCTCTCCACTTATTGGCCCCGATGCATCATGGACACGCGTGGATGTCACTCCGGATGTCTCATCCGGAGAATCAGCCACCGTCAGTTTTCCCGGATCCGGCGGGAATATTTTTTTTCGACTGCAGGCAGTGCCTTGAAAAATCAGGTGATACTGCCGATTCCATCAATTGGCGACGATTCGTTTGATACCGGTGCTCGGTGCTGAGGCAGTCGCCCAGCACCTTTCTTACATGACATGCGTAATTCAATCCTGAGTCAGATGAAAATGAGACTGAAAGCGACAACTGGAATTGTGTCTGCGATGGTGCTGATGCTTGCCGGCGTTCCCGGTGGACTGGGACAGGTCGGAGGCCCGGCCGGAAAACAGGCCAGCCTTTCATGGCAGCTGATCGAGAAGACCATCCAGCCGGGACTTCCGACATACCAATCCGGACGAATCAGTTTTGATGGGCACATTCTGACCTTCATTGTGCCCGTGGGGTTTGTCGGGGCCGGAGACGGGATCAGGAACCGGTTCCAGATGCTGAACCAGCAGAAGGCGACGGCTATTATCCTCAATTTTATTGATGGCAATTCTCTGGACAAGGAGTCCATCGATAAAAGAATGGAATCGGTCGGGGAAAAGCTCAATCAACTTGAAGTTGAACCCTCGATGGTCAGGACTTCGTTTCTTGGATGCTCCGTGAGTGCCTATGAATATATCTACAGTGCATCGCGCGACAACGGAAGCGCACTCAAGGTCCTCCACACGATGATCCCTGTCGGGGACATCGCCGTCGAACTGATCATGCGCTCGCCCGCCAGTCAGTACGATTCCGCCCGCCAGGAACTCGACCTCTTTTTTATGTCTGTTCTGACTGGAACCACGGAAAACCCGCCGGTGATACCTGAACTCGGTTCGCAACTTTGAACATAGACCCGCACTCATCAAATCTCACTCCATGGCAATAATTGGAAAAACCCGGACACGGCCTGAAAACCATTTTGTGGACCGTGCAGCGATCGGTGCGGGCCGTCCGCAGGTCGCGTAAATACAGCCGAAGATCATGCGAATACCAGTATCAACATTTGCGTTCAAAGCCGGAATCAGACCCGGGAATGGTGTAAGGCATCCACGCACGCGTGATGGCTTCACTCTGGTGGAAGCGCTCATTTCCACGGTGCTTTCCGGTTTTGCGATTACGGGTCTGATTGTCGGCTACGCGACGATGGCCCGGCAGGCGGAATTCGCCGTATACAGCACCGCGGCCACTTCGGTGGCTCAGCAGGGAATCGAGGAGGCCCGGGCCGCCAAATGGGATACCGTCTCATCGCCGGCGGTGGACCAGCTGGTTATCACCAATTTCCCTTCCTACAGTGTCGTTCTCGATATTTCCGCTGACGCGGGCACCGTCGTCCGGGGTACCAATTTTTTTGAAATAATGACCGTTTCCACCAACCCGCCACTGAAGCATGTCAAGGTGGACTGTGTGTGGTCCATGGATGGCGGCATATCACTGTACACCAACTCCATTGCAGTTCTCCGAGCCGCTGACCAATGAAAACCGCCATCTTCGAACAGCCCAGCCATCGACGCCATCAGCGGCGTCGGTCAGCATATACTCTTCTTGAAGCGATGCTCTCCACTTCGGTGCTTTCGATCGCTTTTCTGGCATTCTCATTTTCAGTCAGCCAGGGCGGGCGAATCCAGCAGCTCGCCGATGGGAAACTCTCCTACACCGGTGACGCCCAGCTGCTCATCAACAAGATTCTGCCGGAAATCCGCGAGGCCAAAGACGTCGAGATCGGACTTTGGGACGGCACCAGTTTTTCAAGAATCACCAATTCGGGCCCTCGTGTCGCTCATGCCATCCGTGTCTTCGCCACGACGAATTCGACACAGTACACCGTCTTCTATCTGGACACAGCGGACAGTACATTGAAGAGTTACATCAACGGTGCAATGACACCCAGCCGTCTGATGGGGTCCATCACCAATGCGGCACCCTTTTCCTTCCAGGATTTCCGAGGCAGCGTCCTGACAAACGACATCAGCAATTATGTCGTGGGCATGGAACTCAGGCTCAAAGACCTGGTGTACGGGGCTCCGCGCGTCGACGGCACCGACTCCTTTGACAATTTCCGGCTCAATGTCAAGGTCACCAGACGCATGGTTGAATAGAGACAGAGATTCGAGATTCCTGCGATCAGCAGGTCAATGACCCATGAAAATTGAACTGAAAAATTCCCTGTCACGCTCCCGGAAGGGCTTTGCGCTGCTGATTATCATGTTTGTATTGGGGGTCAGCATGATGACACTCGGGTCCTTCATGTACCGCACTCAGGTGATGGCCGACCTCAATCACAGGAACAACCAGTTCCGCCGTAATATGTCTGCCGCTGAAGGGGCAACTGAGAAGGTACTTGCTTCCATGATCCGCGACTTCAAGGTCTCAGGCCCCACCTCGGTCGACAATCGTCTGAATGACTACAAGCTGATGGTGCCGGACCTGAATGACTCCGGTGTCTGGACCAACTTCGTCGTCTATGACGCCCAGGGACTGTCCGGTCATATCGACGTCACAAAAACCCAGTCCGCAGTCTATAAACCGCTCTCCTCAAAATTTTCCGGACTGTCCGGATATGTCAGCACGTATGAAGTGCGTGCCTTTGCAACCGAGCCTTTATCGCTCCATCCGGACCTCAAGGCTGGGGTGCTGCAGGAAATCGAACTGACACAGATACCCGCCTTCCAGTTTGCCATCTTTTACAACAAACTGATGGAATACACCTACACGGCTGACTTCACCATCAATGGCAGGGTGCATGGAAATGCGGATATCTACACAGGATCCATCGAGGATCTGACCTTCAATGGCGATGTGACATCCGTCGGTATGAATGAGGAAAAGGCATGGCTTGGATTCTCATTGTCCCAGTTCACCGGCACTGTCTCTTTCGGTGCCAAGAAGGAAACCGGTGCCGCCGCACTCAATGTTCCAATTTCCCCCGATGCCAGTTCCGAGGGGGTGAGGGAGATTATTGAAATGCCGCCTCCGGGTGAAAATCCGCAATCCTGGAAGGGACAGCAGAGAATGTACAATAAAGCGGAGCTCGTTGTCCGCGTGACCGATGCCGGCCCGATGGTCATGGTCAAGAATTCTCTCGATGAATACGCGACACAGATTCCGGAAGAACAGGTTGAAGCTTTTATCGACACCTCCGTCACATTCACCGACCAGCGCGAGGGAAAGATGGTCAAGGCTACAGAGATCGACATCAGTCAATTTATTTCATGGGCCTCCACCAACACATATGTCATCAGCAAGCTGGGTGGCGGCAATCCTCCCAATATCATGTATGTCAGTGACGAGCGAACCGTGACCTCCAGTCAGCTGCCCGCAGTCCGGCTGGTCAATGGAGAGCAGCTGCCATCAAGGGGCCTCACCATAGCCACCAGAAACCCGCTTTACGTGAAGGGCAACTACAATCAGCCCGATCCGTCCAAACTCAACACCACCGACACCTCCAACACCAAACCCGCCGCCCTCATCTCGGATGCCCTCACCGTTCTCTCCTCAAACTGGGACGATTCAAAAAGTCATATCAATTTCAGGGCGCGTCCGGCGGCTCCCACCACCATCAACGCGGCCGTCATGACCGGCAATGTCGAGACTGCTCCAGGCGCCACACCGCTCAACGGATACAGCGGCGGTGTGGGTAACCTGACCCGGCTGCTGGAGGACTGGAATGCCGGCGGTTCACGCAAACGGCTGACCATGAACGGGTCGATAATTGCGATGTTTGAAAGTGAGATCGCCACCCAGCAGTTCCGATGGCCGGGTTACTACTACTTTGCACCGGAGCGCGATTTCAATCTCGATCCCAATTTCTCAACGGAAGGCGGTTTGCCGCCCGGCACCCCACAGGTAATCTCCGTGGTGCGCAAGTCATGGACCCAGGCGGTCTCCCACTGAATATTCCCGCATTCTTTCTTCCGCCCGGACACATTTCCTTCGTGATTGAATCCCGATCCTCGTCAGGGGTAGATTGGGCGGGATGGCGTCGGCTTCCAAATCAACCCCGATGATGGGGCAGTATCATCGGCTCAAGAAGGAGAGTCCCGAGGGATCACTCCTGCTCTTCCGGCTGGGTGATTTCTATGAGCTTTTCTTTGATGATGCGGTGGAAGGGGCTGAGATTCTCAGGGTGGCTCTCACCAAACGGGGTTCGACGCCGATGTGCGGCATACCGTTTCATGCGGCCGCCAACTACATTGGCCGCCTTCTCAAGGCCGGGCGCAAGGTTGCCATCTGCGAGCAGGTTGAGGAGGCTCGTCCCGGGAAGCTGGTGGACCGGCGCATCACTCAGGTCCTTTCACCCGGTTCGCATTTTGATGAGCGGCTTCTGAGCGAGGAGAAAAGCAATTACCTCGTCGCCGTCTGTCCGGGAAGCACCGGTCGCTACGGCATGGCATGGGTCGACTGGACCACCGGGGAATTCGGGGCCTCGGAAATTGAAAGCGATACGGCTCTTCTGGCTGAGATGGACAGGCTTCTGCCGGCCGAGGTGGTAATTCCTGAAGAATCGGTCAAACTCGAGTCCCTCCTCAAGGACTGGAAAACACAGCTTCAGCATTATGATGCCTATGTTTTCGAACTGGATCACTCGGCCTTCCACCTCCTCGAACATTTTCGCCTCAAAAGCCTCGACGGATTCGGGCTTCAGGAGAAACCGCTGGCGACAGCTGCCTCCGGTGCGGCCCTGCATTATTTCAAGATCCACCTCAGACGAGAGGTGGATCATCTCACCAGGATTCAGTACCGTCAGCATCGTGAAACCGTTCTGCTCGACGTTATTTCTTTGAGGAACCTTGAGATTCTGCAGAGCCGGTCCTCATTTGCCCAGGGCTCGGCGGCGGGCGAGGGCACTCTCTTCAAAGCCCTGAACCGCACGGTCACTCCGATGGGTGCAAGGCGGCTTCGCGACTGGCTGACCCAGCCCCTTCGCAATGCCGGTGAAATTCTGAGTCGACAGGAAACTGTTCAACAGTTTCTGGACTACCCTGAGATGATGCAGAGCTTCCGCGAACTCCTGAAGGATGTCCGCGACCTGGAGCGCACTCTGACCCGGCTCACTCAGGGAGCCGGAGGCAATCCCAGAGACCTTGTGGCACTCCGCTCCGGTCTGCAGCAGCTTCCATCCGTCCGCCAGCTTCTCCAGAAATTGCTGTCACAGCCCCGGCGGCCGGCGGCCCAGGCCGAAATCGAGGGCCTCGGCAGTAACCCCGCCAGGGAAGAGGACACAAGCATGAACGGTGACGGGGATGGGAACGCCCGGCTCGATCTCGCACAGGCACTTGTCAGCCAGATTGAGGCACTGCCCGAACTCACCGACCTGCTTCAGCGGGCATTGATGGATGAACCGGCCGCCGTCCTCAAAGATGGGGGATTCATCCGCGGTGGATATCACAGGGAACTCGACGAACTTCGTTCCGCCTCAACCGACGGAAAAAACTGGATCCTCCAGATTCAGCAGGAGGAAATTAAAAACACGGGCATCCCCTCACTTAAAATCAAATACAACCAGGTCTTCGGATATTTTATCGAAGTGACCCGTTCGCACCTTGACAAGGTCCCGGATTCATACCAGCGAAAGCAGACAATTTCGAATGGCGAGCGCTTTATCACCCCCCGACTCAAGGAGGTTGAGAACCGGATCCTCGGGGCTGACGAGCGTTCACTCAAGCTGGAACTTGAGATTTTCCAGCAGCTGCGCGACGAGGTTGCCACTCAGCTCGGGTCGATCCAGCGGACGGCCAGGGCACTGGCTCAGCTCGACGTGCTGGCGTCCTTCGCCGAGCAGGCACGTCTTTATGGATACATAAGGCCGGAAGTCGGTGATGAGGGGCAGCTTGACATCCGCGATGGCAGGCATCCGGTTCTCGATCAGATGGTTCTTGATGAGCCATTTGTGCCCAATGACGTCCAGCTGGATGTGACCAACCAGCAGATCGCCCTGATCACCGGCCCCAACATGGCCGGCAAGAGCACCTACATCAGGCAGGTGGCTCTGCTCGTGCTGATGGCTCACACCGGATCTTTCATCCCCGCATCAAGGGCACGGGTTGATCTGGTGGACCGCATCTTCACAAGGATTGGAGCCAGCGATGACATTTCGCGCGGCCAGAGCACCTTCATGGTCGAAATGAGTGAAGCCGCGAATATTCTCAATAACGCCACCCGTGACAGCCTGATTATTCTCGATGAACTGGGAAGGGGCACCAGCACCTTTGATGGCCTGAGCCTCGCGTGGTCCATCGTGGAGTACCTTCACAACCAGGTGGGGGCAAGGACGCTCTTCGCCACCCATTACCACGAACTCACTGAACTGGCACACAAACTTGCCCGGGTCAGGAATTTCAATGTCGCGGTGCGGGAGTATCGGGATGAGATTGTCTTTCTTCGCAAGATCGTGGAAGGCGGAACCGACAAGAGCTATGGTATTCAGGTGGCACGGCTTGCCGGCGTGCCCGTCGAAGTCCTCGACCGGGCCCGCGAGATTCTCGGCAACCTCGAGGAATCGGAATTGACCCCGCTGGGTGAATCCGCCGGGCGGCGGGGCGCCCAGTCCCGACGCCGCGAGCGGACTGTGCTCCAGTCACTTGACCACTCCGCACAGCTGGACCTTTTCACTCACCTCTCCATACCTTCAGCCGACGGAGACTCCGAAACACCACCACACAACAAGGGAACAGAAGATGAATGAACAATTGAAGGATTTTAATCCGGTGGTCCTCAGCAACTCCCGGGGCAGCGAGGCTGTGATACTGCCTTCTCTGGGTGCCTGGCTTTACAGCTGCCGTCTGCCCTGTGGCACGCAGGGGCCACCCCGCGAAATCCTGCATGCCGATGAATCACTGCCCGGAATCTGGCCGGCCCGCATCCACTGCGGCAGCCCGGTGCTCTTTCCACAGGCGGGGCCGTGCATGCTCGATGGCACAGCGGAAGCATGGGCCCTGAATGGAAACACTTACTCCATGAAGCAGCATGGATTTGCCCGAAGGATGGCATGGAGCGTGATCAGCCGTGAAAATGATTTCTGCACCATGGAGCTGCGCCATACCCCCGGGACCATGGTTCAGTATCCTTTTGAATTCCGTCTTGAGCTTACCTATCGCCTCGAGGGAGACAGACTGGCATGGACTTTCATGGTCGCCAACGATTCAGAGCATCCCATGCCATTCAGCGCCGGATTCCATCCGTTTTTCAGAATTCCCATGCAGGACGGTGGTGAGCGAGGCGATTGCGAGGTTCTTTATCCTTCCGGCCGACTTGGCACACAGGATCCGTCCATCGAAAAATGGAAACTGGAACCATCGCCATCGGGGTGGCACTCTGTGGATGCCGATCTGTCCGGATCCGTCATGATCACGGATATTCATGGGGAAAGTGCTGTGCTTTCCGTGCGCGATCCGCTGGCTGGCTGTCAGGTGAATCTGGATTTTTCCCGTGCTCCCGGATGCCGGACGGCGGTGATCTGGGCTGCCGATACTGAGGTTCCCTATGTGTGTGCCGAGCCATGGACTGCATTGCCCAATGCTCTGAATTCCGGAAATGCACTGATCACCCTTGCCCCCGGAGAGTCATGGGAAGGCCTGTTCCATCTCGAACTGGTTCCACTTGCCCGGCAGGATCCGCGCTCTGAGGACTGAACGTATCGGGGCCGGTCGCGTCACAGAATATATTTGCAGGCTGCAGATTAACCGGGGACGATCTTCAATATGAAATCAGGTCATTCATCAGCCCGATATCCGGACCTCGAAGGAAAGGTCGTTGTCATCACCGGGGGTGCCAACGGCATAGGCGAATTCACAGTCCGGGCATTCATGGATCAGGGTGCCCGTGTGTATTTCTGTGATGTTGACGCCGATGCCGCCAGAGAGAAATTCGGGTCTCCGTCTTCCAACCCGTATTTCCGCCGGGTCGATCTCCGGCAGGAGAAGCAGATTCAGACATGGATAGAGGGAATTGTTTCCAAAGAAGGACACATTGACGTTCTTGTGAATAATGCGGCAAGAGATCCCAGAATCCCGCTGCCGGAAGTCACCGTCGAAAAGTGGGATGACCTGCTCGACACCAACCTGAGATCCGTGTTCCTCATGTCACGTGAGGTGGCTCCACACATGCGGGAGGGAAGCGCCATCGTCAATCTCTCCAGTCTGACATTTCACGAAGGGCCTGCGAATATGTCCACTTATGTGGCCACCAAGGCGGGCATACAGGGCCTTACCCGATCCCTGGCGCGGGAACTCGGTCCCCGAAGGATACGGGTCAATACTGTGTCTCCGGGGTGGGTGATGACAGAGCGGCAGCTGGAGATGTTTGTCACATCAGCGGTGAAGAAGCGGATTCGGGAGTCGCAGTGCATTCCGGATCTGATGCAGCCTTCCGAGCTGGCCAGTGTCATAGTTTTTCTCGCAAGCGGCATGAGTATCGGGATGACCGGCCAGGAACTGCTGGTGGATCGCGGATGGAAGTTTTCCTGACCCTCTCCGACGCCTTTCAGCGCCTGAAAAGTCTGCGGTAATTTTCCCATTCGATCAGGGCAACCATGCCGAGGATCCCGGCGATGGAGATTATCTGCATGGGCGTGACTTTCTCCCCATCCGTCCATCCCCAGAAGATGGCCCCAAAAGGGATGAGATAGGCTACCAGCCCGGCGAAAAGCGGCCCACGGTCGCGGATGAGGAGGTAGAACCCGAGCGTTGCGGCTCCTGTTGCCAGCACGCCATTGGCTGCCAGAGCAGAAGTTGGTATCAGCCATCCGGCAGTTCCCGGGTCTTTTATGGCTGGCCACGGGAGCAGGAACACCATGGGCAGAAGCAGAATGGCCGAGAGGGACAGAACCGCGCAGGAGAGAGCCAGGGGCGAGCGGTCCGGAAAGGCCTTCTTGATCCATGTATTGGCAGTGGCATAGCACAGGGGCACCACTGCCGCCAGCGCCATGTCCCCCATACTGACATCCCGTCTGACGCTGTCGCGCATCAGGAGGATGAGAAAGGCAAGGCCTCCGGCAACTCCGAGAAACTGTCTCCGTCCCGGCCACTGTCCGAGGATGGGGATAGAAACGAGGATAGTCATGATGGGGACCAGTCCGATGAGCATGCCGATCAGTCCGCTGCCATTACGTTCAATCAGCCACGGAAGAATACTGTAGGGAAAAGCGGCACCGACCAGCGCGGGCACCATAAGCCGGGGGAGATCCCGCCGCCGGAAAGGCCAGTTCCTTTCCCGCACAAGAAACACCGCCCACAGGACCGTGGATCCAAGAATCACCCGGATCAGACTTATCATCACCGGGCCATAGGCCAGCGATGCCTTTTTCATCAGGATGAAGTTACTGCCCCAGACGATGGTGAGCAGCCCGAAGATGAGGTAGGCAAGAGCCGGTTTCAACGTCCGCTCAGGTTTATGGGCTGATGCCGGGCAGGCATCGGGCCACAGATGGACCGGGATCGAAGACTTTTATTCATCGGTTTTCAGATCCGCCCCGGCCCGGGTGGAGGCGGCGTCGCTCCCGGCGATGCGCTGGCGGGTCACTTCCATGAGGTTCTGCACCTCGTCGCGAATGCGCTCCCGCTCAACCTTGTCCATGCGGTCGATGAAAAGCAGCCCGTTCAGGTGATCCACTTCATGCTGTATGCAGCGGGCGAGGAGTCCGCTGCATTCAAAAGTGTATTCGTTGCCGTCGCCATCCAGTGCAGTGACCTTTGCCGTCGATGGTCGCGATACCTCACCATATATTTCCGGGAAGCTGAGGCATCCTTCAGGTCCGGGCTCCTGCGTCCCTTTGAGTTCCAGCTTCGGATTGATGAGGACCAGAGGCATGAACTCCTCGACGTCGGATTCCTCGCCGTCCAGCCACAGTCTTGATGGACGGTCCTCCACGCCACTGACATCCACGATGCACAGCTGGAGCGGCTGCCCCACCTGCTGGGCTGCCAGGCCTATACCATGAGCCGCTTCCATGGTATCGAACATGTCGTCGATGAGCCTGTGGAGCTCACCGTCAAATTTCTCAACGGGCCGGCCCTTTTCTCTGAGCACCGGCTCGCCATACTGGGTGATTCTTAAAACCATGATGAATGCACAAAGGTGCTGAGCAGCCGGCTGTTGGTCCCGACGGGTTTCAGGGATGACATTGTCCTGAGCCCGGGGGGGATATTCAGAAATTTCAGCTTATTTCCAGCAGCTCGACAATGCGGTCGAGGTCCTCATCACTGAAAAAACGGATCTCGACGCTGCCTTTTCTGTCTTTGTATTTGATACTGACCTTGGTTGCAAACTTTTGGCGGAGTTTGTTTTGGAGGTCTTCGATTTCGGGGGGGAGTGATTCGCGGGGCTGGGGCCCGGCGCTGCCGGGTTTTGCTGCCGACTGCCATCGCTGTATGAGGTCTTCCAGCTGCCGGACGGACAGGCGGTCCCTGGCCGTCCTCTGCGCCCCGCGGATAATGACATCCTCGCTTCCGGAGCCCAGGAGGACCTTGGCGTGCCCCACGGAAATCTCTCCCTTCCAAAGCATCTGCTGAACCGATTCCGGCAGCTTCAGGAGCCTCATGGAGTTGGCGATGGCCGCACGGCTTTTGCCGACCTTCCGGGCGATTTCCTCCTGCTTCAGCTTGAATTGCTGGGAAAGTTCAAAATACCCCCGGGCTTCCTCGAGCGGGTTGAGGTCCTCGCGCTGGAGGTTTTCGACCAGCATCCACTCCAGAGCCGACTGGTCTTCGCTGGGGCGGAGGATCACCGGCACTTCTTCCAGACCCGCCAGCCGGCTTGCCCTCCATCGTCGTTCTCCGGCAATCAATTCCAGTTTTCCATGCTCACTTGATGGACGAACTACAAGAGGTTGGAGAATTCCCTTCTCACGGATCGAATCCGCCAGCTCCCTGAGGGACTCGTTGGTGAACTCTTTCCGCGGCTGAAGCGGAGATGGAATGATGGCATCAAGGCTGATCAGAACCACTCCTTCCTGTCCTCCCGACGGTCCAGAGTCCGGCGTCACGGCCGGATCCGCAGGGGATGGGGCCGTCCTTTCGCCGCTCGGTGATTTTTCGGGAGCTTCCTTTGGGGTGGGGTTCTGATTCTGGGCGTTGAGCAGCGCCCCCAATCCACGCCCGAGAACTTGTCTAGGCATTTCCGGTTAAAAATGATGGACTCCACCGCCCATTTCAAGCGTGAACAGCTGTCTTCAGGGTTATTTTTAGCGACACGTTGAATGATGTGAAAATCATGTCCGCCGGCGAACCACTTCGGGATCAGGCCAATGGTCCATACAACTGCCACTGAACAGTCGGGAAATGACGCGTTGACAATGCATCTCCTGAAAGTCTACTTTGAGGAAGATTTCGGAATTTTTAAATGAAGACACCAAGTATACTGGCAACACTAACAATTCTCGTCTGTATTGCGACCGCGGGACTCGGCTTTGTCTCGGGTGTCAAGGTCAAGGAACTGAAGGCTGATCGTGATAACGCCTACAGCGAGAGAGATGAGGCCCGCAAAAATGAACAGGCTGCCAACAACGCCCTGGACCGGATGCGGGATGAAAAAGAAGAGATGGACGCCCGTCTCTCTCAGCTCACTCTTGAGTTGGGAACTGCCAACGCTGACCTCAAGAGTCAGATTCAGCGTGCGCAGAATCTGGAAAGACAGCTCAATGATGTCACCCGGTCACGCAATGACTACGAAAGACAGCTGAGCCTCTGGGATGCCATCGGCCTTTCCATCGATGACGCCAAGACACTCCGCGACGACCTTCGTGAAGCGGAGAATGAAATCGATATCCTGCGCGAGGAAGGTGCCGCTCTCGCCCGTCGTGTGACCGTGCTCGACAACAAACTCAAACTTTATGAACTCGATGATTATGAAGTGAAGCTCTCCCCGACCATCTCCGGTCGCGTGACAGCCATCGATCCGAAATACCACTTCGTGATCCTCAATGTCGGTCGTGACCAGGATCTGCTGGAACAGGGCAAGCTTTCCATCTCGAGGAACGGCGAGCTGGTTGCAAAAGCCCGGGTGACTTCTGTCCGCGAAAGCACCGCTGTCGCCAACATTCTCCCTGGATGGAGTATTGAAAATGTCCGCGAAGGGGATATGGTGATGGCAGCTTTTGAAGCCATCCAGAACTGATTCAGTTTCGACCAGGTCTTCGTGCCTGCCATCTGAATCACTTCAGGGGCCCGGTTTCTTCAACTGTTTATCTCACTGATGAAAAAGAACTTTATTACAGGTTTGCTGTTGATGGTTGCGGTGCTGGTGATTGCCGGTTGTCAGGCTCCCCCGGAAAATGAGCGCGGTCTGAGTGATCAGCCATGGGGAAGTGGACATCAGGGAAATTCGATCCCCGTGCCATTGCTTGAAGGCCGATGATCACCGCGTCCCTTCGGGCGCCGGAATTACTTCAAACCATTCATATTTTTTCACCCCGGGCCACTGGTCCGGTTTTTTATTGCTCTGATGGGCTGGCTTGGCCGGATTGCCCTGATGGCTGGGAGAAAATGATTGCGTCCGGATGGCTGGCGGTCGTTAAATGGCAATTCGGAATAAATTTAGAGATCACGAAAAACATGGCGATACTTGATATAAAACCCGCTGGTTCCTGTTATTACGACTGCGTTTCACTTGGCGAGATCATGCTGCGACTGGATCCCGGTGAAGGCCGGGTTCGCACGGCGCGGGAATTCAAGGCCTGGGAGGGAGGCGGAGAATACAACGTTGCTCGTGGTTTGCGCCGCTGCTTCGGCTACAGGACCGCTGTGGTCACCGCATTCGCCGACAACGAAATCGGCCGGCTGATCGAGGACTTCATCCTTCAGGGTGGTGTCGATACCGATTTCATCAAGTGGATGCCCTATGACGGGATTGGCCGGACTGTTCGCAATGGTCTCAACTTTACAGAGCGTGGTTTCGGAATCCGCGGAGCGGTGGGGGTGCCCGATCGCGGCAACACCGCTGCATCCCAGCTCAAGCCCGGCGACATCGACTGGGAGGAAATTTTCGGGAAAAAGGGAGCACGGTGGTTTCACACAGGCGGGATTTATGCCGCCCTTTCGGAAACCACGGCGGATGTGATTGAAGAAGCGGTCACCATTGCCAAAAAGCACGGGACTATCGTCAGCTACGACCTGAATTACCGCCCGTCACTCTGGAAATCCATCGGTGGTCATGCCAAATGCCAGGAAGTCAACCGGCGCATTGCTCATCATGTCGACGTCATGATCGGCAATGAGGAGGATTTCACGGCGTGCCTCGGATTTGAGGTCGAGGGAGTGGATGAGAATATCTCCAGCATTGAGATCGACAAGTTCAAGAAAATGATTGAACGCGCAGTCAGCGAGTATCCGAACTTCAAGGTCACGGCCACAACACTCCGCGCCGTCAAGACCGCCACCGTCAATGACTGGAGCGCCATCTGCTGGGCAGGTGGAAACTTCCACGAATCCCAGAAGTTCCCCGCCCTCGAGATCCTCGATCGGGTCGGTGGCGGAGACAGCTTCGCCTCCGGGCTCGTCTACGGCTTCATGGAGTTCAATGACCCCGAAAAAGCCGTCAATTATGGCGCAGCCCACGGTGCACTGGCCATGACCACCCCCGGTGACACTTCCATGGTGACCGTCAAGGAAGTCGAGAAAATCGTATCCGGCGGCGGCGCACGTGTGGTTCGCTGATCGGCCATTCCCGATTCATTTCATTTCATTTCAAAACCCTGCCCGGTCCCCGTGACCGGGTTTCTTTTTTCCGTTCCCGGTGTGGAGGCCGGGGCTGCGGGCATGCCCCGCTCATCCAGATCTGAATTGCCTTGCCGGCAGCAAGCTTCTACCATCCCTTCATGAACTCCATTTCCTTGATGCGGGGCGTTTCTGCATTGGCGCTGACATTTCTGTGCTTTTTCGCCGGATGCGGCGGTGGATCCGACGTAGTGGATGGCGGAAGTGCAGAGGGACACGGCACTCAGTCATCAGCTGCATCCGAAACTCCCTCACGCGGACTGATCGGCGTGTCACTCCTTACCCTGCAGAATCCGTTTTTCAAGGTGATTGGTGACACAATTGAAGAGGAAGCCGCAAAAGCCGGATACACGGTCGAGGTGGTCAGTGGTGATCAGGATGCGAAGAAGCAGTTTGATCAGGTCCAGGATTTCATAGTCAAGAAGGCTTCGGCGATTGTTCTGAGTCCGTGTGATTCAAAGGCGGTGGTGACGGCGATACGCGCAGCCAATACAGCCGGGATTCCAGTGTTCACCGTCGACATTCCCTGCAACGAACCTGAGGTGGAAATTGTCACTCAGGTCGCCACCGATAATTATCTGGGCGGAAAACTGGCAGGGCAGGCCATGGTTGAACTGCTTGGGGAGACCGGCGGCAAGGTCGTGGTTCTGGATCACAACATGGTCGAATCGTGTATTCTTCGGGTCAAGGGATTCAGGGAGGTCATTGATGCCCACAATGCCGCCACGGACAAACCAATCAATATCGTCGCCACACTGCCCAGCGGCGGACTCAAGGATATTGGTGCCAAGTCCACGGAAGATGCTCTGCAGTCGCAGCCTGACATGGACGCCATTTTCGCCATCAATGATCCATCGGCACTCGGGGCGTGGAACGCCCTCGAGAAGGCCGGCAAGGCAGAGGACGTCCACATCATCGGTTTTGACGGACAGCCTGAAGGGAAAAGAGCCATCCTCGAGGGCAGAATCTACGCCGATCCCATTCAGTTCCCCGATCGCATGGGCAGGCAGATCGTCAAAAGCATCATCGCCTATTCCATGGGCGAGGAAGTGCCGGAAGAACAGCTTATCGAACCGGCACTTTACAAGCGTGAGGACGCTCTGAATGACCCCTCGCTTTCCGGCGGGGATGGTGATACTCCAGCGTCCGAATAAGTCCGCTTCGACAATGGACCACTGATATAGGGAGTGCAATATTGATCTCCGTTTCCCATGAAATGTTTCAGTTCCTTCCATGACGGCCGGTGGATCAGGCATGACTTCGGGGAAACCGCTGCTTGAGGTTGGGGGAATAGTCCGGAATTTTCCCGGAGTCCGTGCTCTGAAAGGCGTTCGGCTCTCCGTTGACAGGGGCGAAATCCTTGGTTTGGTCGGGGAGAATGGAGCCGGCAAAAGCACCCTGATCCGTATCCTCGGTGGCGCACTGCAGCCGGATGAAGGGGTGATCCGCCTCGACGGGAATCCGGTGCATTTTGCGGGGCCTGTTGACTCCATGCGGGCCGGGATTGCAATTATCCACCAGGAACTCAATCTGGTTCCTCAGCTTGATATCACCGACAACCTCTTCCTCGGGAAGGAACTGATGTCGGGGTTTCTTCTGAACAGGCGGGCACAGCAGTCGAGGGCAGAATGGTGGCTGGACAGACTCGGCCTTGCTGTGTCTCCGGCGACGCCGGCGGGCCGGCTGAGTGTTTCCCAACAGCAGATGATCGAGATTGCCCGGGCTCTTGAGCAGAATGCCCGCGTCCTGATCATGGATGAACCAACAGCCGCACTCACCGGCTCGGAAGCGGCCCGACTCCATGAAATTGCCCGCGAACTCCGGAACTCGGGCATCGCCATCATCTACGTGAGTCATCGCCTCGACGAAATCTTCTCCCTCACCGATACAGTCACTGTGCTCCGCGACGGCGAGTTCATCGACAGCCGGCCGACACGTGACTTCTCCCGGCGTGAAGTCATCGAAAGTATGGTTGGAAGGGATCTGACTTCCGAGTTTCCCCCGGGGACCGGAACTTTCGGGGAGGTGGTCCTCGAGGTCCGGAACCTGTCGAAGCCCCCGGTGGTCAGGGATTTTTCCATGACTCTGCGCCGTGGTGAAATTGTCGGTGTGACAGGTATGGTCGGCTCCGGGAGGACGGAAGCGGCGAGAGTGCTCTTTGGGGCGGATGCCGGCACCATCGGGTCCATGAAGATGAATGGGCGGGATGTGCGTTTCCGTTCGCCCCGCGAGGCCATTGCAGGCGGCCTCGCACTGCTGCCCGAGGACCGCAAACGGCATGGGCTGGTTCCCGGCCACAGTTGTGGAGAAAATTTCCTTCTGCCTAACCTGGATGCCTTCAGCAACCGCGCAGGGCTGGTGCGGGAGGGCAAAGCCAGGAGTGTGTTTGAGGAGTGGGTGGAAACACTGAAGATCCGTTGTCGCGGCTGGTGGCAGCCGGCACGGACCCTCAGTGGAGGGAATCAGCAGAAGGTGGTGCTGGCCAAGTGGCTGGTCCGCGACGCTGAGGTGCTTATCTTTGATGAACCGACCCGCGGCATCGATGTCGGAGCCCGGTTTGAGTTCTACCAATGGATGCGGAAGCTCGCAGCCGAAGGGCGGGGGATTATCATGATTTCATCGGATATGGAAGAAGTGCTGGGAATGTCTGACAGGATCATCACCATGGCGGACGGATGTATCACAGCGGAACTCGTCAACGATCCATCCCTCACCGCCCGGCAGGTGCTCCACCACACCATTGATGCATCCTCCAGGGAACGGGATGAGCTTAACACATGAATCACAATCAGTTTTTCTCACGATTTGGCATGGCCCTGGTGCTGGCCGGGCTGGTGTTGGTCCTCACGGTGCTGACATGGCGCGATCAGTCACCGTCTCCTGAAAACGGCGCGCGCTCGATCGTGGATCAGGTGCTTGCCCTCACTCCGGGGGATCCGCCACCGGCCACTGTGGTGATTCTGGTCAGGGACCACCCGGATGACCGGAGTCTCGCCGCCGAACTGGCAGCCAGGCTGAAGGATCGGTCCGTCGACGTGGTGGGGACTTCAACCGGGGATGCCCGCTCGGCGCGGGGCCTGCTTGAAGATCTGACAGCTCAGGGCATTGCGATCGATATTATTGCCGTCACAGCGGAATCCGCGCGATGGATGCTTTTTGACAACCTCGCTGCCATATTTCCGCAGCTCTCCGACACGGCCCTTATTGTCCCCCGTCTGACCAGCGGATCTCTTTTCCTTTCTCCTGCCAACCTTCGAAATGTCCTCAGCCAGATCTCCATAGTCGCCATCATGGCCATAGGCATGACAATGGTGATTATTTCCGGCGGCATCGATCTCTCGGTGGGGAGTCTGGCCGCGCTTTCAGCAGTCCTCAGCTGCTACCTGATCGACCGCTTTGGCGGCGGAATGCAGGCGGGACCGGGCTCCCTGGTGCTCTTCTCCCTCCTCTCCATCATCGCGTGCGGCCTCATCGGTGTCTTCAACGGATTTCTGATCACCTCGAGTCGCATTCCGCCTTTCATCATGACTCTGGCGATGATGCTCATAGCGAGAGGAACGGCCTCGATAATTTCCCAGGGCCAGACGATAGAAGTCAGTCCGGACTACAACTGGCTTGGGATTGGTGCCACCATGGGGATCCCCAACAGCGTCATTCTGATGACAGTTCTTTACGCGCTTGCCTATGTGCTGATGAATCGCATGCGCTTTGGCAGACATCTCTACGCGGTCGGCGGGAACATCGAGGCGGCTCATCTCTCAGGGGTTCCGGTCGACCGTATCCTCATCACCGCCTACACCTTTTGCGGATTACTTGCCGGGCTTGGCGGCATCATCCTCGCCTCCCAGTTCAACAGCGGCTCGCATGTCTATGGAATCATGTATGAGCTGAAGGTCATCGCCGCCGTCGTCGTCGGCGGCACAAGCCTCAGCGGCGGTCAGGGTCATGTCATAGGGACCCTGATCGGCGCCCTGATCATCGGCGTGATCGGCAACGGCATGAATCTGCTCGGCCTGGATGCATTCCTGCAGGAAGTGGTGCTCGGGTTTGTGATTCTCGGCGCCGTCTGGATCGACAACCGGCGGAAACACAACCCCGGCAGATGATGGGACAACCCTTCCAGTCTTACCCGACAAAAGGGATTTCTACGCTCCCCGAAGCGAGATTGATTTCTGCAGAAAGGCGAATCCGAACCAGACAATGGCCCATCCGGCATAGACCCAGAAAATTGTCGTTCTCGGTTTGGTTTTCCAGATGTTGATGGCCGCCAGAGCCAGTAGAAAGCAGGTCCAGAGGTGGAACGGGTTCAGAATGCTCAGGGCGATGTTGGCAAAGTCCAGCGGTTGCGGGTCCGTGAGGAACATCGCGGCTGAAGGCCCGGCATTCAGGGACCCGGTTGAAAGAACCATCGCCAGCTTGACCGCCATGCCCGGAAACATCGGGCTCATGGACAGTCCTGCCACCTCCAGGGCCGGGTTCAATGTGGGGAACTTGTTCAGAACCGCCCTCAACAGCACCCAGAAAGCCGCGGTGATCATTGCCAGTCGCGCCGCTGTCTCCATCACCGCCCGTGTCGAATTCAGGAAAATGAAGAAAAATGGCCGCGTATCCTGCATTTCCAGGACGGCCTGGCGGATCTGTTCGGATGAAATCCCGTCCTGCTTCATTTTTTCCTGGCTGCGGGCGATGAAGTCGGCCCGTGCCTGTTCGAAGATGGCAGGCTGGTTGAAGATGAGGACCTGGCTGAGGACCTCCATGCCGATCAGGATCACCAGAGCCCATTTCCAGCGCCATGCATTGGGGAGGGACGGGGCGATTTTGCTGAAGATGGAAACCGGTCTCCACAGGACACCAATCCAGTCCTGCAGTCCTTCTGTTGCGTTGGATTTCATGGTCTTGCGTGAAGCTTTCGGATGCTGAGGTGTTGTCGGCTGCCGGCAGTAATTCAGACCGGGGATCGATCCGTTCCTGCGGGTTGGATTGATGCCGTTGGCAGGATTCTGACGGATCAGGGATCTATGCCCAGGGCCTTGAATTTCTGGTCGACGTAACGGAGGTGAAAATCGAGGTTGCAGATGGCGTCTAGTTCGTCGCGGGTGAGGTGAGCGGCGATGTCCCTGTCGGCGAGCAACTGGTCCTTGAAATCGGCGTCCATGTCGCCGGCATGACGCTTCTTCCATGTCTCCATGGCATTGCGCTGAACAAGGGCATAGGCGTCTTCCCGAGTCAGTCCCTTCCTGACCAGCGCGAGCATGACAGTCTGCGAATGCCACATGCCGAGGGTCAGCTTCATGTTGCGTTTCATGTTCTCCGGATAGACGATCAGGCCCCTGACAAGCTGGGTCATCTTGTGAAGCATGTAGTCGAGCAGCGTGCACGAATCCGGGAAGATGATTCGTTCCACGGAGCTGTGGCTGATGTCTCTTTCATGCCAGAGAGCGATATTTTCCATGGCTGCAACAGCGTTGCCCCGGATGACACGGGCGAGACCGGTCAGCCTTTCCCCGGTAATGGGGTTCCGCTTGTGGGGCATGGCCGACGATCCTTTCTGGCCTTTGGAGAAGAATTCCTCGGCTTCGAGAACTTCAGTGCGCTGCAGGTGGCGGAACTCGGTGGCCCACCGTTCAATGCTGGCTGCAATAAGTGCCAGAGTGTTCATGAAATCCGCATGGATATCACGCTGAATGACCTGGGTGGCAATGGGAGAGGCCTTTATCCCAAGGCGGGCGCAAATGAACTTCTCAACCTCGGGACCGAGATGGGCGTGCGTGCCAACGGCCCCTGAAATTTTACCCACCGCCGCCTGGGCGACGCTGTTCTCCAGTCGGCTGATGCCGCGACCGAATTCATCGTACATCAGCGCCATCTTCAGACCGAAGGTGAGGGGCTCGGCATGAATCCCGTGGCTTCGGCCGATCATCGGCGTATGCCGGTGTTCACGCGCCTTGTCGGCTATGGCTCCACGGAGGCTCCTCAGGCCTTCCAGCAGAATCTCACCGGACTCCTTGAGCTGGACAGCAAAGGTGGTATCGAGGATATCGCTGCTCGTGAGACCGAAATGGATCCATTTGCTGGCTGGTTCACCGACATTCTCGGACACATTGGTGGTGAAGGCGATGACGTCGTGGTGGAGGGTCGCCTCCAGTTCGTCGCAGCGTTCAATCGAGAAGGCCGCACGTTCACTGATCTGCCGGAGGTCCTCAGCGGAAATCAGTCCCTGCTCATGAATGGCTTCGGCGGCAAGCTTCTCCACCTCCAGCCATATTTCCTTTTTTCGCTGTTCGGTCCAGATTCCCCGCATCTGCGGGCGTGAATATCGATCGATCATGTAAAATTTTTATGCGCCAAACACGACGCAACCGCCAGAGGAATTTTCCCTCAATTCCGCACACCATCCGCGCATCAACGCTTGCTTCAGTGTCGTTTGTTCAGATCGGCACGGTGGTTTTCCAGTTTCTTGCGCTCGTCCGGAGTCAGGGAATGGATGCCTTTTTCAGTGATTTTATCGAGAATCCGGTCAATTTCCTCAGCTGGGACAATTGAGGAGGCGGATGCTGATGGCGAGGCTTTCGGGGACCGGGATGATTCAGAGGTCACCCTGGCCGTCCGCACCGGCCCACGGCGTGAAGCTTTGCGGAAATTCGTTCCGGTGATGATCTTGCCGCCCTGCTTTCCGGGAATAAACTTTTTCAGGACGTCCATCGGTGAGAATTTCTTCTCCAGATAGTTGAGGTAGAAGAGCGCCCCGAGCATGCCTCCGAGGTGGGAGGCATGGCCGACATTGGATTTGTCCCAGAGCATGCCCAGGAGGCTGACAGCGAGGCCAATTGGCAGCAGATAACGCCCCTGAAACGAAACCGGCAGGATGAGGAAGAGCATCAGCGTGATGGTTTCATGGCCGAGGATGATGGCGAAGGCAGCGAGAAAACCGAAAAGCCCGGCTGAAGCGCCGACCGTGCTGACAGCGGATGATCCCATGGCCAGGAGCCACAGAACCTGAAACATGCCGCCGACAACTCCGGAAAACAGATAAAGGAAGACAAATTTGTCCGGAGCCAGAAAGCGTTCCACTGCACGGCCAATGAAGAAAATCCCCAGGGAATTGAATAAAATATGAGTAAAACTCCCGTGGAGGAACTGAAATGTGACGAGCTGCCAGACAAATCCTCTGAGCACTCCGTCCGCACTGAGCGCGATGTATTCACTGATGAAGCGGCCACCGCCGCTGCGGTCCGCAATTCCCTGCAGGAGAAAGCAGACAGCGTTGATGACGAGGATCCACACGGTAATCGACCACTGGAATCTGCCACCGTAGCTGCCCATATATGACCGATCAGAAACTGGCATCACCCTAAATTACGTCAGGTTCCCCCGACTTCAAAGTGTTTAATTGTTCGTATCAGCAGTGCCTTCAGTGTCCAGAAAGTGGATGGGGCAGGGGCAAAGTGGAGGCAATTTCAGGCGGGTGGATGATGTTCTTTTATCCCAAACAGCTGGTGCCCAGCAATCTATGACATGGTGGTCCGATTCTGGTGATGCAGTCTGAATTCAAGACAGGGATCAGGCGGTCGATGGATGATTCATGACATGGCCTGCTCCCTGCGCATTGTTTGAATGGAAACAAGCAATGGAATGGAAAAGGCCCTGTATTTCTCCTGTCGTCTTCGGGGTTTATGGCGAATCCCGGGGCCAATACCCAGACTGCTGATTATGGCTGCACTCAAAGAAATCAAGGGACTGACAGTGACAGTGGATCACGTGGCCTACCAGGCCGGGATCTACACCAATCCCGAAAAGCCTCACTGTTATGCCTATTACATAACAATACGGAATCACTCCCTGAAGACGGTGACCATCCGCGCCAGGAAATGGGTGCTTCGCAACAGCCGTGGTGATGTCCACGCCGTCGAAGGGGAAGGGATCGTCGGCAAGTGTCCGCTCCTGCACCCTGGCGACTCCTTCAACTATAATTCCTTCCATCTGCTGGAAACAGAAGACGGTGTTGCTGAGGGCTCGTATCTGGCGGTTGACGCCCACGGAGAGCCCAGCATCGTCCGAATCCCCAGGTTTGAACTCAGGTTTCCTGTTGATTGACCAGTATTAGGATGCCCGTCCGGCCGGTATGAGCATGCCGGTCTGAAGACCCCGCCGATCCCGTTGGATAGCGGGGTCTTCGTGATCCGGGCCCGGCAATTGAGTCTGCGTTCTGGTGGTCATTTGACAGTCAACAGAGTGGTTGATAGCCTTGCCGGTCTCGAGAAAGTCGAAGATGAATTATAAAGACACACTCAACCTGCCGAAAACCGACTTCCCCATGCGGGCATCGCTGGTCCAGCGGGAGCCCGAACGCCTCCAGAAATGGGAGAAGATGGGTATCCACCAGAAGATGCTCCAAAAGAACGCGGGAAATGAGAAATTCATCCTCCACGACGGTCCCCCGTTTGCCAACGGCGATGTGCATATCGGGACCGCCCTCAACAAGATTCTCAAGGACATCATCATCAAACACCAGACCCTCAGCGGGAAACATGCTCCTTATGTTCCCGGCTGGGACTGTCATGGCCTCCCCATCGAATTCAAGGTCACACAGGAGATGCGCCGCAACGGCGGGGATGACACCGACGCCGCTTCCATCCGTTCGGCCTGTGAAGCCTATGCCAGAAAATATATTGATATCCAGAAGGAGCAGTTCCGAAGACTTGGGGTCTTCGGAGACTGGGATAATCCATACCTGACCCTTGACCGCAAATACGAATCGGCTGAACTCGAACTCTTTGCCGACATCGTCGAAAAAGGCTTTGTCTACCGCGGAAAGAAGCCCGTTTACTGGAGTATTCCCTGCCACACGGCGCTCGCCGATGCGGAAGTCGAATACAAGGAGCACGTCAGCCAGAGTGTTTTCGTGAAATTTCCGGTGGTCGGGATGAACAAGACTTTCATCATCATCTGGACCACCACCCCGTGGACGCTGCCGGCCAACCTCGCAGTGGCCTACAACTCCGGCTTCACATACACCGCCTTCCGCGTCGAGGATGAACTGTATATTTGCTCGACGCTGCTCCTCGACAAACTGGTTGAGATCTGCGGAATCGGCAACTTCGAGATTGTGCGCACTCTGATGGCTGAAGACCTCCAGGGAATGGAATATCAGCATCCGTTCTGCAGGCGCACCGGCCGCCTCTTTCCCGGCGACAGTTTTGTTGAAAACACCACCGGTTCCGGATTTGTTCATATCGCTCCGGGGCACGGTCTGGAGGACTACAGTCTCGGACTCGAACACGGATTGCCTGTCTATTCGCCGGTGGACGATGATGGCCGTCTGGCGCACACCGCCGACCTCCCAGCTGATCAGCAGATGCCCGAGTCGCTGATCGGCCGGAGCGTCCTGCCCAAAAACGGTCACAGCGAAGCCAATGAAGCCGTTCTGGACCAGTTGAGGCAGACCGGCACCCTGCTTCATCTCAAAGACTACCATCACGAATACCCACACTGCTGGCGCAGCAAAACCCCGGTCATCTTCCGGGCCATGGACCAGTGGTTCATCCGTATCGATCACGACAACTTCCGCAACCGGGCACTCGAGGAGATAGACAGGGTCAAATGGATTCCTTCATGGGGCAAAAACCGGATAGTCGGCG
This sequence comes from Verrucomicrobiia bacterium, assembly GCA_030425355.1. GTDB lineage: Bacteria > Verrucomicrobiota > Verrucomicrobiia > Limisphaerales > JAJOIW01 > JAJOIW01. The sequence goes on from JAUIAG010000023.1 coordinate 26,206, forward strand.
CTGTTTCCAACCGTCCTGACTGGTGTATTTCGCGCCAGCGCACATGGGGTGTGCCCATCCCGGTATTTTTCTCCGGCGGGGAGGCGATCCTCAATCCTGAAGTCATCCGCAGGGCAGCGAAGCTGATCGGAGAGCATGGCTCCAATGTCTGGTTCCAGCTCGATGTGGATGAACTCTGGAGCCGGGTGGTTCCGGAGAATTACTCCGGCCCCGTCCCGGACCGGAAATCGACAGACACTCTGGACGTATGGATTGATTCCGGCTCCTCCTCCCGCAGTGTTATCCAGGCCCGGCCGGAGCTGGTGCGTGAAGGGACAGACGGTGACGCCCGCTGGCAGGCCGACATGTACCTGGAAGGAAGCGATCAGCACCGTGGCTGGTTTCAGTCCTCCCTGCTGATATCGCTGGCCGGCAATGGCGCGGCTCCCTATCACACAGTGCTGACCCACGGATTCATGGTGGATCTGGACCGCCAGAAAATCTCCAAGAGCAAGCAGGGCGACGGGGGATACGTCAAGCCGCAGACAGCCGAGGCTTATATCAAAGACTATGGAGCTGACATCGTTCGGTTGTGGGTGGCTTCACAGGATTTCCGCAATGACATCGTGGTCGACAATGAAAGGATCCTCAAGGTATCCGAGACCTACCGCGGAATCCGCAATGCCCTCCGCTATCAGCTCTCCAATCTTTATGATTTTGATCCGGATAAGGACTGCGTGGCTTTTGATTCCATGACTCCGCTTGACCGGTGGATACTGAGCCGGTTTGCAGCCATCGAAAAGGATGTTCTGGAGGCATATCAGGCCTGCGAATTCCACATCGTCTATCAAAGACTCAGCCAGTTCACCTCCGTCGAACTCTCGGCCCTCTACCACGACATGGTCAAGGACCGGCTGTATTCGGATGCGGCCGGAAGCCCGCGCCGTCGATCATCACAGACCGCTCTCTATCATCTGGTGCGCCGCTTTTCCCAGCTGCTGTCGCCGATCCTGGCTTTCACCGCGGATGAAGCGTGGGAGTTTATTCCCGGGAATGATGCCGGGAACGGGACCATTCACCTGACCACTCTTGATAACTCAGGGGGATGGGAACTCACAGCCGCGGAAACGGATTACTGGAAGGCTCTTTTCGAGCTTCGTGATGCGGCCCTTGGCGAACTGGAAACAGCCAGGCGCGACAAGGTCATCGGCAAGGCACTGGAAGCCGTCGTTATCCTCAGACCAACCGCGTCTCAGTTCGCAGTCCTGAGTCACGACAGTGATACCCTGTGCGAATGCCTGAACGTTTCCACGCTGGTTATGGTGGCACCGGATCATTCCGGCACTGTGGATATCCACGGACACGCCGTCGAAATCGACCCTTCGGCCACAGCGGTCGTCCGCCATCTGAAGGACTTCGGAGCATCCAAGTGCTCGCGTTGCTGGCACTGGGAATCCACAGTCGGTCAGAACAGCGACCATCCGGAAATCTGCCACCGCTGCGTGGAAGCAGTCTGATTCCATCGCCGGCACCATCGGCTGGTTGTTGCTTTCTGATGATCGGGTGATGTGGCTGTTAACGCTGTTTGATCGCTGTAAACCAGAATGCCCGGACGGTGGTCCGGGCATTCCTGATAAATTGATCAGCCTTTTTATGAGTCAGGAAAGACTGATTGGCTGGGTGCTGTCGCCGAATGCATCCACGTGCACTCCCATGCGGTCGAGCATGGAGACATAAAGATTGCACAGCGGTGTCGGGTCCGGACAGTTGACGTGTCTGCCTGAGCGGATAGTCCCGCCTGCTTTTCCGGCCAGCACGATGGGGAGGTTGCTTGGATCATGGCGGTTGCCATCGGAAAAGCTGGAACCGAACAGGATCATCGAATTATCCAGAAGCGTCCGTTCCCCTTCCGGTATTGTGCTCATTCTGCGAAGCATGTAAGCGAGCTGCCGGCTGTGCCAGCGGTTGATAGCGGAATACTGAGCGATGGCCTCATCCTTGTTCTGGTGGTGGGACAGCGAGTGGTGACCGCCCTTCACACCCGGGATCAACTCGGAGAAATTTTTGTTGGAGACATCATTGGCGAACATGAAGGTGCTGATGCGGGTGGAATCCGTCCAGAAGGCGAGGATGATCAGGTCGAGCATCAGCCGCACATGTTCCTCATGATCCCCGGGGGCTCCCTTTGGCGGGGCTATTTCACCGAGGCCGGGTGATGTGTCAGGCTGCCATTCGCGCGGGTCCTGCTTCGAGAAGAAATCGATCCGCTTCTCAACTTCCCTGACAGAGTCGAGGTATTCATCCAGCTTGAACTGGTCATCCCGGCCAAGCCTGCCGCGGAGTCTGTTGGCATCCTCCAGCACAATGTCGAGAAGCGGTCCGTGGGCGCTGCCACTGCCCAGCGCGGATTGTGAATCAGTCGCGCCTTCGCCGCGGCGATGGGCGGCCTGGGCCTGTATGATGCCGTAAAGTCTTTCGTAGGCGCGCTGAGGGTTGATTTCCCGTGCAACCGGGACGCTTTCAGACCGCCATGAAATATATGACCCGTAGAGTCTGGTGAAGCCGACATTGGTATCTATGCCTGAAATGACGGGGTCGATGCCCAGTTCCATTGAAGGCAGCGGAGTGCGGTTTCCAATTTCCTGGGCGCACAGCTGGTCTATGGAGATTCCGCCCACACTGAGGTCCTTGCCGGTGGTTTTGCGCACCGGGAGGCCGGTGAGGAAATTGGCGGTTTTCGCATAGTGGCCATCCCCCTGGTGACTGTGCTTCTTGTCCAGTCCGGAAAAGACTGTCAATGAATCACGGTAGTAGGAAAGCGGTTCAAGGGACCACGGCAGTTCAAGGGCGGGTGAATTCCCGGACGGATGCCAGTCTTTCTCCCAGACGCCGTTGGGGAAGTAAATACACGCCATTCTCGTCGGTGCCTGAGGCACGGAACTTTCCAGCTGTGCGGATTTTTTCCCTCCAGCGGCATCGAGCCCCATGGCGTTGAGAAAAGGCAGGCCCAGCGACGCCCCCGCACCTTTCAAAAAGGTCCGGCGGGGTATTCTCCATTTGTTGAGAGTCAGATTCATGGTTTCAGACAGTTGGTCCGGAAAGGGTAAAATTATCTATTTCAGCCTTCATTGATAACGCTGCATCCAAACTGGAATCGAACATATGCAATGCGATCCTCCAGTTGATGTATTCATTCCTGGATGGCATAAAAACGGTTTCTGAAAGGGAAACTGGTGGCAATGGTCTTCACCAGCACACTGGGGCGGTAATCATGAGCCTTCAGGGCTTTGTTGGCTTCGTCGATCACGCATTTGTCGAACTTGTTGAGTTCACGACCGTAGGCGAATCCGATCATTTTGCTGACCATATGTTCGATGACCTTGTCTTTTTTTCCCTGGATGATTTTCCTCAGTTCGGACGGGCCGTTGAATTTTTCGCCTGAAGGGAGGACACCCGTTGCGTCGATGGCTGTGCCGCGGTCTTC
>JAUIAG010000374.1 GCA_030425355.1 Verrucomicrobiia bacterium
GTCGCCAGTTCCCGGCGGACCTGGTGCGTCATCGCCGCTGACCAGCACTCGTGATGGAACAAAGCCTGCCGCTGATTGGCACGAATCCCGATCGCAGCCACAATCTGCTCGTCCTCATCCAGCGCCACATGAAATTCGGTAATTCGCTGTTCCAGCGGAATCGGATTGTAATCATGCCGCTCCCACAGCTCACGGAGGCTGTCGACATCATCAATATTCGCCCGACGAAAACGGTACTGACTCAGCTGCGGATTCACCCCATCAAATTAATCCAGCCACCGGACTTGTAAAGCCACACAATCAGCCGCATTGCGCATCACCCGGTGCCAGGCACATCCGTGCCTGGCACCGGGTGGTTGATGCGCCGGTTGACCCATTGACCGATCCACGCACGCACCTGACCGCTTGAAATGCAGCCGAATTTGTGCGATTCCCCTCGGACGCAGTTTCGAAGCATCCGTGATTGAAGAAATCCGCATACATGATCTGGACCCGGACCACCCGCTCCTGATGCCATACCGGACACTGAGAACACCGGACCTGGTGAACCGCGTCCGACAGTTTGTCATCCAGGGCGACAAGAGTATCATCCGACTCCTCTCCAGCCCCTGCCGCACGGTGTCCGTCCTCTGTTCCCCCCGCTTTCTGGAACGGATCCGCCCATGGCTCGCCGACCGCGCCGAGCCCGTCTCCGTCATCCTCGGGGAAACAGAGGAAATCCGGAAAGTGATTGGTTACCGCATGTATCAGGAAGTCATGGCGGTTGCCGGGATTCCGGAATCCCCCCCGCTGGAATCGGTTCTCATGACGGCCCCGTCGCCATGGCTTTTCGTTGCCGTTGACGGCATCAGCAACGCCGAAAATCTCGGAACCCTGATTCGGAACTGCTCCGGATTCGGGGTCACCGCTCTGTTGTGTGGTGAAACGTCCTGCAGCCCGTGGCTCAGGCGCTCCGTCCGCTGCACCATGGGCACGATATTCAACCTCCCGATTGTCGAACCCCGGTCCCTTGCCGCGGCACTTCAAACCCTTCGACAAAACGGTGTCCGCATCATCGGGTCATTTCCTCATGAACGACAGCGGAAGCTCTCCGAAGCACCGCTGAAGGACTCCTGCTGCCTCATCTTCGGCGCTGAAGGCGACGGGGTCTCACCCGGTGTCGCCGCCCTGTGCGATCTCAGTGTCACCATCCCCATGCATCACGGCACCGACAGCCTCAATGTCGCCTCCGCCTCCTCCGCCTTCCTCTACGAAACCAACCGCCAGCGCGGCCTCGCCTGATCCTTCCAGTCCAGTTCCGGCAATGCCGGTGCCAGTCACTGACATACCTGGCACCGGAGTTGGTTCAACGGAACAGAAAGCACGCATGCGCCCGCCACCGGCCCTCCCCCCTGTCAGTCGTCCCAGTCAAACCCGGCGTAGCGCCGCCGGGGCGGCTGATAGACAAAGGCGTTGTAGAAAGCCAGCAGTGCCCCGACCAGGGCTCCACTCAGGTGTGACTCCCAGCTGATCTGCGGCATGTTGATATCGGGAAGCACTCCGGTCATGATCCCTCCAAAGCAGAAAATGACGACCGCACTCACCAGGATGGTCCAGAAACGTCCGAGAAAGATCCCCATCAAGGCCAGATAGGAAACCAGACCGAACACCAGCGAACTGGCACCAATGTGAACGGTGTTCAGGCCGCGAAAGCCGCCCAGCAGCCACGTCCCCATCCCGCTGCCGATCCAGATCACCATCAGGGTGTACTCCGGCCTGAAACGCCGCTCGCCAAACAGAAGAATGGTGTTCACCCACAACGGAATCAGATTGAAGAGAAAGTGGGTGAAGCCTCCATGCAGCAGTGGAGCAAACAGGATCCCGATCAGTCCCCTCACACTCCACGGGACAATCCCGAACTGGTCCATATCCACCGGCGTGAAGGTGTCCACCAGTTCCAGAACAAACATGATCACCACCATCCGATTGGCAACCCGGAATCCCTCATCAAGTCCGCGTGCCATCAATCGCCTTCCTCAAACCCGGATCTCTGATGGAAACAGTGCATTCTGGTGCATCCTCCGGATCACCCCGTCGACCGGACGACCCCGCAAATGTCATTGAAAACTCACATCATGCAAGGCATTTATGGGAGATGCACCCGAAATTATCAGTTCTTCTGACGGTCCTGGCAGTGGGACTTCTCGCTGTCCCACGGCCACTCAGCGCTCAGGCGACAGACCGGCCCAATGTCATTTTCATCATCTCCGATGACCAGGCATGGGGCGACTACAGCTTCATGGGCCACCCGCATATCCGCACCCCCCACCTCGACCGCCTTTCACGGCAAAGCCGGCTGTTCCGCAACGGATACGTCACCACCAGCCTCTGCTCGCCCTCACTCGCCACCATCATCTCCGGACTCTATCCCTCACAGCACCTCGTTACCGGCAATGAGCCGCCCGCCCCGGTCGATGAAAATGGCCGCCCGCTCCGCAGTCATCCGGATTTCCTCAATGGCAGAACCACCATGGATGAGATTTTCCGGGAGTCGCCCACACTCCCGAAGATCCTCCGCCGCTATGGCTACCGCAGTTTCCAGACCGGTAAATGGTGGCATGGCAGTTATGAACTCCCCGGTTTCGATGACGGCATGACTCACGGGGACCCGGCCCGCGGCGGACGACACGGCGACGAGGGACTCACCATCGGCCGAACCGGTCTCCAGCCCATCTACGACTTCATTGAGAAAGATAAAAATAAACCCTTCTTCCTGTGGTATGCCCCGTTCCTCCCCCATACCCCGCACACGCCGCCCCGGAGACTTCTGGAGAAATATGCGGACAGCGCCCCGTCCCTCCCGGTGGCCAAATACTGGGCCATGTGCGAGTGGTTCGATGAAACATGTGGTGAACTCCTCAAATACCTCGATGACAACAGCCTCCGTGAAAACACCCTGGTCCTCTACGTCACAGACAACGGGTGGATCAACCAGCTGGATGCCTCACGCTACGCCCCCAAATCAAAACGATCCCCCTATGACGGCGGACTGCGAACCCCCATCATGGTTCACTGGAAAGGGCGGATCCCGCCAACCGAAGTGCCTCATCTGGCCAGCAGCATCGACCTTGTTCCCACGGTGCTGGAAATGCTCGATATCCCCGTCCCGGCAAGACTCCAGGGCCTCAACCTCCTCGATGACCAGGCACTTTCCGGACGCACCACCATCCACGGGGCCATCTACCTCCACGATGCCAATGACATCCACGTCCCGGTCCGGAACCTCACACACTGGTGGGCCCGGAACGACCAGTGGAAAATCATCATCCCCAACCCCGCCACCAGCACAGACGGGACTGTCGAACTCTATAACCTCCATACAGATCCCCACGAAACAAGGAACCTCTTCTCCGCTGAAACCATGCCTCTGGTCTCTCAACTGACCGCCTCCACGCTTCAATGGTGGGGCCTCACTCACCTCCATTGATTCAGGGAAAAACCGTTCTCCAAATCCCGGTGAATCAAAGCCGCTGCGGCCCGGAACATAAATCTCGGACCATAATGCAATGGTGACGGGCCGCTGGCCGGCAGCCGCCTCAAGCCGGATGGCAACATTGTCCGGAAATCCATCAGCCACCCTCAGCTTCCGACTCACATGCAATGAACCAGTCCACCACCTTCTTCATAGCCATCACATGCTCGCCCTTGAAAAAGTGCCGCGACGGGTGTTGCGGTGATTTTATCAGCACCGTATTGAAGGAATTCCCGGGCAACCGGAATACCATCGGCGCATTCCTCATCACCTGAGGAGCCGCGGGATATTCCACGCGGTATTGATAAAGATAGTTCCGCATGTGATCCCACGTCCTGGTGACCAGGGTTATCACAACTCTCGGCCGCGCCTGCTCCATCACACGGAACACAGTCCCGCATCCTTCCGCAAACCGCTCCTCCGGTATGTCCTCGTGATTGCCGAAGTTGCCCCAGTCGAGGTTGGTCATCGCCGTCAGGGCAGCGCCCTTCGCCGCATCACCCATAATCCCCGTTGGAATCATCTGCCAACGGTCATTCCTTGCCCTGTTACTGTTGAAATTGACCAGAAATGTCCCCGGACCAATGAAGACCTCCTGATCCTCCGGACGCCCGCCGCCCCCGGACTTATGCTCCTCCTCTGAATCAGCACGCCCCGGACTCGGCCCCACCAGCATCAGCC
>JAUIAG010000375.1 GCA_030425355.1 Verrucomicrobiia bacterium
GGCGGACTCGACGACCCTCCGTCATGTTATGAGGAACCTGATTCCTTTCCGCAGCATCCTCAGATACTTCCTTTTCAATCTATACGACGGCGTGCATTTCCGGCTCAGGAAACCCTGAACTTCACTGTGCTGCGATACCTGGACCTGTCCGTCAATCTCACCCGTTTCCCAGCATCATTCCCTGGCGGAATGTGCCGGCGGCCTGGATCGCCGTGATCGGGAGTCTTCTGCCACCGGGGAACTGCAGCTCCTCCAGAGCAGCCAGACGGCCATCGCCGCATGCCACAATCACCTGGTGCGGGTCCGCCTCGAGAATGGTGCCTGGCACCGCCGTTGAAGCCTGGTCATCGGGAATCAGTCCCAGTGGTTTGATTTTCCAGATTTTGAATGGAAGGCTCCCGTTTTCCGGGTTGTCGGGCAGGATTGCTGAGCTGGCACCCGGCCATGGGGTGAAGGCGAGGATCTGAGCCCTGATCTGTTCCGGGGTCCGGCTCCAGTCGATGAGGCTGTCGGCCTTTTCGATCTTTCGGGCATGAGTGGCCAGGCTGTGGTCCTGTGGAACTGGCTGTATCGATCCGTCGATATAGCCAGGGATTGTTTCGACGAGAAGTTGTCCGCCGATCACGGCCAGCCTGTCATGAAGCTGTGCCGAGGATTCCTCCGGATCGATCGGGGTTTTACGGATGGCAATAATGTCTCCCGTATCCATGCCCTTATCCATTTTCATGACGGTTTCAGGGATCCGGTCATATATGGCCCATTGAATGGGCGCGGCGCCGCGGTATTCCGGGAGGATGCTTGTATGGACATTCAGACATCCGTGACGTGGAATCGTGAGAATTTTTTCGGGCAGAATCTGTCCATATGCCGCGACGACGCCGAGGTCTGCTCCCCATCCCTGGAGTTTCGCAACCGATTCATCCGAGCGTATTTTTTCCGGTTGGTAGACCTCGATTCCATGTTGCAGGGCCAGTTCTTTGACGGGGGTTGGCTGAAGCCGCATTTTCCGTCCGGCAGGTCGATCCGGCTGGGAGACCACGCCCACTATGCGGAACCGGTCGCAGTCCAGCAGCGCGCCGAGGATGTCCCTGGCCAGTGGCGCGGTGCCCATAAAGACTATTTTAAGTGGATCATTCATTCTGCCGGGTGCCATCATTAAACAAAAACTCCCCCGACTGACGCAGGGGGAGTTGGAATGTGGTTAATTAAAATAAATTGGAATATCGTCTCTCTGTCTCAGCGGGTTATCGGTCATCTTTATGACGGACGACTATTTCACTGATTTCGGCGAATTTGACGCCTTTCTCGGCGCCGCTGCTCTGCAGTGCAACATACACTTCATTGGACGACATTCTGGAAATCCGCTTGGCGGTCACAGTTACCTTCGGAGTTTTGAAGTCAATTACCTGATCCTTGGCGGGACCGGAGACAACCGTGCGGAAAAATGGCACGAAGGTCTGCTCAATGAAATGGCGGTCGATGGTGACTTCACCGCGCTTGTAGACCCGCCTCTGGCCGGGCTGGAGTGCCCCCTCAGTGGAAGGAGCCTTTTTCCCGCCGGAGAGTGAAAGCCCGCCGCCTTCAGGTTCAGGCATGGTGAAGTTCTTGGGGGCTCCCCCACCATGCTGGCTTGGAGGCGCAGCGGCCGGTATGGTGCCATCGTCTTCCTCCTCGTCCTCGATGATGTACTCTTCCGTGTAGGCGGCTTCGGCAGGAATGAAGTAGAAAATCAGCGGGCTGATGAGGGGCATGATCGCCGAGGCACCGCCAACGAGAGCGACCGGATGTCCCCTGAAGATGGCCACTTCGATGCCAACCCAAATATTCAGGGCGTACAGGACGATGACAAAGGCCAGCCCCACCGGTGTTGAAAAGAGCGCTCCCAGAAACCCGCCGCCTTCATTCGGTCTCGGGACATCGGGGGGAGAGGCCAGATTGATGGCCTTGATTTTCGAGCGTTCCTGCGGGATGTAGTCGCGCACAAACTGGCGGGTTTGCGGTATGCGGTCAAAGGCCTCAAGCGTGGGTATGTCCATCTCACTCCAGTGGATCCGGCGAGAATACCCGCCGCCCGTTTCAAGATCGACGACTATGCCTTCATCAATGGGATCGACGACCTCGCCTTTGATGGTTGACCCGTCAACCAGGCGCACTTCCTGCGGCAGCTGGCTTTTGTCGATTTCTGCCATGCCCGCCCCGCCTGCAGCACCAAGCTGCATCATGGCGGTGGGAATCGAGGTGCTGATCGAAAGCTTGTCGCCCTCCGATGAAATGTTGAGTCCTTTGAGGATGTCTCCAATTGGGCCCATCCCGCCGGCCCCTTCCGGAGCCGCTGCCATCTGAGCCGCCATGCCCTGGAGTCCCGCTTTCAGACCGTTGAGGGAGTCTTCATTGGAGAACTGCATGCGGAACTTGAGTCCCATGGTATCCGCCCCCGGGCTGAGCCCGATTGTGGCGACCCGCACATCCTGAAGCATGGCCATCATTCCGGAAAGGAGGGGGTTCTGGTTGTTCCCGCCAAGGAGGTCTGAGGACAGCGCTCCTTCTGGAATGCGGAAAGTCATGAAGGCACCCATGCCGGAGTCCGCCATGTCCATGAGGTCGGGGCGGCTGCCGCCGGCCTTGATGTCAATGGACTGGAGCACCAGATCTTCAGATCCGGCCACCAGGATGTCGTCAGAGGGGAAGTAAAAAGCCGTGTTTTCCGGCAACTTGTCTTTCAGATTATCGGGGAGGCTGGAGACGAGGTAGTAATCCGTTCCGGAGTGACTGCGCAGATCGTATTTTTCTCCGGCGCGGTCGAGTGCCTGTGAGGGCACAGCGGATTTCATTTTCTCGACGTAAAGGGTCCGGTCGCCGAGAAAACTGGTCAGACCGGCCATTGGATTCTCGCCACTGGCACCGGCCGAGGGAGAGAGCATCTTGAGTGCATCGGCAGAATCCTTGAGTTCGTAGATTGCAGTGAGGACCCCTTCGGACTGGCTGTCGTCAATACCAATCAGCATGCTTGAGACGCTTGTGTCCGATCCGTCTCCGCCCATTCCCGCAAAACCCGGTATCTGCCGGACCTTCTCCGTGGCGGCATAGCCCACAGCATCGGGATTTGCAGGAAGATGCCGGAACAACGCGTCGTCCTGAGCACCAAGAAAACCGGTTGTCGGCAGCACCGCCGCCAGCCACAAAATCGACTGCTTCACCAGCGCCTTCAATGATTTTTTCTGATATGACATTTCGCCAGAGTCTATTTCAATTTTCCAGAGCCTTCCAGAAAAAGGCGGAAAGGGTGCCATTTTCGGCATTCCTCATCTGAGGGCAATTCTTTTGTTTTACCAAGATCGGCCTTTGTTTCAGATGCACAGATCAAGGTTAGCACCGACATGGACTGGTGAACAGACGTCCGCAGATGAAAATCGGTGACAGGAAAATTAAGCACGGTGTGCAATGGGCTGGACTGGAGGAACTTGCGGCGGCTTGTCCCTGATTTGGGCAAAATTGATTTAAAATTGGGCATTGCCGGTCGATGATTAGGATGTGTTGAATGATGCGTGCAGGGTTTCACGGCCGGTTGAATGGCCGGGGCCCCGCCAGCGCGTCGAAACTGAATCCGAAAAGTTTCCTGAATTCGCCAATAACTCATGAGCACCGCTATACTCAAGCTCATCGACAGGGAAATCCTTGGGGCCGTTCCGGGGCCGAATGGAAAGCCCCATCCCTATTTCGATGAAATCCGTGAGAGCCTGCAGCCACTGCGGGCGATCCGGGGTGAACTGAACGCCCGAAAACAACTTGTCGGGTTGCTCGGTCCTGCCCGGAGCGGTGTTTCCACCCTCATCAACAGCCTCGTCGGTTCAAATGTCTGTCCAGTCGGAACAGGGCATGAAACCACCGCGCGGCCCGCCATGGTCGTCTACTCGCGCCACCCCGGCATCGAAGTCTTTTACCCCGAAAATGACCTCGGCACCATGGAGACAGACGAATACCTCAGCCTCTTCAAGGTTTTCGTCGACACCATACGCGGCCAGCTCACCGAGGAGGAATTCCAGAAGGCGACCGGAAAGATGGAACGCACCAGTCTTTCACTCTCGGCCAGTGCTCTGCGTGCATCCCTCGCCGGGCCGCTTCACCGGGAACCGGTCCTGGTAATCGTCAAAACCCCGGAGTGGGTTCTCAAAACCGACCAGATCTGCT
>JAUIAG010000376.1 GCA_030425355.1 Verrucomicrobiia bacterium
CCGGCGTAGGTATCCTCGTAGACCAGCACCCGTGCGGTGTAAGTGCCGGCGCCGGGAACCGGAAGGTCGGTGACCGAAATCACCGGCGTATCCCCCGACCAGAAAACTTTGACGGTCAGCGGAACATTCACGTCGACATTGCCAAACTGTATCCTCGAGGTAATGACCCAGGTGTCTCCCTCGATTTTCCGCGCTGACTGGATGGTGTATTTGTCAGCTTTCCACGGTCCCATTTTCCCGTCCTTGACCAGACACCACTGCCCTTCAAACACAGCTTTTTCCATGCGGGTTTCGAATGCCTTCTCCAGTGCATTGAGGGAGCCGCTTTCATTTTCCTCCTGAGCTGTACCCACCACCATTCCGAGGGCCAGCATCGCCACGCAAACAAGGATTGATCTCATGGCCACAGGATAACGCTTCTGACCGGGGTTTGCGAATGGTTTTCGCACCGCCCGCATCCCCACAAGGATTCGCATTCCCGGCTTGTGAATGACGAAATCAGCGCTAGAATCGTGACATAATTCTCCTCATACAGAATATGACACGCTTAACCAGATATTGCGGAGCCGCTGTGGCAGCCATGGCCGTGAGTGCAGGCCTCCAGGCGGAACCGGCTCTCACATTGATTTCAGATGGATACGTCTCACCCTCAAACCTCCTTTCCGTGCCCGGATCGGAGTCGGATCTGGTGATCGCCGATCAGGTCGGAGTCGTCTACCACCTCAAGGACGGGAAACACGATTCCAGAAAAGTGATCGCCGATTTCCGTCCACGCATGGCCAGCCTCAATGAAGGATTCGACGAACGGGGGCTCCTCGGCATGGCCTTCCATCCGGATTTTGAAAAAAACCGCAGGGTGTTTGTCTATTACAGCGCACCGAAGCAGGACTCGGCTCCGGAACAGTTTGATCACACCAGCCATATCTCCAGTCTGAAGGTCCTCAAGGACGGCACCATCGACATGGACTCCGAAAAAACCATCCTCAAAATTGATGAGCCGCAGTTCAATCACAACTCCGGACGCCTTGCATTCGGTCCTGACGGCTATCTGTATATCAGCGTCGGCGACGGTGGCGCAGGCAATGACAAGGGCGTCGGTCATGGCGACAATGGAAACGGCCAGAACACCGAAACACTCCTCGGCTCGGTATTGAGAATTGATGTCGACAAAGGCGATCCGTATTCGATTCCCGCCGACAACCCTTTCGCGCAGGGAGGCGGACGTCCGGAGATATACGCATGGGGCCTTCGCAATCCATGGGGAATGTCCTTCGACATGGGTGGTGAACATCGACTGTTCCTCGCCGATGTGGGCCAGGCCCGCTACGAGGAAGTCAACATCATCGTCAAAGGCGGCAACTACGGATGGCGCGTCCGTGAAGGCCGCACCGGTTTTGATCCGGAAAGACCCAGACTGCCCCAGGCACTGGAAGCACCCGTTCACGACGCTGCCGGCAATCTGTTTATCGACCCCATCCTCGTCTACAAGAACAAGGGCGCTTTCAACCAGGATGAGGATTCCATGGGTATCAGCATCACCGGTGGTTATGTATACCGCGGAAAGGCTTTCCCCGAGTGGAATGGCGCCTACATTTTCGGCGACTGGTCATCCGGCTGGGGCGGCGGCAAGGGATCCCTCTTCGTGGCCCGTGAAAATGCCGATGGCAGCTGGAACATGGACAAGCTGGCATCCCGCCACATCCCCAACGGTGAAATAGACGGTTACGTTGTCAATTTCGGTCAGGATGCCGAAGGCGAAGTTTATGTCATGACAAATTCGAGCAATGGACTCGTCGGCCAGACCGGGAAGGTCTTCAAGATCCTTCCCAAGCCGGTCGATGTCAGCGTTGTCGAATAAGTCTCCGCTTCCGCTGATTTTCCCAGCCGCGCTGTGGTCCCATGGCGCGGCTTCTTTTTTGGTCAGGCAGCATCGGGGACTACAGATTGTCTTTTTGATTGAATGCCCCTCTGGTAAAACCCTCCTGCGGTCATCGTGCCGACCGGTTAAATTTTTCATTACGCATCAGTTCTGAATGAAACGCATTAAAGTCAGAGAGGCCCTTGAGCTGGAGCAGGCCGGTGAAGATGTGCTTGTCAAAGGCTGGGTCAGGACCCGCCGGGATTCAAAGACCTTTTCCTTCCTGGAAGTCAACGACGGCTCGTGCCTCAAAAACCTTCAGATCATCGTCGACCAGGGAACACCGGGATATGACCAGATCCACCACACCTCCACCGGCGCTTCAGTCTGGATCAAAGGCAGGGTGGTGGAATCCCAGGGCAAGGGACAGAAATGGGAGGTGCACGCTTCAGAGTTCGGTCTGATCGGCCGGGCGGACGAGTCCTTTCCCCTTCAGAAAAAGGGCCATTCGATGGAGTATCTGCGGGAAATCGCCCATCTGCGGCCCCGTTCGAACCTTTTTGGTGCGGTGTTCCGTGTTCGCAGCCGACTGGCCTATGCCGTCCACAACTTTTTTCAGGAGCAGGGTTTCTGTTACATCCACACACCGATCATCACGGCCAGTGACTGCGAGGGAGCCGGCGAACTCTTCCGGGTCACCACTCTTGACCTGGAAAATCCACCCCGCAGGGAGGACAGAAGAATCGACGAAACCCGCGACTTCTTCCATCGCGCCGCCTACCTCACCGTCAGTGGCCAGCTGGAAGCGGAGGTTTTCGCCTGCTCGCTCGGCGATGTCTATACATTCGGCCCGACTTTCCGCGCCGAGAACTCCAATACGTCCAGGCATGCCGCCGAATTCTGGATGATTGAACCGGAGATGGCATTCTGCGACATCCACGGCGACATGGATCTCGCGGAGCAGTTCGTCAAATTCCTCATCCGCGACACCCTCACCCATAACCCCCAGGACATGGACCTTTTCGCCCGGTTTGTGGACAAAGGGCTCATGGAACGCCTGAACTTCGTCCTGGATAAACCTTTTCAGCGCATCACCTACTCCGATGCCATCGGGATACTCAAAGAGTCGGATCGAAGCTTCGATTATCCGGTGGAGTTCGGCGCCAACCTCCAGTCCGAACATGAACGGTTCCTTACCGAGGAGTATTTCAAGTGCCCGGTGACGGTCCGGGATTATCCGGAGTCCATCAAGCCCTTTTACATGCGCCGCAATGATGATGGCAGGACGGTTGCGGCCATGGATGTCCTGGTTCCCGGCATCGGCGAGATCATCGGCGGATCACAGCGCGAGGAAAGACCCGATGTGCTCATGAACAACATCAGAAACGCCGGCCTCCCCGAGGAGGAATACTGGTGGTATGCGGACCTC
Organism: Verrucomicrobiia bacterium; assembly: GCA_030425355.1. GTDB lineage: Bacteria > Verrucomicrobiota > Verrucomicrobiia > Limisphaerales > JAJOIW01 > JAJOIW01. Next base: position 3,288 of record JAUIAG010000376.1, read on the forward strand.
AGAAAATACGGCACGGTGCCGCACAGCGGATTTGGCCTCGGATTTGAGAGGATGTTGATGTTTGTCACGGGAATGGGTAATATCCGGGATGTCATCCCCTTTGCGAGAACTCCGGGACACGCCGGTTTCTAGACGCGATGCGAGTCCGGTCACCCTGCCCGCAGGGGGATTCCAAAACAGCCCCGTTTTTCTCATGCAACGATCGGGGGCTGCCGCCGTCTAATTGAACGGGCACGGTGATTTGACCAGGTCCAATCGAATGGAATACCCGGGAGGGTCCGGATTATGAGTGAGGAGAACAAACCAGATAAACACGGTCCGGATCAGGTGTCCGGGAAGACGGAGAACACTCCTGCAGCGGATTCCGGCAGGGCCGGCGGGACACAGGCGGAAAATGCGCCCGGGGCTGCAGCGACTGCAAACGCCGTCTCCAATGGTCACCGCATCAGTCCGTGGCGATGGCCACTCACCTTCATGGTCCTTGGTTTCCTCGCCTTCGCGGCATACTGGATCACCGTCAGTGAAACCACCTCGCTTTTCAAAAGCGGAAAAAGCAAAATCAGGGACATTTCTGAAAAAGCTTCGATAGCGGCCGGGACTTTTTCCAGTTCACAGATATCCCAGTCGTTTCTTTCCCAGCTTCCCGCGCGCATCGAGGAGGGCGGAAACCACCTCGAGGTCGCCAATTTCGAATCGGTTGAGACCTTCCGCAGTGAATCCCAGAAAAGAATCGCATGGGATTACGTCGACCTCGGCACATCGGTTGCGGAAATAAGAGTGCCGGTGACCTACCGATACCACATCCAGCTTGAGGACGACTGGCAGATGACCGTCCATGACAATGTGTGCTTTGTGACGGCTCCGAAACTCCGCCCCACCCAGCCGCC
>JAUIAG010000377.1 GCA_030425355.1 Verrucomicrobiia bacterium
GCGCAGGCCACGGTGGATATCACAAAAGAGAGGGATCTGTTCCGGCAGGCTGAACTGGTTTGCATGACCGGATAATACCCGTTGCCAGCCGGGATTCAATCGGAAGAAACTCTGGTGGCGGGGAGCAGCCGATTCGGGGAGCAGCTGCCGGGAACCGCTCAGGGTCGGCAGCGGACAAAAATCAGAGGGAAGCCTTCTCTATGCTGCGCACCAGTTTGGTGAGTTTGCCCCCGTCGTCGTTTTTGACCTTGGTGATGCCATTCGACACATTGGTCCTGTGCCCCATCCTGAGTCTTTTGCTGATCCAGTCCTGGGAAATTGTGGTCTTCTGACGCAGCACAGTTGCCAATGCAATTTTCTCATCGCAACCGAGTGGCATTTTGGTGAGGTCGGACTCCTTGAGTTTCATGACCTTGAGACCCGCTTTGATGATATTGCGCGCCATGGCCTCGCCGTGAACATTTCTGGTGCTGGTCCGCCCGGGCACTTTGCCGTCCCGGGTCTTGGCGATGACCGCCTGGAGGTCCTTGTGGAACTTGTCACTCCCTATGAACCATCCCCTGCGAATCGGCTTCCAGCTGTCGGCAATGTCAGCCGGAAGCGAATTCCCGCCGACGCGTCGGGCCACTTCATTCACTGCTGCCAGAAATTTTTTCCGTCCTGATGTGTCGTCTTTGAGGCCGTATGCAGCAAGGACCCTGTCAACGTGGATGTGACCCCCGCGCCGGCTTTTGGGTGCAGCATAATCCTTTACGGATGACCACTCGTAATCCTGCAGGTCGCCCTTGTAGGTCCGCGTCCACACAGGGGCTGTATGAACATACTCCGAAAGCGTTTTGAAAATATCCGACTCGCCCGGATCGATAATCACGGAGCGGTACCGACGCTCGAAAAGCGCCTCTCTTTTTTCCCTGATTTTGTTGATCTTGGCGGTGAAGGCCCCCTGGAACCATTTCATGCCGTCCACAAGATTAGGCTCGGGACTCTCGAGGAGAATGAAGTAGCCATCCTTGGTAAGGGACAGGGCGTGGATAGTCCAGCCGGTCTTCGAACAGGTTTCGAGGAGGCAGTCCATGAATAACGCCCTTTCCTCGTCGCTGCGGAACAGGCCATTCCTCGTTTGAGTTTGGTTGGAGACCAGGTAGAAGGCACCTGGGACTTGGATGCGCAGTTGGCGGGCCATGGGTCGTTGATCAGTTAAAAAATTTCCACTCGTATTCCGGACCGGGCGGGTATGCCAGTAAAAAAATATCAATTTACGAGTAAATTCCAACAAAAAATATCGAAAACTCCTCAATATAAGCAGATCAGCGACAATGGTGGCCCGCTGAAGGGGCTTTGGTTGACTTCCGGGAGCAGTCAACATGACATTTCCGGCGTGTCCAGGAGAGTCATTGAATGGCAGATTCCCGGGTTCTGAACACTCCGCCCTTCTGGTTGTGGGACTGGGGTTATTTTTTCTTCCTCGTGCGTTTTCCGGACTCGGAGGGCTTTGCTGATTTCGATAGTTTGGAAACATTGCGTTCGAGCAGTGCCCGCGCATGAATCAGCGCTTCATCATCGGTGCCGCCAAGCATCCGCGCAATCTCCCGCACCCGGTCGTCCGATTCAAGCGCCCGGACAAAGGAGATGGTTCTGCCATCAACCACCTCTTTCTCAACGAAAAAGTGGGAGTCAGCGCATGCGGCAACCGGCGCGAGGTGGGTGATGCAGAGAGCCTGCCTGTTCTGACCGATACTGCGAAGCTTCAGTCCGACAATGGACGCGGTTTCGCCGCCGACATTGGCATCCACTTCGTCAAATATCAGAAGCGGGATGGAGTCACGGGATGCGAGCACGGTTTTAATCCCGAGCATGACCCGGGCCATTTCTCCGGAGGAAGCCACCGCCTTGAGGGGCTTGAGCGGTTCGCCCGGATTGGGTGAAAAAAGAAATTCGATGGTGTCAAATCCATGGCTTCGCAGCGACTTCGGATCGATTGACGGATTGGCATGAAGCCTGATCTCGAATTGGCACTGTCGGAAGCCCAGGTCGGCGAGGTGGGCTTGAATGTCTCTTGATAATGGATCGAGGATGGCGGCTCTGCGGGACGAAATTTCCGAGGCGATTTCCATGCGCTGCCCGTCTATCCCGCGTATGCGTTCCTGGAAATCCTGGATACGCGCCTCGCGCTGCTGGAGATTCGTGAGCTTCTCTTCTGCGCGGCTGGCGAAACTGAGAATGTCCTCGAGCTTCGGCCCGTATTTTTTCTTGAGGGACTGCAGGGAGGAATAGCGGTTCTCCAGTTCGTGCAGCCTCGACGGGTCCAGTTCGAGGGATTCCACATACGCTTCCACCTCGCCGGCCAGTTCAGAGACCATCATCGAAACCTGTGAGGCTATATCGACGATGCGGGATGCCCCCTCATCCATGTGGCTGGCCTGATTCAGTGATCGGTTGACCTGGTGAAGCAGGCCGATGGCGGACGGGTCCCCATCCTGGAGGCAGTGCATGGCCTCCTGACAGAGTTCCTGGATGCGTGCGGCATTGGATGCCCGCTGATAGGCGTTTTCGAGAGTCTGCTCCTCATCGGCCTGCAGCCCGGCAGCGCGAATCTCCTGAATCTGGAATTCGAGAATTTCCACCTGGCGGGCGAATTCGGCTTCGTTGAGGGTCAGCTCGGCGTTGGCATCGACGATTTCGGTGCGCTGGCGGGTGAGATCGGCGAGCTGCTGACGGAGGTCTCCGAAATCCCCACAGGCATCGACGATATCGAGCTGTCTGCGACTGTCATTGAGTGACTGGTGGTCATGCGGACCATGAAAGTCCACCAGCAGTTCGCCCAGTCGTCCAAGGGCGCTGACCTGGCACGGCGAGCCGTTGACAAACTGTCGGGAGGATCCCTGCTGGCTGATGGCACGGCGGATGAAAAGCTGGCCCCCTTCGCACGGTTCCAGCCCCAGCGCCTCAAGCAGTTCATCAATCTGGTCGATCAATCCTGAGACGTCGAAGACCGCCTCGACCACACACTGTTCGGTGCCGGAGCGGATCAGAGACCTGTCTGATCGGCCACCCAGAAGGAGCTGGATACCGCCGATAATCACGGATTTTCCGGCACCGGTCTCACCGGTCAGCGCGTTGAATCCGCTCCTGAAATCGACAGTCAGGTCTTCAACCAGTGCCAGGTTCTTAATCCGCAGTGTGGTCAGCATACGCAGTTTGGGTCACTCTTGCCCGGAACAGGGAAAGCCTGTTGGTCAAATGATTGTTTTGTTTTATCCTTGGATTTCAAGTCCTTAGAATGGAGAAAGATACACAAATTCTACAACCGGACTCGATCAGCACGGGTTCACCCGGGAGTCTTGAAATAACCTTTCTGGGTTCCGGGACCTCACAGGGCGTTCCCATCATCGGCGAACAGTATCCCGAGTCCTTCCTTGCGAATCCGCGCAACCACCGCACCCGGCCCTCCGTGATGGTCAGGAGCCCCTCGACCTCGGTGGTGATCGACACGACGCCGGAATTCAGAATCCAGTGTCTGCGCGAGAATATCCGCCATCTCGACGCTATTTTCATAACCCACGCTCACGCCGACCACATCATGGGTATGGATGACTGCCGGCGGTTCTGTGACCACAGGACCGGCCAGCCATTCCCGGTCTACGCCTCGGAACCGACCTTCGAACACCTCCGCCGCGTTTTCAGCTATGCCTTTGAAAATGACAATGTTCCCAAGGGTTATTTCAAACCGGAGCAGCGCGTGGTTCAGTCCTCATTTTCATTCCGCGATCTGGAAGTCGAACCGGTCTGGCTGCCTCACGGGCGGGTCACCTGCACCGGTTATCTGTTCCGCTGCGGTGACCGGAAGGTTTTTGCCTACCTCACCGATGCCAAGGAAATCCCGGACGCCGCCATCGAACAGGTTTCCGGAGCCGACGTGGTGATCCTCGATGCACTGCGTTTCAAGGAACACCCGACGCACATGTGTTTTGATGAAGCTCTCACAGCGGCCCGCCGCATCGGAGCCCGTGAAACCTACTTCACCCACCTCACCCACGATTACGATCATGACCTGCATCAGCAGGAACTGCCCCCGGGTGTCTACCTCGCATGGGACGGACTGCGTATTCAGGCCGGCCAGAGCTGAGGTCACATGCCTGGCCGGCTGGACTGCTTTTCCTTCTGGCGGAGAC